>NZ_JADGHH010000043.1 GCF_019689535.1 Pigmentiphaga sp.
ATATTTTTAGTGCCCGCGGGGCATGCCAGGAGGAGAGTATGAGAGTCACCATCTGTGCAGGACTCAGCTTATTGATAGGAAGCGTGACTGCTGTGACTGCTGCGGCTGCGGCATCTCCTGGAGGAACGTTTCCTGAACGGACGATCAAGCTGCTGCTTCCCTTCGCGCCGGGCGGCAATCCGGATACCGTGTCCCGCATCCTGGCCCAAGAACTGACGAAAAGCCTCGGTCAGGCGGTGGTCGTGGAAAACCGTGCAGGCGCCAACGCCATCATCGCGACCGATTTGGTGGCAAAAGCGCCGGCGGATGGCTATACCTTGCTCTACACCACGGGCTCCCACGTCATCAATCCCATCCTGTATCGGTCGCTGCCCTACGATACGGACAAGGATTTCACTCCCGTCGTCTTGGTTGGGTCGACGCGCGGGCAGGTGCTCGTCGTGAATCCCTCATTGCCCGCCGCCAACGTGCAAGAGCTGATACAGCTGGCCCGCTCGACGACGTCGAACATTACCTATGGCTCGGCTGGCATCGGGAACACGATGCATTTGGTGGCGGAATACTTCAACTACAAGGCGGGCACGCACATGGTCCATGTGCCGTACAAAGGCGCCGCGCCTGCCATGAATGCCGTCATGTCGGGGGAAGTGAAGCTAGCTTTCTTGAACCCGGTATCGGCCATCGAGCAGGTCAAGCATGGAAAGCTCCGGGCCCTGGGCGTCACTGGCTCAACCCGGTTCCCCCAAATGCCTGATGTACCCACCATTGCAGAAGCGGGAGTGCCTGGCTTTGAGGTGCAAGGCGGATGGCAGGGCGTGTTTGCTCCAGCCGGGACGCCGCCGGAAGTCGTGGCCAAGCTGAACAAAGCGTTCAACGATGTGATGGCGTCCCCCGCGATACGCCAGCGCTTCGAATCCATGGGCCTGGACGTCGCAGGAGGCTCCCCGGAAGACATGTCGCGCTATTTGGCCAAGGAGACCGAGATCTACCAGGACATCGCGCGAGCAGCCAAGATCGAAAAACAATGACCCCTTGCCACGGAGACACTTCGATAATGAACGCACGCACTCAAGGGCCTGGGGCTTCGGGCTCCGACGACTCCACGCAATATACGCTGCTCTTCGAGAAAAATGTCACGATCGAAGTCAGCGACGGCACCCGGCTCAGCGCGAACGTTTTTCGACCGCGCGAGCCGGGACGCTATCCCGTCATCATGGCCGCTGGCGTGTATGGAAAGGACGTGCATTTCGCCGACGGCTTCAAGCCTCAGTGGGAAAAACTGTGTCGCCTGTATCCCGGCCTGTGCGAGGACGGCTCCACCGGGAAGTATCTCCGGTGGGAGACGGTCGATCCCGAGCGGTGGGTCCCGCACGGCTATGTGGTCATCCACGTTGATGCGCGCGGCAGTGGCAAGTCCCCGGGCTACCTCGACCCGATGTCGCCGCGGGAGATTCAGGACTATTACGAAGCCATTGAATGGGCCGGCACCCAGTCGTGGAGCAACGGCAAGGTCGGCTTGATAGGAATTTCGTACTATGCCGCCACGCAGTGGTTGGTCGCCGCGCTGCGGCCGCCCCATCTCGCAGCGATCGTGCCTTGGGAGGGGCGATCGGACCATTACAGGGACTATGGCTACCACGGCGGGATCATGAGCAATGGCTTTTTGTTCTCGTGGTGGCCCAAGCAAGTCCTCTCCAACCAGCATGGAAATGTGAATACGCCTTACCGCGATAGGGATGACGGCCTTCCCACGACGGGGCCTGCCTTGGACGAAGCCATGCTACTCGGCAATAGGAACGATTACCCCGCGGAGATGGCCAAGCACCCGCTTTGCGACGCCTGGCACAAGCAACGCAGCCCCGACTTGGCCCGCATCGAGGTGCCGCTGCTCTCGGCAGGGAACTGGGGAGGACCGGGCAATCACCTGCGCGGCAACATCGAAGGCTACCTGCGCGCAGGATCCAAGCAAAAGTGGCTTTCGATGCATATCGGCACCCACTACGAGAGCTTCTACCTGCCTCGCTACGTGGCAATGCAAAGGCGTTTTTTCGACCACTTCTTGAAAGGCGAGGACAACGGCTGGCAGGATACTGCTCCCGTGCAGTTGTCCATCCGCACGGTCGATGGCGAGATACGCAGGGACGAGAACGAGTTTCCCCTGGCCCGAACCCGATGGACCCGCTACTACCTCCATCCATCTGACGCGTCCCTGACCCTGCGCGAGCCCGCGGGGACGAGCGAGGCAAGCTTCGAGGCCATGGAAACAGGATTGCATTTCCATACCGCCCCCTTCGAGCAGGAGACGGAAATCACCGGGTTCATCACCTTGCGGCTCTGGATCGCCTCGACCACTCGCGACGCCGATATCTTCGCCGTGCTGCGCCTATTCGACCCCTCAGGAAAAGAGGTGATTTTCGATGGCGCCCACGAGCCGACTCCCGTTACGAGAGGATGGCTGCGGGCCTCGCACCGCAAGCTGGACGAAGCGATGACGACTCCCTATCGGGTCTATCACGCGCATGATGAAATCCAAAAGCTGGCCCCCGGCACTTACTACCCGCTCGATGTCGAGATCTGGCCCACCTCCATCGTCATTCCGAAAGGCTATCGCTTGGGCCTGACGCTGCAAGGCAAGGACTTCGAGTTCGAGAACGTGAAGGGGCGCCTGACGCATACGCACCCGGCCGATCGCGGTGGAGAAGACTTCCGCGGGCGCACGACGGTTTGTTCTGGACCGGAACGACCTTCTTATCTCGTTCTTCCGGTGATTCCCCCGAGCTAAGGCCAGCGCTTGCAGTCGTGGGCCGCGCACGCGTCGATCTCGGCGGCGCCCGTCCTGCGGGTGCCTGCTCCCGTGGATGCGTATCGCGCCGCGGACGCGATAGCGCATTGAGCCCGAGAACAGTCGGCAAGGCAGGTCTTCTTGGCTGACTGAGATACGCCGTGGCGGCGTATCATTCGCTGCTTCTGCACGTCTGGACTGAGGGAGCAGCGATGTGGGACGGTAGCGAGGGATTCGACTACAGCGTTCTGACGTTCAAGAAAGATGCGGACCGGTGGATGGCGGCGTGGCGACTTCGCCAGCAGGGCGCACATATCGAGGTTCGCAATGTCGGCGATGGCCCGGAGATTTTCGAGCTTCACGTATGGATGCCCAAAGGGCCCATCGTGCGGACCAGCGTCGAGCAGATGGTAACGGCGGCGAAAAAGAAGGAAAAAGAAGAGATCCTCGCCTGCGGGTGCTGCTAGGTGGCATGCACGCGAGGGCCGGGAGCCGTTTCTGATTAGGGGTGGCCAGGGAGCGCCTCCCGGACGCCGCGTGCAGAGGCCTTCTTGGAGCTTCGCAGCAAAGCATAGCGGCTGGTGGCCGGAGGAGCCCAGCTTTCCGCACTCCGTCATTGATCTGCATCAAGATCGGGCGCGAGAGCACGGCTCGTACGATCGTCAGTCGGCGGTGAATATTTTTCGCAGCGAAGGGGGCGCCTGCGTTGCCCCATAAGCTGAATCGTGTGCGGCATAAACGGATTTGTTCGGCCGGTTTCGTAAGCGCAGCGTATCTTTCCATGCCGGGAGGGAGGCGACTAGCAGGGCATGGAGCAGGACGACGAGGACGCCGAAGGGCCAGAGGCCGACTACATCTTGGTGTTCGAGGAGGGGGCGAAAGCGCAGGCCAGGGAGGTGGCATTGAGGCTGCATGGCCGGAACGCGCATGTGGAACTTCATTCCAGGTCAGGCCGAATCGAGCTGCACGTGTGGTGGCTGCGCCGTTAACTGCCGCTGCGCTTGGTGGCCGCAATCTGCACCCAGCATCCCGAACGTCTGTGTCCGGTCATCGAGTTGGCCTGGCAGGCAAGTCATCGGTCGTGCGCAACCGCGAACGACGTTGCGCGTAGTCCGGCAATGTAGGCATCGCTCGCGCACAAGTCGCTCGCGGACGCGATCTCTTCTGTAATGATTCTTGCGATTTCCCGACGCGTCGCCTCCGGATACGGCGTGGTTTGCACCAGTCGTTGAATGGCGAGGACGAGACCTGTCAGCTGTCCTTCCAAGTAGTCGTGTTTTTCTTCAGCAGTCATACGTCAAGGGAGATGGAGCACGGGGCCAACGCTGAAGCAACCAGCGGCCGGATGAATGATAAGGAATGAGGGGGACTATAGCTTACCGTCCTTGCGGCAGGCCATCATCGATACCCTTCGTCCTTCCGTGCGAACCTTGGTGCCACCCATGGCATCGGCATCGTCTCGTTCCTTTCTTTTCGAGGCGGGTGCATGACACCGGCAGAGGAGGAAGCAGCACGAACGCCGATGCGATGCTAGAGTTGCTTTGCTAGGACAACAAGGGAGGACGCCATGTCTCAGAAGCGTGTAGAAACTGCGTTCTTTTCTCTGTTTGACTGGGACTTCACCTATTCGGATGAAGATGGAACCGAGAGGGAAAGAAGCGTCGCCCTCTCCGGCCTGGACAGCGTGTCAGTGCGTTGCAGGTCATGCGGGGAAAGTTTCCGGGCGATCAACGGTCGTCCGGAACTTTCGGAAGGCGTGGGCTGCTTTGTCGTGAGATGCCGGAAGTGCGGCGCGTCGGAAGAAATCGGCTGCGATGTTTTTGACTGACCAGGATTGTTCTTCTGCGAGGTCGGAGTTGGGTGCCGATGGCCTCGGGATCCGGCATGCCGCACGACTTCATAGTCGCCAGCCTTGGTGCGCACGCGCTGCAAATTTCATTATTGCAATTTGTTACAATCGCCGTAATAATTCGGCCTTTTGGATACATGGCAGGTTCGTAGCCGAATGTGGATCAAAGAGAGGGCCGAGCTCGACTATTTCGTTCTTACGTTCAAGACCGTGGCCGATCGGTGGGGTGCCGTGTATCGATTGCGCCAACAATGCGCGTACATCCAAGTTTGCGACGTCGGAGAGGATCCTAAACGCTTGCAGCTGCACGTGTGGCTACCGAAGAAGCGGGAGGCGCATCCGCTCGGTGGGCCAGCATTGGGGCCGGCGTGAGCGGCGCCGCCATCCGGTGCTCGCTGGCGGGGAGCTGGCCTAGAACCGGGGTTCCCCGGTGCACGCGGCACCGAGGGCGGCAAGTCGCGCGGCCCGGGGCCCGAGCCGCATCCGCAAATTGCGAGAGATCGTCCTACTCGCTCGTCAATTCCACGTAATCCCGCTTTTCTTCACGACGTCCTTCCATTTCTCGATTTCTGCGCGCCGGAAAGCCTCGAGTTCTTCAGGCGTGGATCCGACGAGCTCGGCGCCTATGCCCTCGAGCTTGGTCTTGACTTCGGGATCCTTGAGCACTTCGGCCAGTGTGGCCGACATCTTGTCGACGATGGGCTTGGGCGTACCCGCGGGTGCGAACACGGCATTCCATTCGTACGACGAAAAACCCGGCACGCCGGACTCCGCGATGGTGGGCAAGTGGGGCAGGACAGGCGAGCGTTTGTCTCCGCCCACTGCGATGGGTCGCAGTTTGCCGCTTTGAATGTGTGTCCATGCCGAGCCCAGGCTGGCGAACATAATGGGCACCTGGCCGGACATCACGTCGACCATGGCTGGGCCGCCGCCTTTATAGGCGACGTGCACGAGGGAGGTTCCCGCCATGACGTTGAAGAGTTCGCCCGCCAAGTGTTGCGCCGAGCCTGGGCCGGCCGAGGCGAAGTAGGCCGGGTTCTTGGACTTGCCATTCTTGATCAGGTCTTGCACCGAGTTGATCAGTGTGCTGTTTGGCGAAGTCACGAGCACGTTGGGGACGCGCAGCAGCAAGGAGACCGCCTGGAAATCCTTGAGCGTGTCGAAGCTCATTTTGGATTGCAGGGCGGGGTTTTGCGCGTGATTCGACGCGTCGAGCATGAAGGTGTAGCCGTCGGGGGCCGAGCGCGCGGCAGCAGCGCCGCCTATCATGCCGCCGGCACCGCCTTTGTTGTCGATGATGACGGACTGCCCGAGTTTGGCCGATAGCTTGGGCCCGATGACGCGGGCGACAACGTCCACGGTCCCGCCGGGCGGGTAGGTGACGATCAGGGTGATGGGCTTTTCGGGCCACGCGGCTTGCACCGCCAGTGGCAGGGCAGCGGCCAGAAGGCCTGCGGCGAAGTTGCGGTAGGGGATCATGGGGTCTCGTCTCCTTGGAATCCAAAACAGCTTCTGGGGTTGATCACGAGTATGCGCTGGCGCAGCGCCGGATCGCTGATCCAGTCGTCCAGTGCACGGCGGGTTTGTGCATACGTCACGCCCGGGTGCTGGGTGTGGGGCCAGTCGCTGCCCCATAGCAATCGGTCTGGCCCGACATGCGCGAGGAGGAGCTCGGCGGCCCTGCGCGCGTCGGCGCCGGAGGGGTCGCGCCAGTTCCGGTACGCGCCGGAGAGCTTGACCCAGAGGTCATAGTCGCCGGCGGCTTCGAGCAGCCAGCGGAACCCGGGGTCGGCCGTGCCCAATGCGGGGTCGGGGCGGCCGAAGTGGTCCACGACCAATCGGCAATGCGCCGGTTGGAGCGCCGTCACGATGTCCGCCAGCCTTGCCGCCTCGACGTGGAGTTCGACATGCCAGCCTAACTCGCGTACGCAACCCAGCAGGTCCCGCCACGTTCCATCTTCCAGCGTCGGCAACGGTTGGCCGATGAGATTCAGCCTGATGCCCACGACGCCAGCCTGGGCCATGCGCCCGAGTTCGGCGGCGTTCGTGCGTGCGTCCACGACGGCGACGCCTTTGAGCCGGTGGGGGGCCAGGCGGATGGCATCGAGCATGTAGCGGTTGTCTGTGCCGAGGAAACTGGGTTGGATGAGAAGGCCCGCCTGCAGGCCATGGGCGTCGAGGTGCGCCAGGTAGGTCTCCAGCAGCGCATCGTTCTCTGGCGCGTAGCGGCGTCCGGGCGCGAGCGCGAGCGAACGGGCAAAAACGTGCGCGTGGGTATCCACGGCAGGCGGCATGATGGTTGCCAAGAATGTCTCTCCAGGATTCTCGCCGGCCCTACCGGCCGGAATGCGGGCGATTCTAGGAAGGCTTGATATATTTATCTATCCAGGTTTTTATGTTTTTACATAAGGATTTGTGATGGATATCCGCCGGCTGGAGGAGTTCCTGACGGTGCTGGACACCGGAAGTGTGAGCAAGGCAGCGGAGCGCCTGGGCATCGCCCAGCCGGCGTTGAGCCAGTCATTGGCACGGCTCGAGCGCGAGTTGGGGGTGCGCCTGTTCCAGCGCTCCAGGCGGGGTGCAGAGCCCACCGCGGCGGCGCGCCAGATTGCCGAAGACGTTCGCAGCGGCGTCTCCCGCATTGCCAATGCCCTGGATGCGGCGCAGGCCATTGCCAGGGGGCGGGCCGGCGTGCTGCGCGTGGGGCTAGTGTCCAGCGCCCTGATCGATATCCTTCCCCGGGGCTTGCGGGCGTTGCGCGAACACGCGCCAGGCGTGCGTGTCGTGCTGCGAGAAATGAGCAACGCGGAGCAGGCCCAGGCCTTGTCCCGAGGCGAGATCGACGTCGCATTGGCACACACGCCGGTCGCGCTGACCGGCGTCATGCAGGAAAAAGTGCTGATGCGCGAGCGGCTGGTGGCGGCGGTCCCGGCCGACCTGGGCCCGGGCCGGGAAGACCGGGTTTCCATGGCGGAAATCGCCCGGGCGGGCCTGGTCATGTTTCCCCACTCGCAGTTGCCGACCTTTTACGAATCCGTGATGGATACCTTCCGCAAGGCGGGACTGGATGCCGAGGTGGTGCAGGAGGCCAACCGCACGTTGACGGTATTGGCCTGCGTGGCCGCGGGCTGCGGCATAGCGTTGCTTCCCAGCTGGATACGTTCGCTGGATTTCAAAGGTGTGCGCTATTGCGAAGTGGCCGACGGGGCGCGCCTGCCGCGCTTCGACGTCAGCGCGATCTGGCCCAAGCGGTCGGTGCCCGGGCTGGCGGACGCGTTCGTGCGAGCTTGCGAAACGCCGTAAATCTGTGCCTATCCCCCACCGGAATCCCTGGGGGAACCCCGTCTTTACGTGGGCCCGGCGGTCGTAGACAATCCGAGAAGTTTCAAAATATTTCAAACGCATCGAGTGGGGCGGCGCGCCTGCCGGGCGCGCCAGCGGCTCCAAGCGCGCTGTCTGCAACGGAGGAGAGCATCGTGAAGACGAGGATGCGCCCGGGGAGGAGAGCCGGGGCGGTCTTGCTGGGCTTGTTCGGACCCCTTTCGGTGCCGGCGGGGGATGCCTCGGCCGCCGAGCAGCTCAGGTATTTCGCTGCGACGCAGAGCCTGAACCTCGCTGCGGCGGAGTCGCTGATCTGCCAAGAGTACTTCGGGAGGGCCCTGGTGCCCCGGGTTCGCCAATTGCGGTCGGAACTGATCCTGCGCTCGGGGCTTCCCGATCCGCGCGAGGCGATCGAAAGCGCTGAACGAGAAGTCAAGGGGCTCTATTCGGCCGGCCTCGACGCTTTGCAAGCTGCCGGCAAACAGCTGGCGGAGTATTGCAGCGCTGCGCAGGCGCGCATCGAAGAGATCGTGACCCAGGTGGACGGGAGCGTCTACGGGTGGCGATGAGCCTGTGCGCATCAATGGCTTGCTGGCGCAGGAGTCCTTGTCGGCGGGGGGAGAGCAGCGCGTCTTTTGGATCCGAAGGTCCGGCGCATCATCCCCGCATCGTTCGCGCTGGCCGGCATCGGATTGGCGTTCTTGCACGCGGCGTGAGAACTGTCGTCTTTGCCACGGCGATCCCCTTGACAGGGGATATGCTCATTATTAGCATAAATGGCGATCCCTTTTTTTATGAGCCAAAAATGCTCATATTGAGCATAAAAACGTTGCGGACTACGACATGACCAAGGCTGCGCTTCGCGTTCTCGAATTCGATCATCCATCTCTCGTCCGGGACGCCGAAGCCAGCGCGTGCACGGTGGGCCGGGCATGGGCCAAGGTGCCCGAGCCGCTGCCGGCCGAGCGCCGGGCAGCGCTGAAGGCGCGGATCCGTGAGCTGCTGGAACGCGAAAATGCTGTGCTGGTCGCCCATTACTACGTGGATGCGGAACTGCAGGAATTGGCCGAGGAAACCGGTGGCTGTGTGGCCGATTCCCTGGAAATGGCGCGTTTCGGGCGCGATCACCCCGCAAAGACGCTGGTGGTGGCAGGCGTGCGATTCATGGGCGAAACCGCCAAGATACTCAGCCCCGAGAAGCGCGTGCTGATGCCGGACCTGGAGGCAACGTGCTCATTGGACCTCGGCTGTCCGGCCGACGCGTTTTCGGCATACTGTGACGCCCATCCGGATCGCACGGTGGTGGTGTACGCCAATACGAGTGCAGCGGTGAAGGCTCGGGCGGACTGGACCGTGACCTCGGCGATTGCACTCGAGGTCGTGGCTCATTTGCACGCGCAAGGGCAAAAAATCCTTTGGGCACCCGACAGGCACCTGGGCGCTTACGTTCAAGCGCAGACAGGCGCGGACATGCTGCTCTGGCAGGGGTCCTGCCTGGTACATGACGAGTTCAAGGGCATTGAGCTGGAGTTGTTGCGCGCCGAGCATCCCCAGGCCAAGGTGCTGGTTCATCCGGAGTCTCCGCCATCGGTCGTGGCCCAGGCCGACGTGGTTGGATCGACTTCGCAGCTGATCAGGGCGGCACGCGAGCTCGATGCCACGCACTTCATCGTGGCCACTGATCAAGGGTTACTTTACAAAATGCGGCAGGCGGCGCCCGGCAAGACCTTCATTGCTGCGCCCACGGCTGGCAACGGTGCGACCTGCAAGAGCTGCGCCCATTGCCCGTGGATGGCGATGAACGGGTTGGCCAATCTGGCCGATGTGTTGGAGCACGGCGCGGGCGAGATCCTCTTGGATCCTGCGCTCGGCGAACGCGCACGGATTCCCATCGACCGCATGCTCGACTTCGCTGCCAGCCGCAATCGGCGAGTCCAGGCGAGCGGCGACTTGGCGCGGGACATGGCCTTGTTCGCGGGGGTGGGGCCGGCCTGATCGATGCGGGGACAACGTGGTCGGCCGACGGGTCGATGCGGCTTTCCTGCGGGGGGCCATGCTAGAATCGAAACGACACTTTTGGGTGCCCATCGGCCTTGCGCCTGTGGGCATTTTGCTTGTTAGGCCGTCTTGCCGCTGGCATCCGACCGGAGTATCCGTGCATGTTTGACCTCATTCGTAACCATCGCCGCTGGATGCAGTTTGTCTTGCTGCTGCTGATCCTGCCGTCGTTCGTCTTCGTTGGCATACAGGGTTACTCCAATTTCATGGAACGCGAGAGCGCGTTGGCCAAGGTGGCGGGTGAATCGGTCACGCAGCAGGAATTCGATGCCGCGGTCAGGGGTCGGCTGGACCAACTGCGGTCCATGATGGGCGCGCAGTTCGATCCCCAGCTTTTCGATACGCCAGCCATGCGCAAGGCGGTCTTGGACGAGATCATCAACACGCGGCTGATCGCGGCCGAGGCTTCCAAGAACTATTTCTCGGCTTCCGACGATTTGCTGCGGACCACGATCCAAGCCATTCCGGCGGTGCAGGAAAACGGCCGTTTCAGCAATGCCCGCTATCGTGACGCGCTGGCGGCCCAGGGCATGACGCCGGTCATGTTCGAGGCGCAGTTGCGCCGCGACCTCGCCCTGCAGCAAGTGTTGGGGCCGGTTGCGCAATCGGCGGTCGTGCCCGAGGCCGTCATGGATCGCCTCGTCGCCGCGGCGACCGAGCGCAGGGAGATCCAGATGCTGCGCTTTGCGGCGGCAGACTACCGGGCCAAGGTCGAGGTCACGGACGACGACGTCAAGGCCTATTACGAGGCCAATCGTTCGCGCTTCCAGTTGCCCGAGCGCGTCGACGCGCAATACGTGGTGCTGGACCAAAACGCGGTGACGCCCAACATTTCGGTGTCTGACGAGGACATCAAGGCCTACTACGAGCAGAACCAGGCCCGCTATCGCCAAGAGGAGCAGCGCCGCGCCAGCCATATCCTGGTCGCGGTCGAAAGCGGGGCGAGTGAAGCCGCGCGCGAGGAGGCCCGCAAGAAAGCGCAGGCCCTCGCCGAGCAGGCCAAGGCGCCGAACGCGGATTTCGCCAAGCTCGCGCGTGAAAACTCCCAGGACCCGGGTTCCGCAGGCAACGGCGGCGATCTCGACTGGTTCGGGCGTGGCATGATGGTCAAGCCTTTCGAGGATGCCGCGTTTGCGCTCAAGGAAGGCGAGGTGTCGGAAGTCGTGCCGACCGACTACGGCTTCCACATCATCAAGCTGACCGGCGTCCGCCCGGCGGTAGTCAAGCCGCTGGCCGAGGTGCGCAACGAAATCGTCGAGGAGATCAAGCAGCAGCAGGCGGCCCGCCGCTTTGCGGAGGCGGCCGAGCAGTTCACCAACCTGGTGTATGAGCAAAGCGATACGCTCGAACCTGCGGCCCAGAAGTTCGGCCTCAAGATCCAAGAGGCGCAAGGCATCGGCCGCAGCGGCCAGCCCGGCAACGACGTGCTGGGCAATCCCAAGGTCGCCCAGGCGCTGTTTTCCGAGGAAGTCCTGCAGGAAAAGCGTAACTCCGGCGTGATCGAGTTGGCGCCGAATCGCTTGGCTGCCGTCCGCGTGACCCGCCACATTCCCTCTACCGTGCAGCCCTTGGATGAAGTCGCGGCGACCATTCGCCAGCAATTGACCGATGAGCGCGCCATGGGCTTGGCACGCGAAGAGGGAGAGAAACGATTGAAGGCCCTGCGCGAGCAGGATTCCACGCAAGGCTTCGGCGCTCCGGTCACGGTGGCGCGCAATGCGCCCCAGGGAGTGGCTCCCACGGTGGTGGACGCGGTGATGAAGGCGCCTACCGACAAGCTGCCTGCGTTCGTCGGCACGACGACTGGCGATGCCTACGTCATCGCGCGCGTGCTCAAGGTCGAGGCCGCACCCAAGCCCGAAGCGAGCGTCATCGCCGCGGAGAAATCCATGATGGAGCGCCGCTGGGCGCAGGCCGAACAATTGGCCGTGCTCCAGATGCTGCGGGAAAAATATCAAGTCAGCGTCACGGCCGACGCGCAAGGCGCGTCCTCGTCCGCGGCGCGTTGACCGGCCTGGGCGAGGCCCGCAAGGCGCCTCGCTACGTCCTGGGGGTAGCCTTCAAGCGTTCGCGGGGCCGAGCAGCGGCTCGAGATGTCGCCAGACGTTGTCCAAGATGCGTGGCTGCGCCTGTTCTGTTGGATGCAGGCGGTCGGGCTGGAAGAATTCTATGTGTTCGGCCACGCCTTCCAGCAGGAAGGGCAACAGCGCCACCTTGCGTGATTGCGCCACTTTCGCGAACAACTGTTGGAAGCGCTGCGTGTAGTCGCGCCCGTAATTGGGCGGAATCTGCATGCCTGCCAATAGCACGCGTGCGCCTGCTGCCTGCGACGCCTGCACCATTTTGTCCAGATTTTGCTCCGTCATTTGCAGTGATAAGCCGCGCAAGGCGTCGTTGGAACCGAGCTCGACAATCACGATGCGCGGTCGGTGCTGCGAAAGCAAGGCCGGCAGGCGGCTGACGCCGCCGCTCGTCGTGTCGCCGCTGATGCTGGCGTTGACCACGCGGTAGTCGTATTTGCGCTCGCGTAGCCGGCGCTCCAGCAAGGCCACCCATCCCGTTCCCCGTGCCAGGCCGTACTCGGCGGACAGGCTGTCGCCCAAGACGAGCAACACCGGCGCGGAACTCGATTGCGTCGCATCTGTCTTCTGGCTTTGCGCGGCGGCAGGCAGTCCGGCTAACGCGACGGCGAGACATAGCGCGTTCGTCAATGTCCGGCGTCGCCCATCGGGCGCAGTCGGGGCGGCGATGTCGGTCGGTAGCGATGAGCGAGGCTTTATCATGTCTTTCCTTTCTTCAGGCGATGCAACCATGACGGGAATCTCCCCATCCGACGCCAGCCAGCGTGCCGCCGCGTCCAAGGCCGGCCATGCGATCGCCGTGCGGTCGTTGGCCAAGCGGGTCACCGATTCGAGCGGAGAGCTCGCCATTCTCGATGGGGTCGATTTTACGGTGGCCTATGGAGAGACCGTGGCCATTACCGGGAGTTCGGGCTCGGGCAAGTCCACGCTACTGGGCCTGCTGGCGGGATTGGACGTGCCGACGGAAGGAAACGTCTACTTGGCGGGGCAGGACCTCTTCGCGCTTGATGAAGACCAACGGGCGCAGCTTCGTGCCCGCCATGTCGGGTTCGTATTCCAATCATTCCAGCTTCTGCCGCACCTCACCGCGTTGGAAAACGTCATGCTGCCCTTGGAGTTGGCCGGGCGGGAGGCGCGCGCCAAGGCGACCGCGATGCTGGAGCGGGTCGGGTTGGGCGCGCGGCTGCGGCACTATCCCAAGACGTTGTCGGGTGGCGAGCAACAGCGCGTCTCGCTGGCGCGTGCGTTCGTGGTGGAACCCGACCTCTTGTTCGCAGACGAGCCGACCGGCAGCCTGGATTCGGCGACCGGCGAAGCTATCATCGACCTCATGTTCTCCCTGCACCGCGAGCGGGGGACGACGCTGCTGCTCGTCACGCATGATGCCAAGCTGGCACAGCGGTGCGCCCGCCAACTGGTGATCGCCGGTGGCAGGTTGGTGCACGACTCAGGCTCGGACATCGTGTAGCGGCCGTTCAGCCGCGATTGCGCAGGGCCCGCGCGGCGGGGGCGATTTCGCTCGCGGTCAATCCCAACGGGCCGGTGCCGCGTGCAACCAAATCGTCGGCGGCTGCGCCATGCAGCCATACGCCGGCGCGTGCGGCCTCGCCTATGTCCATGCCCTGGGCCAGTAGCGCGCCCAGCATGCCGGCCAGGACGTCGCCTGTGCCGGCAGTCGCGAGGCCGGCGTTGCCGCTGCCGTTGACAGACCATGATCCGTCCGGTCCGCAGACGATGCTACCTGCACCTTTCAGCACGATCCAACTGCGATAGCGCATCGCAAGCTCCCGGGCGCTCGCAATGCGGTCCGCCTGGATCTCCTCGGTCGAAGCGCCCAATAGGCGGGCGGCCTCGAGCGGATGGGGAGTGAGGATCGCCGGACCGCTGCGCGCGGCCAGCGCGCGGGACAACTCGGGGATGGCGGCGAGCAAGGCCAGCGCATCGGCATCCAGGACCAGCGGAACGGTCGTGGGGGCCTCGGCGAGGAGGCGGGCCAGCCAGCGTGCGGCGCATTCGTCCGCGCCCAATCCGCAGCCTGCGACCCATACCGTCACGCCGAGGCGTTCGGCCTGGTCCAGCAGCCCTTCAGCATCGCGCAGCATCAGTTCCGGATGCAGGGGGTCGTAGGCGGGCGTCGAGGAGGGCGCCGCCGCCATGCCCACGAGGATCTTGCCTGCGCCGCCGTATAGGGCCGCGCGAGCGGCCAGCAATGCGGCGCCCGTCATGCCCGGTGCGCCGCCGAGCAGGCCGAGCGTGCCGAAGCTGCCCTTGTGCGTGTCGTGCGGTCGGGGGCGGAAAAGCGCGGCGCAGTCGGTGCGGCGCGTGAGCCTGCCGGCGTGCGCGGCATGCTGGCGGATCAAGTCGGAGAGGCCGAGGTCGGCGACGCTGACGGTTCCCGCATGATCTTTGCCGGCACGGGTGTGCAGCCCGGGCTTGTCGGCGATGAAGGTAAGCGTGTGCTGGGCGATGAAGGCGCCGGGTTGCGCGGTGCCCGTGTCCGAATCGAGTCCGCTGGGCGTGTCGAGCGCGAGGACGGTCGCAGGCTGGAGGGACGCCCACTCTGACCAGCGCCGTGCCTGCTCCGGCAGGGGGCGGGACAGGCCAATGCCGAACATGGCGTCGACGATGAGCCTCGGTGCCAAGCGAGGCGGCTCGTTTGCGTCGGGCTCGCCCGGCTGCAGCAACCCGGGCGGCAATTCTTTCCAGGCCTGTTCGGCATCGGACGGGCGTCGGTCGCAGGGCAGGGACCACACCCGCACTTGGCGCCCGGCTCGGTGCAAGAGCGCCGCGAGCATGAGGCCGTCGCCGCCGTTATTGCCGGGCCCGCACAGGATGTCCACGGCGTGGCGCGGCCAGCGTGCGGCGATCAAGTCAGCCGCGGCGCGGGCGGCGCGGCGCATCAGGGTGTGCGGGGGCAGCGCGGCCTGCGCTTCGCGTTCGATGTGCCGGATCGCCGGCGTGCGGAACAATAGGTGCGATGACTCTTCCATGAACGAATTCTTGCGCGCGCGGCGGCGCCTGTCCAATGCCCGAGCGAAGGAGGGACGCGGCGATGGGCGCGGTGCCCCTCGTGGTTTTCCCGGATGCCCCGCTACGAAGTAAAATCTCGGCTGGCACGCGGTACTCCTCGCGTTTTCCGTCACCTCCTCCGCTTCCTGCTCTCTATCGTGGCCTCCATTCTGCGCCTCTCCGGCCCCCTTGCCCTTTCCTCGTTTCGTCGTGAACGTCTGCTGCGTCGGCTCCAGGCTTTGCATGCCTCGGTCGCCGATGTCGCCGCCCGCTATGTGCATTTCGTTTCCGTGGACGGCGAGCTGACGGCGGACGAGTACCAACGCTTGGAAAAGCTGCTGCGTTACGGCGATCCCGCGCCGCAGGCCCCGCAGGGCCTGGAGTTGCTCGTCGTGCCGCGGCTCGGCACGGTCTCGCCGTGGGCCAGCAAGGCGACCGACATCGCTCACAACTGCGGGCTCCCGCAGGTGCGCCGGATCGAGCGCGGCGTTTCCTACACCCTGGTGCTCAAGCGCGGTTTGCTGGGCGCTGCCAAGGCACCGTCCTCCGACGAACTGGCCAAGCTGGCCGACGCGCTGCACGACCGCATGACCGAGACGGTGGTCGATGCCGGCTTCGACGGTGCGCAATTGTTCGCCACCTTGCCTGGCAAGCCCATGCAGACCGTGCCGGTGCTGGCCGAAGGTGCGCAGGCACTGGCGGTTGCCAACCGGACGCTTGGGCTGGCGCTTTCCGACGACGAAATCGCTTACCTCGTCCAGGCCTTCACCGACCTGGGCCGTGACCCGACCGACGTCGAGCTGATGATGTTCGCCCAGGCCAATAGCGAGCACTGCCGCCACAAGATTTTCAATGCGCAATGGGTGATCGACGGCGAAGCGAAGTCCGACACCCTGTTCGGCATGATCCGGGCCACCCACCGCGCCCAGCCTGAAGGGACGGTCGTGGCGTATTCGGACAATGCCGCCATCATGGCGGGCGGCAAGGCCGAACGCTTTCACGTCCAGCCCGGTGGGCAGGGGCAGGTCTACGGCCGCCGAGAGGCCGTCGTCCATACCCTGATGAAGGTCGAGACGCACAACCACCCGACGGCGATTTCGCCTTTCCCGGGCGCATCCACCGGGGCGGGCGGCGAAATCCGGGATGAAGGCGCTACCGGGCGCGGATCCAAGCCCAAGGCAGGCCTGACCGGATTCACGGTCTCGCATTTGCGTTTCGAGGACGCCATCGAGCCTTGGGAGCGAGACGGGCACGGCGCGCCGGACCGCATCGCTTCGCCTTTGTCCATCATGATCGAAGGCCCGCTCGGCGGCGCGGCGTTCAATAACGAGTTCGGCCGGCCCAATCTGCTCGGTTACTTTCGCACCTTCGAGCAAACGGCTGGCGGCGTGCGCTGGGGTTACCACAAGCCCATCATGATCGCGGGCGGCCTGGGCAGCATCGAAGAGGGCTACACCCACAAGCAGGAGCTGCCCCCGGGCGCGTTGTTGATCCAGTTGGGCGGTCCGGGCATGCGCATCGGCATGGGGGGCGGCGCGGCCTCCAGCATGGGCGTGGGCAGCAACGCGGCCGACCTCGATTTCGATTCCGTCCAACGCGGCAACCCCGAAATCGAGCGTCGTGCGCAGGAGGTCATCGATCGCTGCTGGCAGCTGGGCCCCGAGAATCCGATTCTTTCCATCCACGACGTCGGCGCGGGTGGCCTATCCAATGCATTTCCCGAGCTCGTGGACGGCGCCGGGCGCGGCGCGGTGTTCGATCTGCAGCGCGTCCCGGTCGAAGAGTCGGGCATGTCGCCCGCCGAAATCTGGTGCAACGAATCGCAGGAGCGCTATGTGCTCGCGATCCTGCCCCAGGACCTCGACCGGTTCGACGCCATCGCTCGGCGCGAGCGCTGCCCATACGCCGTGGTGGGGGTCGCTACCGAGGAGCGCCAACTGCGCGTCGTCAACGGTGAAGGGTTTTCCGCCCCCGACGTACCTGCTGCGGAATGGGCGCGGACTGCGCGGCCGGTGGATGTGCCGGTGGATGTCATCCTGGGCAAGCCGCCCCGCATGGAGCGCAACGTAACGCGCCTGCCCGGCGCGGGCGAGCCCCTGGACGTCGTGGGCTTGGATTTGGATGACGTTGCGCTGCGCGTATTGCGTCATCCTACCGTGGCGAACAAGACGTTCCTCATTACGATCGGCGACCGCACCGTCGGCGGCCTTTCTGCGCGCGATCAAATGGTCGGGCCGTGGCAAGTGCCGGTGGCCGATTGTGCGGTGACGCTTGCCGATTACAGCGGCGTGCGGGGGGAGGCCATGGCCATGGGCGAACGCACGCCGGTGGCCGTTATTGATGCGCCTGCATCGGGTCGCATGGCGGTGGCCGAAGCCATCACCAACCTTGTCGCGGCGCCCGTCGCGCGCATGGAAGACGTCAAGCTGTCGGCCAACTGGATGGCCGCGTGCGGCGAGCCCGGGCAAGACGCCGCACTTTACGACACGGTCAGTGCCGTGAGCACGCTGTGCCAGCAGGTTGGCCTGGCGATCCCGGTCGGCAAGGACTCCCTGTCCATGCGCACGACCTGGACGGAGGACGGCGAGGAACGGCGCGTCGTGGCGCCCGTCTCGCTCATCGTGACGGCCTTCGCGCCCGTCACCGATGTCCGCAAGACGCTGACGCCGCAAATACGCACCGACCAGGGCGACACGACGCTCATCCTCATCGATTTGGGCCGTGGCAAGCATCGGCTGGGCGGCTCCATTTTGGCCCAGGTCATCGGCCAGGTCGGGCAGGAAGTGCCCGACATCGACGCGCCCGACGACTTGCGCGCCTTCTTCGCCGCAATACGCACGCTTGCGGAAAGCGGCGTGATCCTGGCTTACCATGATCGCTCGGACGGCGGACTATTCGCCACCGTGTGCGAAATGGCGTTTGCCGGGCACACGGGGCTGTCGATCAACCTCGACATGCTCACCCTCGACCCCTATGCCTCGGATTGGGGAGATTTCAAGATTCGCCCCGACCAAGTCGCGGTGCAGCGCGATGAGCTGACCATCAAGGCGTTGTTCGCCGAGGAGGCGGGCGCCGTCATCCAGGTGCCAGCCGCTAGCCGCAACGCGGTGATGGAAGTGCTGCGCGGCGCCGGATTGTCGGCCCATTCGCACGTAATCGGCGAGCCCAACGACCGGGACGAAATCGAGTTCTACCGGGATGCCAAGAAAATCTGGTCCAAGCCGCGTGCCGAGCTGGGCAAGGCGTGGAGCGAAGTCAGCCGCCGTATCATGGCGCTGCGGGACAATCCAGAATGCGCCGAGGCGGAGTTCGCGCTGTGGGACAACGCCACCGACCCGGGGCTGTCGCCCCGCGTCGGGTTCGATCCGCAGGAAGACATCGCCGCGCCCATGATCGCAACGGGGGTGCGTCCGCGCGTGGCCATCCTGCGCGAGCAGGGCTGCAATAGCCAGGTCGAGATGGCCTATGCTTTCGATCGCGCCGGCTTCGAAGCCTGGGACGTCCACATGACAGACCTGATTAGCGGGCGCATCGATTTGTCCGGCTTCAAGGGGCTCGTCGCGGTGGGCGGCTTCAGCTACGGAGACGTCCTTGGCGCCGGCGAAGGGTGGGCCAAGACCATCCAATACAACGCGAAGCTGGCCGACATGTTCGCCGCGTATTTCGGCCGGGGCGATACCTTCACGCTCGGTGTCTGCAACGGCTGCCAGATGCTGGCCGCGCTGGCGCCCATGATTCCGGGCGCCCAGGATTGGCCGCGGTTTACCCGCAACCGTTCGGAAAAGTTCGAGGCGCGCCTCTCCCTGGTCGAAATCCCGGCCTCGCCTTCTATCTTTTTCGAAGGCATGGCCGGCTCCCGCATCCCCATCGCCGTGTCGCACGGCGAAGGCTATGCGGATTTTTCGCAGCAAGGCAGGGCAGATGCGGCGATTGCCGCCATGCGTTTCGTCGATCACCTCGGCAACCCGACAGAGGTCTATCCCTACAACCCCAACGGCAGCCCGGGCGGCTTGGCAGGCGTGACGACGGCGGACGGACGTTGCACCGCGCTGATGCCTCACCCGGAGCGGGTGTTCCGCAATGTTCAGATGTCGTGGAGCCCTGAGTCCTGGGGCGAGCGGGATAGCGGGGGCGAGTTCTCCCCCTGGATGCGCATGTTCCGCAACGCGCGTCGCTGGACGGCCTGATTCGGCGCGGCTGCAGGAAGGCTGGATCGCGGTGCAGCCGGTGCCCTCTGGCTGCCTGCAGGGGGCAGGGTGGCTGGCTATCTGCCACGCGGCCCGATAAAAATAAAAACCCCGGGCATTGCCCGGGGAAATAAGGCTGGAGGCCGGACCCAGCCGTGGCAAGGGCCTTGCGGCCCTTATTAGAAGCGATGCTGCAGGCCTATGCCGAGTTGGCGATAGGTCATGTCGCGGTTCTGGTCGAAGTTGTGCACGTCGTTGTCCGCGAAGAACGCGTACAAGTTGGTGCGCTTGGACAGATCGTAGGTGTAGCCCACCGCCCAGCCGTCGACCTTGGACTTGGTCGCTTTCTGCCATGCGGCATAGAGCTTGCCGGGGCCCAGCGGAGCGCTCGCGCCGATGGTGTAGGCGTTGTCGCTCGAGAATTGCCCGCCCGTCGCTACCACGTTGTTGTAGCCGTTCAGGAAAGCCGGGGTGATGTTCTTGGCCCGGGCGTAACCGGCATGGATGGCGGCGACGCCGAAATCATACGAGGCGCCCAGCGTGATGTTGCGGAAGGGGCGGGTGCCAGGCAGCGGTGATTCCACTTGTTGGTAGGTCAGCACCCCCTTGATCGGGCCGTTGTCATACTTCAAGCCCAGGTCGACCATGCGGTTGTTCCGGCCGCTCTCGGGCGCTTCCTGCTCGCCCGTGGTCGGGTTGGCGAATGCGTTGAAGCTGTAACCCACGCCGGCCTGGATGCCATAGAACGAGGGGCTGTAGTAGTACACCGAGTTATTTACCCGGCCGCCGCCCATCACGGCATCGTTATAGGCGAAGGTGCTGCCAACGCTAGCAGTGCTGAAGTTCAGGCCGAAGGGGTTGGCAATGCCCGCCGCCCACATGAAGGCCAGGTTCGTGGTCCGTCCGAGCGTCAGGCGGCCCATGCTATTGCTTTCGAGGCCGACGAAAGCGTAGCGGCCGAATAGCCGGCCATGGGTTTGCTGGCCGTCATCCACCGTAAAACCGTTCTCCAGGGTGAAGATGGCCTTCAGCCCGTTCCCCAGGTCTTCCGAGCCGCGCATCCCGAAACGCGATTGGCTCATCAAGCCGCTGTCGATGCCCTTGACGGTCTGGCCATCGACCTTTCGGTAGTCGAAGCCGGCGTCGACGAGACCGTATAGCGTCACGGAACTCTGCGCATGCGCGGCCCCTGCAAATCCGGCTAGCAGGGCAGTCGCGAGTAGGGTTTTCTTCATTCCTTGGTCTCCAGCGTAAAAACGTGTCGGCAGTCGGCTGGGTTGCATCGGTGGGCCACCTAGGGCCGCCCGGCACCCAGCCGCCGGCCAGGGTTGGATTTCCAGGCGAAGCTGCGAAGAAATCTGTAGAAAATTTCATCAGAAAGGATGATGCGTGCCAACCGATAAATTTGGCTGACGACCAAAGGTTGTTGCAATTCCGTCCACGATCGCCGGATTCGTGGTAGCAAAAACAACAGGCGCCGAGGCTGGGTTACAACCGGATACCGGAAGCGCAGGGGTGGGGTGCCTGTGTCCCCACATGCCATAAAAAACCC
>NZ_JADGHH010000252.1 GCF_019689535.1 Pigmentiphaga sp.
AGCGCTCCCAGTGCGGAGACCCCGGCCACGAACACCGCCAGCCATTCCCACTGCGGCAGGCGCAGGGCGAACTCTGTGCCGTAACTGTGCGCCAGGTCAGCCAACGCGGCATTGAGCGGATCCAGCACGACGGCAACCAATCCAATCGCCGCCAGCGCCGCCACGGCACAGCTGACCGCCCCCAAATACAAGAACGGCCGGCGCACGAAGGACTCGGTCGCGCCGACCAGCCGGGCGACGCCGATTTCCTCGCGTTGGGACAAGGCCTGCATGCGCACCGTGTTGAAGACGGCAGCCAACACGGCTACGGCCACGACCAGGGCGAGGAACACCAGCATCGTCCTGGCGAAACGCAGAATGGCTTCCAGGCGCTGCACCCAATCGCTGTCGACCTGCACCATGTCCACGTTCGCCCAGGTCTTCCATATTTTCGCCAGTTCGGCCGAACGCCGGGCGAGGTCTTCGCCTTCCAGCGTCACCACGATGGCATCGGGCAGCGGGTTGTCAGGCAGCACGGCCAACGCCTGGGCATACGCGGGGTTGGCCTTGAGGTCCGCCAACGCCCGGTCGCGGCTGATGATCCGCAGCGCGCGTATCTCATTACCGTGGTCGCGGCGTATGCGGTCGGCCACCGCGCCGGTCTCCTCGGTTGTGGCGTCTACCTTCATGAAGACTGTCATTTCCGGATCGGCCGTCAAGTGCGCGGCCACCGGACGCAGCGACGTCAAGGCCGTTGCCCCCAGCAGGGGAATGGCCAGGGCGAGCGTGATGACCAAGATATTGGCGATCGACGAAAAAGGTTGTGCCCACAGGCGGCGCAAGGTCACCCCCAGCGCGTAACGATGCTGACGAAGAAGAGGGCTCATGCGCGCACCTCCCCGCCGAGGCGCGGCGTGCGCTTGCCGCCGTCCGTCACCGTACGGTCCTTCACCAGCAACACGCGCGTGGCGTAGTCAGCGATCAACGTATCGTCGTGCGTGGCCAGGATCGTGGTCACGCCGACGCGATTGAAATCCCGGAACACTTCGACAATGCGGCGGGCGCTGTCGCGGTCCAGGTTGGCGGTCGGCTCGTCGGCGATCAGCAAGCCCGGCCGGTTGACGATGGCGCGGGCGATGGCCAGCCGCTGTTGATCGCCGCCGGAGAGCTCCTCGGGACGCAGCGACTCCTTGCCTGACAAACCGACCCGCTCGATGGCCGCGCGCGCCCGCCGGAGCGCGTCTGACCGGGCATGGCCGGCAACGATAAGGGGGAACAACACGTTGTCGAAGGCGCTACGGTCGTTGAGCAGGTGAACGTCTTGCAGGATGGTGCCAATGGCCCGCCGCAGGTAGGGCCTAAGGCGCCTGGGCAGCTTGCCCACGTTCTGCCCGTTTACCAGGACGGTTCCGCGGTTGGGAACGTCTAGCCCCGCGATGAGCTTCAACAACGTCGACTTTCCCGCTCCGGAAGGCCCCGAGACGAAGACGAATTCTCCTTGGGCGATGCCGAAGGTGACATTGGCCAGCGCATCGATGCCGCGGCCGTAGGATTTGAAGACATGCTGGAATTCGATCATGAGGCCGAAATAGTAACCTGGGCTCCGACGGGATCCGAGGTTTTCATCATACTCAACCCATGCTACGGTACGCTTCATTTCAAGGGTCTGGCAGCCCGGCTCTGTATCGAGGCGCTACGCAGGGCGCCCGCTTTTGGACATGGGGCGCCCGGGGCGCCGCCCAGCCTCCGGAGCGGGCTCCGCGCCATGCCTGCGGCCGCGATGCTTTATAGTCTGGGCCGCTCCGAGTAAGGAATTCGCCATGAAAGCATTGACTTCCCTCCTTGCAGCCGTCTTGTTGATGGGCGCTGCACAAGCCGTCCAAGCCGGCCCGACGCTGGACGCGGTCAAGAAGAAAGGCTTCGTGCAATGCGGCGTCTCCACCGGCGTTGCCGGATTCAGTAACCCGGACAGCAAAGGCAATTGGACCGGCATAGACGTGGACCTGTGCAAGGCCGTCGCCGCCGCCTTGTTTGGCGATGCGAACAAGATCAAGCTGACGCCGCTCAACACCCAGCAACGCTTTACCGCCCTGCAGTCGGGCGAGGTCGACGTGCTGCCGCGCAATACGACCATCACCCTGCAGCGGGACACGGCACTCGGCCTGACCGGCGTGGGCGTGAACTTCTACGACGGCCAAGGCATCATGGTGCCCAAGAAACTCGGGGTCAAGAGCGCCAAGGAACTCGACGGCGCGGCGATTTGCCTGCAGCCGGGCACCACCACCGAGCTCAACCTGGCGGACTGGTTTCGCGCCAACAAGCTGACTTTCAAGCCCGTGGTCATCGACAAGTTCGACGAGCTGGTCCGGGCCTTTGCCGCGGGACGCTGCGACGCCTACACCACGGACATCTCGGCGCTGAACGTTATCCGCGCGACCAAGCTCTCCAACCCGGACGACTACGTCGTGTTACCGGAACTGCTTTCCAAGGAGCCGCTCGGCCCGCTGGTCCGCCAGGGCGACGAGCAGTGGGCGGCAATTGTCCGGTGGACCCTCAATGCGATGATCGAGGCCGAGGAATACGGCATCACCTCGAAGAACGTCGACGAAATGCTCAAGAGCCCCAATCCCAACGTTCAGCGCATCTTGGGCGTCACGCCAGGCGCGGGCAAGAACCTTGGCGTAGACGAGAAATGGGCCTACAACATCATTAAGCAGGTCGGCAACTACGGCGAGAGCTTCGAGCGCAACCTCGGCCAAGGCAGCCCGATGAAAATGCAGCGCGGTGCCAATGCGCTGTGGACGCAGGGCGGCCTCATGTACGCACTGCCCATCCGTTGACCCGCATGTCCCGATTGAACTGGAGCAATCCGGCGGTTCGCTCCGTGGTTTACCAGGCCGTGGCACTGGCTGCGGTCGCCGGACTGGCCTGGTTTCTGGTGTCCAACACGCTGGCCAATCTCGCGGCGCGCAACATCGCCTCGGGTTTCGACTTCCTGGGCCGGGAGGCCGGGTTCGCCATTGGCGAGACGCCCATCCGCTATGAACCCCAGGACACCTATGCGCGCGCCCTCCTCGTCGGGCTGCTGAACACCGTACGGGTGGCGGCCGTGGGCATCGTGCTCGCCACCGTGCTCGGCACCCTGATGGGCATTGCCCGCCTGTCGCGCAACTGGCTGGTCGCCCGCCTCGCAGCGGTCTATGTAGAACTGATGCGCAACACCCCCCTGCTGCTGCAGCTGTTTCTCTGGTATGCGCTAATCACCGAAACCATGCCCGCTGCGCGCCAAGCCATAGAGCTGCTGCCCGGCGTATTCATCTCCAACCGCGGCGTTAAGTTCCCGCTGCCTGCCGATCACCTGGGATTCGACTTGGCCGCCGCGGGCTTTGCCGCGGCAGTCCTGCTTGCGCTTGGGTTGGTCCATGTCATGCGCCGGCGCCGGCAGGCGAGCGGCGACGTCCGCCCCGTCTGGGGATGGGTGGTCGGGCTGTTGGTGGGCCTGCCGCTGGCAGGATGGCTGGCAGGCGGCGCCCCCACGGAGTTCGACGTTCCGCGCCTGCAGGGCTTCGGCTTCGCCGGCGGAGCAACGCTCACCCCCGAATACGCGGCGCTGCTGTTCGGCCTCGTGCTCTATACGGGAGCCTTCATCGCCGAGGTCGTCCGCGCGGGGATCCAATCGGTAGACCGAGGCCAATGGGAGGCCGCCGAGTCCCTCGGCCTGCGGCGCAATGCAGTGTTGAGGCGGGTGGTTCTTCCGCAGGCACTGCGGGTCATCATTCCTCCCATCACCAGCCAGTACCTGAACCTGACCAAGAACAGCTCGCTCGCTGTCGCCATCGGCTATCCCGACATCGTATCGGTAGCCAATACCACACTCAACCAGACGGGACAGGCGATCGAAGGCGTCCTCATCATCATGGCGGCATACCTGACGGTGAGCCTGGCGATCTCGGCGCTGATGAACCTGTACAACCGCCGCATGGCACTGGTGGAGCGCTGATGAAACCTGCCTCCCCCGACCTCAGCGCCGCGCCCCGTGCCGAAGGCCCGCCACCCCCGCCTCGTGTCGGCCTGTTGCAAGG
>NZ_JADGHH010000253.1 GCF_019689535.1 Pigmentiphaga sp.
GTTGTAAAGCCCGCCCACGTGGTCCGGGTGTTGGTTTTCGGGACGTTCGGCGAAGGGGGGGCGACGGGGGAAATCCAAAGGCCGCCAGGCTGGGAGGATTAGTCCTTCGCCCGGGAGGCCGAGCTTGCTTCTTGCGACAACGTCTTATTCCTCTGGTAGCTCAGCCGTTCCCGCATCAGCCGGGAAGCTTCGGCGCCGTCGCCGGATTCGATGGCAGCCAGCATCCGCTTGTGGTGGCGCATGATGCGCACGGCCGATGCTGGCGTGAGATTCGGGCGCAGCACGGGGCGCAGGACAATGCTCAGGGCGCGGAACTGCGCCAGCAGGATGCGGCTGTGGGATGCCTGCACGATGGCTTCATGAAAGCGCATCGAGGCGTCCGCAAAGCGGTCGAGTTCATCCTTGAGCGCCGATAGTTCGGCCAGTACCGCACGCAATCTTTCCAGATCGGCGTCGTTGCGTCGCTCAGCCGCCAGTTCGGCCGCCATTTCCTCGATCGCCATCTGGGCGTCGAACACCTCGCCCGACGTGACGCCGATGAGCTTTAGGTGAATGGCCATTGCATCGGCCAGCCGATCCGGGTTGCCCTGGGCCACCCATACGCCGCCGCGCGATCCCATTCGAATCTCGACGATGCCCAGCCCTTCAAGGGTGCGTAGGGCGTCGCGCGCCGCCATGCGGCTGACGCCGAATTGTTCGGACAGCGCGGCCTCGCTGCCCAGAAACTGGCCGGCAACGATCTCTTTGTTCAAAACGGCGGCGCGTATCTGCGCCACGATGCCCCCCGAAAGCGTTTCGTTGGGGACCGCTGTCCAAGTACGGGTCGATGGAGAGACTTTCTTGACCAAACCCGAATCCTTTGCGTGCCGTGGTGAGATGGATCGTGACGTAGGTACGCCGCATTATAGGTTGCCCTGCGTGGCGGGACCGGCCGCACAGGTCTTCCGGGAACGACCACCTGCTGCCCGCGCAGATAAGTATGATATATAATATAGATAGCGCGGCCGCTTTTCGTTCATGCCGCACTCCTTCACCTGCAATGGAACGGTCATGCTGAATCAGGAAAAAAATGCGCTATTGACCCGGGTGGGGCCGGGCACGCCCATGGGAGACTTGCTGCGCCGGTATTGGATGCCCATCGCGGGGGTTAGCGAGTTCGACACGCGTGCGACCAAAGCCGTGCGCATCATGGGCGAGGACTTGGTCCTGTATCGTGACCTGAGCGGGAACTGGGGGTTGGTGGACCGGCACTGCCCACATCGCCGAGCCGACATGACGCACGGATTCCCGGAGCCCCATGGCCTGCGCTGCAGTTATCACGGATGGTGTTTTTCCGCGGACGGCGCCTGCGTGGAGCAGCCCTACGAGGACGTCGCCCATCCGGAAATCCGCATGAAGGATAAGGTGCGGATCAAGGCGTATCCGGTCCAGGAAAAGGCGGGCCTGCTATGGGCGTACATGGGCCCCCAGCCTGCCCCTCTCTTGCCCGACTGGGAGGCGTTCTCATGGCCCAATGGGTTCCGGCAGATCGTTTTGTCCGTGATTCCCTGTAACTGGTTCCAGTGCCAGGAAAACTCCATCGATCCCGTGCATTTCGAGTGGGCGCACAACAACTGGAGCCTGCGCCAGCGCGGGGTGCTTGGGCCCTATTCGCCCCCGCACAAAGAAGTCGGCTTCGAGGAGTTCGAGTTCGGGTTTCTCTACAAGCGTGTCCGGGGCAATGCAACCAAGGACGATCCGCTGTGGTCTATCGGGCGGGTCTGCTTGTGGCCCAATGCCGTCTTCCTCGGTGACCACTTCGAGTGGCGCGTTCCGGTGGACGACGAACACACCCTGAGCGTTTGCTGGTCTTTCACCCGCGTTCCCCGGGAGCGCGAACCCTACGTGCAAGAGCGCATCCCGACCTGGCATGGGCCTATCCGTGATGCCGAGGGCAACTGGATCACCAGCCATGTGATGAACCAGGACTTCGTCGCGTGGGTGGGGCAGGGGACCATCGCCGACCGTAGCCTCGAGACGCTGGGCCCCAGCGATCGCGGCATCGCCATGATCCGCAAGAAGTTCTTCGAGGAGCTCGAGGTCGTCGCCGGCGGCGCGGACCCGAAAGGCATATTGCGGGATCCGGAAAAGAACCACCGCGTCGAATTGCCGATGGCCTTCCGCAAGGAGCTGGTCGAGGGAATGACCATGGCGGAGCTAAAGGCGCATCCGATATTCGGCCGTCACATGCAGCACTACATCTTCCAGGCAGGGCAGCCGGAGTCGGTGGAACGGGCCTATAAGGAAGCCATGGGCTTGGCGTGAACGCCGTCGCCCCGCGCAGGGCGGCGTGGGGCGCGAGCACTGCCGGCGGGGACGCGGCTACGTCAGGAAGATGGTCGCTAGCCCCAGGAAAATAAAGAAGCCCATCGTGTCAGTGGCGAAGGTGAGCAGTACCGAGGAGCCGATGGCCGGATCCTTGCCGAACCGGCTGCGGGTCAGGGGAACCAGCATGCCTATGCTGGCGCCAACCAGCAGGTTGAGCACCATCGCGGCCATCATGACGAGGCCGAGCGAATAGCGCCCCGAAATCGCCCAGGCGAACAGCCCCGCCACGGCGCCGCCCCCCAGCCCGACGAAAAATGCGATCTGGAGCTCGCGGCGGATCAGCTTGCCGACGTTGGCGGCGTTGATGCGGCCCACCGCCAGGGCCCGGATGATTAGCGTCATGGTCTGGTTGCCCGAATTGCCGCCTATGCCGGCGACGATGGACATCAGGAAGGCCAGGATGACGATGTGGCCCACCGTTTCTTCGAAGCGTGAGGCGACGAAGGCGGCGATCGAGGCGGTGCACAGGTTGACTAGCAGCCACGGCGCGCGGTTGCGGATGGCCTTGGGGATTGGGGCGAAGATGTCTTCTTCTTGCAGGCCGGCCTTGGACAGCGCCTGTTCGTCCGAGGCCTCGCGGATCACGTCCACCACCTCGTTCACGGTCACCCGGCCGATCAGCCGCCCCACGGCATCGACCACGGGCGCAGACACCAAGTCGTAGCGTTCGAACGCAGCGGCTGCTTCGGCGGCCTCGTCGAGCGGCGCCAGCGTCAGGATTTCGGTGTCCATGACGTCAGCGACCTTGGTCTCGGGATCGCTTACCAGCAACCGGTTGATGGGCAGGCTGCCCATGAGCTTATCGTGCCGGTCGACCACGAAGATCTGGTCGGTGTGATCGGGCAATTCGTGCAGGCGGCGCAGGTAACGCAGCACGACCTCTAGCGTCACGTCGTTGCGCACCCGGACCATTTCGAAGTCCATGATCGCGCCCACCGAGTCTTCGGGGTAGCTCATGACTTCGGTCAGGCGCGCCCGCTCTTCGTCGGTCAGGCCCTTCTGCACCTCGGCCACGACTTCGGGGGGCAGGTCTGGAGCGAGGTCGGCCAGTTCGTCCGCCTCCAGGCTCTCGGCCGCCGCCAGCAGCTTTTGCTGGTCCGTGGTGGCGATCAGCGATTCCCGCATCCAGTCGGCGACTTCGAGCAGCACCTCGCCCACGCGTTCAGGGCGAACGAGCTGCCAGACGATCTGCCGATCTTCTTTGGGTAGGGATTCGAGGATGAAGGCGATGTCGGCCGGATGCAGGTCGTCCAGCAGGGCGCTCAGCTCGGCTTCATGCTGCCGGTGGACCAGCGCTTCGACGAGCGGCGCGCGGGTGTCCCCGGCCTCTTGCCTCTGGACGAGCTCTTCGACCAGATGCTGGCGTCGCAGCAGCTCTTGGACGTGTTCCAGAGCCTCTTGGGCGTCTTCGGGTTCGAGGCGGTTGCGCTCGAGGGATTTGGGTTCAGTTGCTTGTTCGACCATCGCGCGGGAAACACAAAGCGGCCCCGCACGGGCCTGGGGCCTGGCCGCCTGACGCAGGCGGGCTCAGAGGTGGCTCGAACGGGTGCCGGAAGACAAGGGGCCGGCTGGTATTAAGGGTCTAGGTCGTGGCTGTGAGGCCATGCCGAAAAGCAGTGCCTGGCACTGCAGAGTTGACGACGCCGCAATTGTACGCGTGCAGGCGGTGTTCGTCAGGGCGTCGGGCCGGCTT
>NZ_JADGHH010000254.1 GCF_019689535.1 Pigmentiphaga sp.
CCCACACCTACCCCCCGCCTATCGCCGGCCGCGTCAGATGTGTAGACCCGCACGGTAGGGGGCTTCGTGGGGGTTAGGGTCGGGCGCTGCGACATTGGCGCGCCCGGCGCTGCGCTGCGTACTGCCGTAGGCAATCAGCGCAATCGTGCACAGCCCCGCTTGAATGGCCATCTGGGCATGCGCCACCATGGACATGAAACTGCAGCCCCCGATATTCGTGCCGTCGTGATAGCGGGGCGAGATGCCTAGGTATTCGCACAGGGCCAAGGTCGGCATGCGGCTTTGCGAGGTGGTGGCGAAGACACCGTCGATATCGCGCAAGGACAATCCACAGTCTTGCAGTGCCCGATGCGTGGCCTGGGCCATCAAATCGAGCGCGGACATGCCGGGCGCGACTTGCCCTAGGTCAGACTCGGCTACCCCGACGATGGCGCACGCGCCGCGTTGCAACCCTTGCATTACGGAACCTCCGGACGAAAAACAGGATAGGGCGCCTGCCCGTCCTGCGGCTGACAGACATCTACCCGCACCCGCATGCCGATGCGGACCTCCCCCGGCGGCAAACCTTCGACACGGCTCATCAGCCGAAAGCCTTCATCCATGTCCACCAGGACGACGTTGTACGGCGCTTCACCCCGCGGGCTGATGATCGTGACGGCATATACCGTCCCCAGCCCTTCGCTGATGCGCCACTCGAGATCAGCCGTGCCGCTTCCCGGCCCGATCACGCGCGGCGGGAAAACCGGCCGCCCAAGTGCAGCGTCGAACTGGAATGCCAACTTGCCTTGCGCCAGATACTCGCGGAAGACGGCCAACGGCGATGAAGAAGCAGTTTCGGGATTCATGCGGTCAGATCCAGACAGGAAGGCGGACCTTCAAACGATTCCCTTGCGGCGATAGGCCTCGATTTCGCCATCGGAGAATCCGAGGACATCCCGCAGCACCGCTACGGTGGAATCGCCCAAGGTGGGAGGCGGACGGTCGTAAACGGGGGGCGTGTCACGCAAGCGGAGGGGGCTCGCGATGGTCGAGACCATGCCTCCATCCGCGCGCGGCACGTCTACGCGCAGGCCGCGATGCTGCACCTGCGGGTGCTCGAAGACTTGCGCGTAATCGTTGATCGGGCCGCACGGCACGCCATGCGCTTCCAGCCGCTCGATCCACTCGTCGCGCGTGCGAGTCAGCATGGTGCGCGCGAGTTCCGGCACGAGCTCCCCGCGCCCCACGATGCGCCCGGTGACCTTGCTCCAGCGGGGGTCTTGCGCAAGGTCCGGCCGTTCGATGGCAGCACAGTACTGCTGCCACTGCTTGTCGTTGCCCACGGCCACCACAATCTCCCCATCGGCCACGGCGAACACTTGGTAAGGCACCAGGCTGGCATGTGCATTGCCGTACCGGTGCGGTACCTTGCCGCTGGCGAAGTAGCCGGTGACTTGGTTGCCCCCCAATGCGACGATGCAATCGAGCAGGGCCATGTCGATGTACTGGCCGCGGCCCGAGACCGTGCGGTGTTGGAGCGCCGCCAGGATCGCAATGGTCGCGTACATGCCGGTGATCACGTCGGCAATCGCGATCCCGACCTTCTGCGGCCCGCCGCCGGGCAAATCGTCACGCTCGCCCGTGATGCTCATCAGGCCGCCCACCGCCTGGAAGACGAAGTCGTAGCCCGGCTTGTGCGCCCACGGCCCGTCTTGCCCGTACCCGGTGATCGAGCAATACACCAATCCCGGATTCAATCGCGAAAGGCTCTCGTAGTCGAGCCCATAGCGCTTGAGATCTCCAATCTTGTAGTTCTCGACCACGACGTCGCTTTGGGCGGCAAGCCGTCGCACGAGGTCCTGGCCTGCCTCGGTCGAGATGTCGACGGTGATGGATTTCTTGCCGCGGTTGGCGGCGGCATAGTACGTGGAATCGCTTGTATCCCGGCCATCGGCGTCCCGCACCCAGGGCGGCCCCCAGGCCCGGGTGTCGTCTCCGACGCCCGGCCTTTCGACCTTGATCACTTCGGCGCCCATGTCGGCGAGGTTTTGCGTGCACCACGGTCCGGCCAGGATGCGTGAGAGATCAAGCACGCGAATATGGGACAACGCGCCCGACCGGCTTCCCGCAGCGGCCTGAGATTGGGGATGAGACATGAACGAATCAGTCGATCTTGATGTTGGCATCAGCAATGACCTTGGACCACTTGGTGATCTCCGCATCGACGAAGGCCGCGAATTCGGGCTGCGTCATCGTTCCGGCTTCGGCCCCTTGCGCGGCGAACTCTTTGCGCAAGGAAGGGCTGGAGAGCGCCTTGAGCACGTCGCCAGACAGCTTGCGGGTCAGGTCGGGCGCCATGCGGCCGGGCGCATACAGGCCGAACCACGCCGTTGCCTCGAAGCCTTTGACGCCCGCCTCGTCGATGGTGGGCACGTCGGGCAACGCTTCCGAGCGCTTGAGCGCCGTAACCCCCAGCGCGCGCAAGCGTCCGGACTTGATGTGTTGGATGACGCCAGGCACGGAATCGAACATCACGGGAATCTGTCCGCCCAGCAGGTCGTTCAGCGCAGGGGCAGCGCCCTTATAAGGAATGTGCACCATTTCGATGCCGGCCATGGACTTGAAGAGTTCGCCCGATAAATGATTTGCACCACCCGTGCCGGCCGAGCCGAAATCCACCTTGCCTGGGTTGCGCTTGGCGTACTCGATCAGTTCGGCGACAGTGCGGGCGGGGAATGCCTGGTTCACCACGAGCACGTTGGGCACGGCAGCCACCTGGGCGATGGGCGTGAAATCCGTGCGCGTGTTGTAGCGAAGGTTCTTGTACAACCCCGGGTTGATCACGTGGTGGGTGGCAGTCAGCATGAGCGTATAGCCGTCTGGCGGCATGGCCACGAACTGCTCGGAGAAAATCGTGCCGCTGGCGCCGGCCCGGTTTTCCACCACCACTGCCTGCCCCCACATATTTTGCAGCTCTGCGCCGAGTTGCCGTGCAAGGATATCGGTGGTGCCTCCAGGCGGAAACGGCACGACGATTCTCACTGGATGCGAAGGAAAAGTCTGGGCCGTGGAAAGGGCGGGAAGCAAGCATCCCGCTGCGCAAGCCAAGGCGGCGAGCGCGCGTTGGGTCAATGTCGTCATGTCCGTCTCCTCTCGTTGTAATGAAGAAGAAGCGTTCAGGCCGGCTCCATTCCATGCGGGAACTCGACCATCGCCTCGCCGTGGGCAACGACTTCGCCGCGTTGATTGGTGACTTCGACGGTCAACGTGGCCCAGCGGCTTTTCTGCGTGACTTGCACTGCGGAAATCGTTGCGCTCGGCGTGATGGTGTCGCCGGGCTTGACCGGTATCTTCCAGCGCGTCTCGAGCCGGCGCTGCACGCCCCCGCGCGGGTAAAGCCAGTCGGTCAACATCTTGGTGATGACGCCGAAGTTATTCATGCCGTGCATGATGATTCCGCCGAAATTGGTCCGGCCGAAATTGCCCTTCATGTACTCGTCGTCCCAATGCAGCGGGTTGTAGTCGAGCGAGGCTTCACAAAAGGCGCGGATGCTTTCGCGGGTGGGCGAGAACGGCGTACCTTCTATCCTTTGGCCCGGCTTCAAGCTGTCGAAAGTGGTGCTGTTCATGATGGATCTCAGAAAGGGCGGATGGTCCAGCCGCGGCCGGAGCAAATGACTTCATCGTGCTGGTTGAAGAAAACGTTGTCGTGGATCACGAACAACCGTTCTTTCTTGATGAACTTGTCCAGCGCTCGGGCCTGGAGGCGGATGGTGTCGCCCGGCCGGGCCGGCACGTTGTAGCTCCACGACTGGCCCGCGTTGATCGTGCCCGGGCTGCGCATCCAGTCGTCGGCGGGCGTGCAGGCGAACATGAGCAGGATGTGGATGGAGGGCGGTGCGATCAGCCCCTTGTACGGCGTCTTCTTGGCATACTCTTCGTCGAAATACAGGGGGTGCATGTCCCCCACCACCCGGCAGTACTTGTGAATGGCTTCCAGGGTGAGGGTATAGGGAAGGGTCTTGCGCGGTTCGCCCGGAATGATTTGGTCCCAGGTCTTGCGCAGTTCCGCAT
>NZ_JADGHH010000255.1 GCF_019689535.1 Pigmentiphaga sp.
GGCTGGGGCGCAGGCCCCTTTGCCGTTCGGGGGGCGTGAAGCCGGCCGAGTCGCCGGCGCGGCGCTAGGGAACGACAACCGGCATTTGCAGGCGCTAGACGAAAAAATGCCGCACGCCATGCGTGCGGCATTCTTTTTTACTGCCCCACGTCAGGTGCGCAGTTCGGGGCGGGTTTCGACCTGGATCAGCGCTTCGCTCACGACGGGCGGCCGAACGCGGGGTTCGCGGCCCAGCCGGATCGTCGATTCCTGCATGGAATGGCGGGCGGCCGCCAGCTTGGCGCTATCGGTTTCGACCCACTGCATGCCGGCTTGTTCGATGACGCGCAGCAGCTCGTCCCGGGAGGGGTCGGCGTCCGGCTGCGACACAACGATCTGTGTCGGCGTATCGAGAATGGACGCCGCCTGCTCGGCCTTGGCGTTGGCTTCGTCCATGGCGGGAGCCGGCTCGGGTTCGCGCTCGGGCTCGGGAGCCGGGGGCACGTCGGCCACCGCGGCGTCGACCGCCGCAGCGTCGGCCTGGGCGGGCGCCTCCTCCCCTTGGGCCTGGGCCAGCTCGGCCGGCGTTTCGGCTTCCACCGACGCGAAGGCCGCAATGACGGGTGCTTCGTCCACCTCGACCGGAGCCGGAGTGGCTTCCAGGCCCGGCTCACCGGCGGGTTCGGGCGTTTCCGGTTCGGACGTTTCCGCCGGTTGCGCCGGGGGCTGGACGACCTCGGCCACCACGGGCACGGGCGCATCTACCGGCAGCTCCTCGGCTGCGACGACGATGGGCTCGGAGACGACGGCAGGGGGCTGGGGCGGGACAGCGGCAGCCTCCTGTTGCACGGCTTCGTCGTTGCCCGTGGCCTCGTCGTCCTGCACGGAAGCATCGTCGGCCAATGCGACGCCGGCTTCGCCCTGGCGGCGGCCGCGGCGACCGCGGCGACGGCGGCGTTTGCGCTCGGGTTCACCTTCCTGGGCGCCTTCCGCAACGACGGCCTGGGTTTCCCCCTCATGCTGGGTGACCTCGGCTTGCGCCTCGGCTGCGGCCAGCGTCTGGGGTTCCTCGGCAGGCGCTTCTGGCGCAGGTACGGCGGCCGCTGCCGGAGCCATCGTCGTTGCGGCGGCGGTCACGGCGCCGACGGCTTCCTCGACGGGAAGTTCCTCACGGCGTCCGCCCCTGCGGCGGCGGTTGCGGCCGCGGGTTTCGCCGGACGATTGTTCGGAGTCTTCTACCGGGGCGGGTGCGCTACGCAGCGCGTCTTCTTGTTTGGCGGCACGTGGACGGTCGTCGCGTCGACCTTCGCGGCGAGCGGGGCGGGTGTCTTTGCGCATCTCGTCGCCGTCTTGGCGTTCGCGCTCATCGGCGCGCGGCTCGCGGTTGTCGCGACGGCGGTTGCCTTGCGCATGGCGGCGCCGGTTGCGGGGGTCGCGATCCTCGCGCGCTCCTTCCTTGCGCGGGCGGGCGTCGGTTTCGGCGGGTTCGGGCTGGCCCTTGAACCAACCCATGAGGCGCGAGATGAACCGGGAGAATCCACCGTTCTGCGTTTCGGCCTGCGCAGCTTGTTTCCCACGGCCGTTGGCGCCGTCGGTGGAAGAAGAAACCGGCGCCGGCTGCGCGGGCGTGATGCCCTTGACGATGGCCTCGGGGCGGGGTTTGACCTCGTGCTCCTGGGCCGAGTAGGCGAGGTTGGTCTCGGGGGCCTCGGCAAGCTCGAAGCTGGCCTTGGTGCTCTCTAGGCGCGGATCGTCGTGGCGCAGGCGCTCGATGCGGTGATGCGGCGTATCGAGGTGCTTGTTCGGGATCAGGATGATATTGACCTTCAGGCGCGCTTCCATCTTGGCGATGTCGGTGCGCTTTTCGTTCAGCAGGAAGGTGGCCACCTCCACTGGCACTTGGGCGTGCACGGCAGCGGTGTTCTCCTTCATGGCTTCTTCCTGGATCAGGCGCAGCACCTGGAGGGCGCTGGACTCGGTATCGCGGATGACGCCGGTGCCGTTGCAGCGCGGGCAGGTGATGTGGGACCCCTCGTTCAGCGCGGGGCGCAGCCGCTGGCGCGACAGCTCCATCAGGCCGAAGCGGGAGATCTTGCCCATTTGCACGCGGGCGCGGTCGAAATGGAGGGCTTCGCGCAGCCGCTGCTCCACGGCGCGCTGGTTCTTGCTGTCCTCCATGTCGATGAAGTCGATGACGATCAGGCCGCCCAGGTCACGCAGGCGGAGCTGGCGAGCCACTTCGTCGGCCGCTTCCAGGTTGGTGCGCAGCGCGGTTTCTTCGATGTCGCTGCCCTTGGTGGCGCGGGCCGAGTTGACGTCCACCGCGACCAACGCTTCGGTGTGGTCGATGACGACCGCCCCGCCCGAGGGCAGGGGCACCGTGCGGGCGTAGGCCGTCTCGATCTGGTGCTCGATCTGGAAGCGCGAGAACAGCGGCACGTCGTCGCGGTAGCGTTTCACGCGCTGGACGTTGTCCGGCATGACCACGCTCATGAACGCGCAGGCCTGGTCGGCGATATCGTCGGTATCGATGAGGATTTCGCCGATATCGGGCGAGAAATAGTCGCGAATGGCCCGGATGACCAGGCTGGATTCGAGGTAGATCAGGATCGGGCCGGCGTTCTCCCGGGCGGCGTTGTCGATGGCCGTCCACAGCTGCATCAGGTAGGAGAGGTCCCATTGCAGCTCTTCCACGGTACGGCCGATGCCGGCCGTACGCGCGATGATGCTCATGCCCGGCGGAACCTGGAGCTGCTCCATGGTTTCGCGCAGTTCCTGCCGGTCTTCGCCTTCGACGCGGCGGGAGACGCCGCCCCCGCGCGGGTTGTTGGGCATCAGCACCAGATAGCGGCCGGCGAGCGAAATGAAGGTGGTCAGGGCGGCGCCTTTGTTGCCGCGTTCCTCCTTTTCGACCTGGACGATTAGCTCCTGGCCTTCGTGCAAGACGTCCTGGATGCGGGCGCTACGTACGTCCACCCCCTCCTTGAAGTAGCTGCGGGCGATTTCCTTGAAGGGGAGAAAGCCGTGGCGCTCTTCGCCGTAGTTGACGAAGCAGGCTTCCAAGCTGGGTTCGATGCGGGTGACGACGCCTTTGTAAATGTTGCCTTTGCGTTGTTCGCGTCCGGCGGTTTCGATGTCGAGGTCGATGAGCTTTTGCCCATCGACGATGGCAACGCGCAGTTCTTCCTGGTGCGTTGCGTTAAACAGCATGCGCTTCATGTACGAAGTTCTCCGTGGTCGTGTCGCGCCGAAAAACCGGCGCGCAGCCTCGGGCCGTCAGGAAGATGCGCGATTCGCGGAGCGAGTGGAGAGAACCGGTGCGCGAAGTGCCGCACCACGCCGATTCAGGTCACGATGACCGGCTGGGCGGGTGTGCGCGAGGTCGGGAAAGAGCGCAGGCACCGTGGATGCCGCAGCCATTGCCCTGGAACCGCAGCCTGCGGTGGGGACGATGGACGATTGCGGGATCGAAATCAGGGTTGTTCACGGTTTGTGCGAGCCAGACAGGCACGCCTCATGGGCGAGCCTTTGCGTATACGACGACGGTTTCTCTTCTTACTAGCGTTCGCGGGCGCATATCCGTCGTTGCTTGGCTGGCTCCAGTTCTGGATGCCATTGCGGTGCGACGAGCGGGCGACCATGACGACCCGGAAGAATCCGGCGGGCGGGACGGGTACAATTCCGGCACACCTTGCGACCTGTCCAGACCCGGCGGTGCTGCCAAGGCTGCACGGCCAACCGCGAGACGTCGGCGGCATGCCGCAGCTACACGGGCACCGCGGCCGGGTTTCGGAAAGGTCTCACGCACGTCAGGCGGAAACGCCGCGACAAGCGCGTCTCGACGCCGGAAGTGCGGACTAGGGACATGCGGTCAACGTGTGCGTCAACCCTGTGCTCCAACCCGCCTGATTCCATCAGGCTTCAGGATTATATGTCGCTCCCATTGTTGCGCAAAGCGAAATTCTCTGCCGGTAGATCCCGCCCGGCCCCGCCTTCGGAAACGCCTCCGGCCCCCTCGGTGCGGCTAGTGGAGGTAGACGAAGCGCACGACGGCCAGCGGCTCGACAATTACC
>NZ_JADGHH010000256.1 GCF_019689535.1 Pigmentiphaga sp.
ATAAGCGACCCCGTCGCGCCGAAGGGCTGGGGGTGGGGCTGACGCTGGTCCGCCATCTGGCCGAGCTGCACGGTGGGCGGGTGGCGGCGCAAAGCGCCGGAGAAGGGCAGGGCGCGGTATTTTCGATTTACCTGCCTTTGGCCAAAGAAGGGGCGCAGGCGGTGCCAGCCCCCCCGGAGATGTCCGCCGCTTCCTCGTTGGATGGATTGCGCATCCTGCTGATCGAAGACCACGACGAGGGGCGCACCGCCTTGACGGAATCCCTGCGCTCGGCAGGCGCTGACGTGGTGGCATGCGATTCCGGGGGGCAGGCCCTGCGGTACCTGGGCGAGGCGTCGGGATGCGGGATGCCACACGTGATCGTCAGTGACCTCACGATGCCGGGGATGGACGGCTGCGCTACGCTCTGCCGCATTCGTGAACTTGAACGCGGCGCACCCGATCGGTTTCCCATGCCGACCCCGGCCATTGCGCTTACCTCGGCTACCCAGGCAGAAGACCGCATCCGCGCGCTGGCGAGCGGCTTCCAGGTCTATCTCGCCAAGCCGGTGGAATTCTTTCAATTGGCGGGCCTGATCCAGAGCCTTGCCCGGACCGCCTCTCTCGAACGTCGGTGAGGGCGGTCCGGCGCAAGGCCGTCAGGCGTGCGCCCGCATCCGGTCACGCAGTTCCCTGACCTGGTCGTGGTTTCGCACCACGCCTTCATATTGCAATTGAATGAGGGCGAGCAGCTGCGGCGGTAGGTCTTCCTGGAGAGCCGCTTGATAGCGGCTCTTGGCCACGTCCTCTCCCCGCTCGCATTCTTCCAAGATGGCCAGGTCGGTACGGCCCGCTACCGCAGTCTTCAAGCCTATCCAACCGCGATGTAGCACGCCTGCAGCTGTCCCGCTTTCCTCGGGTTGCTCGCCCAAGCCGGCCACGAGTTCCTGCAGCTGGGCCGCTGCTGTCGAGCAATCGGCGGCTCGGCGCGAGAAGAGGTTCTTCAAGTCGGGATCATGCGCGTCCTGGGCGGCCTGGCGGAAGCCATATTCGCCGTCCTTGCAGGTCTCGATCAGGTCATTCAATACGGTCGCGACATCTCGGGCCATTGTCATCTCCTGGTATAGAACGTCGGATGCCGGGCGCGGTTGCGGCCCGGCATGCCCGGTTCAGCAGGAAACGGGCCCGAGCGTCATTTCTTGGGATGCCTCGGCTTGAGCTCCCAATCTTTGTCGTCTTTGCGCGTCTTGATTTCGCGATCGGCGTCGGCGGCGGCTCCCGGGGCAATCGGATCGCTTGCCGGAAACGTATCTTCCAGGGAGTCGTCGAGCAGTTCTTGGTAAGTCGGCAGGCGTTCGTCGGTTGACTTTGCCTGCTCAGCTTTCTCGTTTTCTTTCGAGGGCTTGCTCGCGGGATGCTTGGTTTCCGCTTTCATGTCGTGCTCCTAGTCGGCCTTGACTCGAGCAAGCCGCAAGAGACGTGCCCGGCAGCGGCAGCAGCCTTCCGGGGGAAGCCTAGGAGGACGGCCCGGCGTCGTCCCGCCCGGCGGGGGCGGCGGGCGCTTTGCCGGCCTCCTCTTTTTCCGGGAGGAAACGCGCCTGCGGGTTCGCCATCTGAATGCCGAGCTGGCGGAAGCGGCGGTAAATCCGTTCGTTGAAACCGCGCTGCACGGCCCAGCGGCCGCGGTCGATGGCGCGGATCTGCCCGGCGAGTGTAATGGACGCACCGTCTACCTGGTCCACGCCCCACAGTTCCAGGCCGCCCAGCATCAGGGGGCCGAGCTGCGGGTCGTTGCGCATTTGTTCGCCCACGTTGCGGATCGCGGCGATGACTTCGTCCAGATTCGAGTCGGCGGTCACGCTCACCCGGATCGAGGCGTTGCCGATCCCACGATGGTTGTTCGTTACCGTGCCCACCGAACTGAAGGGCACGACGTGCAGGGAGCCGTCTCCGGCACGCAGCCTCACCGTCCGTATGGAAAGATTTTCCACCGTGCCGGACACGCCCGCCAGCGTGACAGAGTCGCCGACTTGCATGGCATTCTCCATCAACAGGAAGATGCCCGTGATGAAATCCTGGACCAGCTTTTGCGATCCGAACCCGATCGCCACCCCGATGATGCTCGCGCCGGCCAGCAGCGGCGCGATATTGATGCCGAGTTCATTGAGCGCAGTCAGGAGCACGACGAGCGCGATGGCGATGAAGAGCGTGGTGCGCAGTATGGGCACCAGCGTGCGCAGCCGCGTCGCGCGGACGAGATCCCCGGCCTGCGTCCACCGCGCCATGCGCCGGTTGATGGACAGGTTGACGGCTTCCCACGCGACGAGCGCGAGCACGCAGGCTACGCCGATGGTAGCCGCCGCGGATGCCAGCCGGCGGCCGATGGTGCCGGGGGAAAACCAAGCCATCGCGTTGATGCCCCAGACCTCGAGCAATGCCACGGCGGCAACCAGAGACACCAGGCCCAGAACGGTGCGTTGTGCCAGCTGCCGATAAGGGTGGGGCGCGGGCGTGCCGGCCTCGGCCGGGGCGTTTCCGTCGAAAAGCCGGCCGAGCGTGCCGAGCAGCACCATGGACGTGACGACGGCGGCCAGTAGGACCAGCGCCGTGCGCCAGGCGTAGCTCAGCAATTGGAGGAAGCCGCTGTCTGCGCCCAGCGCCCAGACGATCCAAAGCCCGGCGATGATCGCTACCGCGGCCGGGGCCCAGGCATCGGCTAGCAGCGTTCGCAGGCCGATGTCTCCTTCGCCGCGTATCCATCGCGCGACGGCGTGCCGGCGCTGGAGGACCATCACAATGAGCATGCCGTGCACGAGCAGTCCCACGAGCCGGGATATCGCATTGCGCGCGTCGGTGCCGGCCCCGAGCGCATAGGCGATCTCGCTTGCGGCGACGCCGAACGCCGCCGTGGCCACGATGCGCAGCAGTCGCTTGTCGAGGTAGGCGGCGGCTTCGTCGCCCAAGCGGGAAAGGCGCAGGCCGGCGCCGGCAGGGAAGGTCACCAGCCGCAAGGCAGCCATGGTCAGGCGCGTCGCGACGTAGGCGGTGACCAGCGGCAACAGGTAGGGATAGAAGCTGGCCCGTGGCCCCCCCAGCAGCGCCGTCAGGATGGAGGTGGTTGCCAGGAAGGCAGCGAGCGGCAGCAGCGACAGTATGCCGTGCGCCAGGGCGTAGGGCAGTCGTCGCAGGATGCGCACGTGCTGGTCGTCCGTGTCCAAGGCGCTCCCGGCGCTTTGGCGGCGCGTAGCGAAGTCCAGCACGACGCGGCGCGGATGACGCAGCGAGCGCGAAACCAGGGCGTCGGCACCCAGCGCCAAGCCGAGCGTAAGGGCCAGTGCGCCGATGATCCGGAGCGCCCCGGTGCGCGCCTCGGGCGTACCGAGGTGCTCTTCCCACCACTGGCCTGCCGACCGGAGGGCCAGGACAGTGTCACCGGTCCGCCTCAATTGGTCATAAGCGGAGTGCAGCCATCGCCCGGCTTGCGCAAACGCCTGGGCAATCACGCTGTCTTTCTCGATGGCGATCGGCCGCGGCGGTTCTTCCGCGGCCCCGCCCGGCGCTTCCACTTGATCCGCGGCCTGGGAAATGACGCTCAGCGTGCGTTCGAGTTCGGCACGTTTTGCATCGTCTCGCAGGATCTCGAGCACTTGGCGGGCTTGGATCGGGGGGACGGACTTGACTTCGGCCTCGGCGGCGCGGAGCGCCGGCAGCCACGCGGCGGCGCACAGGAGGACCGCGGCGATCCGGAAAAGAGAGCGTCGTGCGGACATGGGAAGCGAGCGAAGTGAGGGGAACCCGATTCTACCCATGCCTGTTCCTCCCACCGGGGCCGCGTTTCAAGGGGCCGGGACGCTCCATGCATGCTGCGAAAAAAATTGCTATAATTTTGCCTCTCACGTGGGGGCTGTTAGCTCAGTTGGTAGAGCAGCGGACTCTTAATCCGTAGGTCGTAGGTTCGATCCCTACACAGCCCACCAGGAATTCCCAGAGAAGGCCGGCCCGA
>NZ_JADGHH010000257.1 GCF_019689535.1 Pigmentiphaga sp.
CACAGCTCCAGAGCAAGGCCGCCTTGATGCCCAGCAGCCAAAATATGATGCCGCCCAGCATCCCCTGGGTGACCGCGACCACGATGTTGCCTTTTACCGTCGCCCGCACCACGGCAATGAATTTCCGGAATAGGTGGCGCTTGTGCTCCTCGGTCAACGGCAGGGCTTGGCGGATGCGCGCGGAAAGCCCTGGCCCGTCGCGCAACAGGAAAAACAAGAGATACAGCATGACGCCGAGGCCGACCACGAACTGAAAGGTGTTCTGGCCAATGTTCAGCGCCTGCGTGGCAAAGAACTGGCTGCCTTTGGCGGCGACTTCGGCCAGCTTGGCCTGGATGCTTGATACGTCGACCAGGCCGAACTTGTCCATCAGGCCGCGCACGCTCGGCGGCAATGCCGCCATCGCCCGCTCCATGTAGGCGCCGAAGTTGATGTCGCCCGCGCGGATTTGTTCGTACACTGCGGCGCCCTGGCTGATGATCGCCCCAGCAATGGCAGACACGGGAATAATGACGATCAGCACGCAGACGAGCAGCGTGGTCAGCGCCGCGAGATTCCTTCTCCCGCCGAACAGCGCACACAGTCGCCGCTGCAGCGGATAAAAAATGATGGCGAGGATGGCTCCCCAGAAGACCGCGCCGAAAAATGGCCATAGCAGCCAGCCGAACGCGACCGTAACCAAAACCAACAGCAACAAAAAGGTGCGGTACTGCAAAGAGGTCTGATTCATGGGCCGTCCTTCCGGGGAAACGGGGTCATCGCAGCATAGCCTAGGCGGCAGGCCGTGCCGCACGCATCCGGTCAATCTTCCAAATGCCGCTGCGCCTTGAACACGGGCAGCGCCAAACCCCACTTGATAGACGCCAAGCGGAACAGGAAACCCGTCACCAACGCGATGCCCGTCGCATGGTCGTGCCCGACGCCGTACCGTTGCAGCAAAACGTATAGCGTTCCGGTGGCGAGCGCCACCGAGGCGTACATGTCGCGGCGCAGGACGAGCGGCACCTGGTTGCACAAAACGTCGCGCAGCAGCCCCCCGCAAATGCCCGTGACCATGCCCATCAGCACGACGATGCTGGGATGCACCCCGACCGAAGCGGCGACGTCACACCCGATGATGGCAAACGCCACCAGCCCGAGGGCGTCGAGCAGCAGGAAGGCCATGCGGACGCGATGCATGAAACGCACGAGGTAGGCGGCGGACAGCGCCGCCCCCACCGTGAAGAACAGGTATTCGGGGTGAGCCACCCAGCCGAGCGGGTAATGGCCAAGGAGCATGTCGCGGATGGAACCGCCCCCCAGGGCAGTCACGGTCCCGACGACGCAGACGCCGAACACGTCCATGCGGCGGCGCATGCCCATGATGGCGCCCGACGCGGCCTCCGCGGTAATGGCCAGGAGGTAGATGACTTGCAACAACATGGTGTCTCTCGTTGATCTCGTCCGGCGCCCGGCCGGGCGCGGATCAGCCGCATTATCGCAGGCGCGGTAAAGCCTGGCGGGCCGGCCGGCCCCCCGCCCCTCAGCCGCCCACCGCGGGAAGAGCCTCCATCAAGGCACGCCGGAAGGCCTCCATGACCTCCGGCGCCTTGAAGCCGCGCCGCGTGACCTGATACAAGTCCAGGCTCACCGCGGGCTTGACCAGCAGATCGGCCGCCACCCGGTGACGGTGGCAGGCGACGAGGGCGAAAGTCGGCATGACTGCCGTGCCCATTCCGGCCTCGACCATAGAGATCAGCGTCTCGAAGAAATTGAAAGTCGGCCGGTCTTCGTTTCCCCGCCCGATTTTCTCCAAGTGCGGCTCGATTAGCCGTTGAATCGGATTGCTGGCAGGCAGGCTGATCAAGGTTGCGGTCCGCAAGTTGCTCCACGGCGTCGTTCCCACGGGGCGGCCCGGCGCCTGCTGCCCCGGCTCGACCCGCATGAGCCGGAACTTGCCCACCGGTGCCCGTTCCAGGCCGGCCGGGGGCTTGAAAAAAAACCCCAGGCCGAGGTCCGCCTCTCCGCCGGCAACCAGGGCTTCGACCTGATGCAGGTCGGCGTCGGCCAGCCGCAGTTCCACATGGGGATATGCGGCCTTGAATTGCTGGAAAACGTGCGGCAGGATGTTGGCAGAGATCATGGGTGGGGCGGCGATGCGAAGCGTCTGGCGTGCCCGCTTCCCCTCTACGCCAAGCTTGGCCACGACGGCCTCGAGATCGCCCACCACGCGCTGCGCAACCGGCAGCAGGTCGCGGCCGGCCGGCGTCAGCACGACCATCCTCGTCGTGCGGTCGAACAGTCGGCAATCGAGCTGTTTCTCCATCTCGCGGATCATGATGCTCAGGCCGGCCTGCGTCATGTGCACCTTCTCTGCAGCGCGAGTGAAGTTGCCGATACGCGCGACGTGCAGGAATACCTGCAACTGGCGTAAAGAGAGATTCATAAGAACCTAATATGTATCCATATCACATCTAAATTTCCAAAATACCTCGATCTGTCGCCTAATACCACCCCGGCGGCCGGGCAAGGCCGGCAAGAGACAATCCAAAACAGGTGTGAAATGAGCCGCAAGGAAGACGTCGTCATCATCGGAGCAGGGATAGGAGGCTTGACCCTGGCCCTGAGCTTGCACCAGGCCGGCATTGCCTGCCGCATATACGAGGCCGTGCCGGAACTCAAGGCGCTGGGCGTCGGGATCAACATCCTGCCCCATGCAGCGCGCGAACTCAGCGAACTCGGACTGCTGCCGGAACTGGACAAAGTGGCGGTCCGCACCCGCGAATCCATCTTTTTCACCGAACATGGCCAGTTCGTGTTCCGCGAGCCGGCCGGGCTCGACGCCGGCTTCGACTGGCCGCAATACTCGATACACCGCGGCGACCTGCAAACCGTGCTGCTCGACGCCGTCAAGCAACGCCTGGGAGCGGACGCCGTCGTGTGCGGCGCGCGGTGCACCGGCGTTTCCCAAGACGATGACTCGATCACTGCCCATTTCGTATCGCCCGAAGGCGAGAAGCTGCCAAGCGTGCAAGCCGCCCTCGTCATCGGCTGCGACGGCGTGCACTCCGCATTGCGCAAGCAGCTCTACCCGGACGAAGGCGCGCCCCGCTACTCCGGGGTCAACATGTGGCGCGGCACCACCGTCTGGAAACCCTTCCTCAGCGAGGCCAGCATGGTGCGCGCAGGCTGGCTGGACGTGGGCAAGATGGTCATCTACCCCATCCGCAACAACGTGGATGGCAAAGGGAACCAGCTCATCAACTGGGTGGCGGAGATCACTGACCCGAATCCCGCCATCCGCGACTGGAGCCGCCCGGGGCGCCTGGAAGACTTCCTGCCCACGTTCGAAAACTGGCACTTCGACTGGCTGGATGTTCCCGCGCTGATCCGTGCCTCGGACGCCATACTGGAATATCCCATGGTCGACCAGGACCCCCTGCCGACCTGGACCCAGGGACGCCTCACACTGCTAGGCGATGCGGCGCACCCCATGGTGCCCCGCGGCTCGAACGGCGCCGGCCAAGCCATCATCGACGCGCGCTTCCTGGCAGGCCAGCTCAAGGAGAAAGGGCTGGTTCCGGAGGCCCTCCAGGTCTACGACAAGGTCCGCGTGGCGGCGACCACCCAGGTCGTCCTGACCAACCGCGCCAACCCGCCCGACACCATCCTGCGCGAAGTGTACGAACGCACGGGCGGCAAACCCTTCGAGCGCCTGGAAGACTTCGTTTCGCAGGAAGAATTGCAGGCCATTTCCGACAACTACAAGAAAATCGCCGGCTACAGCCCGGCCGCGCTCAAAGCCCGGCCTTCCTTCCTCTGACGCCACGCATTCGAACCACCTGGCAAGCCGCCCTTGGGGCGGCTTTTTTGTTGTCGCAAGTACCGAAATAGTTTGTGAAATTTATCGAAGAGAATTCGCGATAAACAAAATTAAAGTATCTGATATTGATACTTTTTGAAATTTCCGTAGAATTCGCTGCAT
>NZ_JADGHH010000258.1 GCF_019689535.1 Pigmentiphaga sp.
ATACGTCATGTAGCTACGTCTCGTGGGCTGGGAGTTGTGTTTTAGTTACAGTTTCCAGAGTGTGCGTGCCGTGGCCATGGCCGTCCCCTTCGCGTCTCGCGGAATGTCATGTTCCAGCATATCCGACTCCAAGCCGGGAGCGGTGACATCCTGCGACGAACTGGTAGCAGACTGTTATCGGCGGCCTTGCGCCCGCTGGGAAGGGCTGCGAATTGTCACCGTTCGGCCCGCGGGCCGACGTCCGGTTGCCGCCTGAGGGCGGAAGGCAGGGGCGCTCAGGCGGCCGGGCCGGCGCTAGACGTATACTTTCGACTTTTGCCGACCGTAGGTAATGAACGTTCGCGAATACTACGAGCACGCCATCGCCGAGCGCGGGTTCAAGCCCGACGCCGCGCAACGTGCCGCCATAGACCGCCTGCAGCGCTACTACGACGACTGGGTGGAGTTCAAATCGCTGCGGTCGAACGTGCTCAAGCGCCTGCTCAACCGGCCCGGCGTGCCTCGCGGCGTCTATATGTGGGGCGGGGTAGGCCGCGGCAAGAGCTTCCTGATGGATGCCTTCTACGCGACGGTCCCGGTCGTGCGCAAGACACGCCTGCACTTCCACGAATTCATGCGTGGCGTGCACCGCGAGCTCGACGAGGTCAAGGGCATGCCCGACCCGCTGGACGAGGTCGCGCGGCGCATTTCCCGCCGCTACCGGCTCATCTGCTTCGACGAGTTCCACGTCTCGGACGTGGCCGACGCGATGATCTTGTACCGGCTGCTGCTCGCGCTGTTCAACAATGGCACGTCTTTCGTCATGACGTCCAACTACGAGCCGTCCACGCTGTACCCGGAAGGCCTGCACCGCGACCGCATCCTGCCAGCCATCGAGCTGATCAAGGAAAAAATGGACGTGCTCAACGTCGACTCCGGCATCGACTATCGCCGCCGCGCCTTGGAGCAAGTCCAGATCTACCACAGTCCGCTCGGGCCCCAAGCGGATGCGGCGCTCGAAAAGGCCTTCGATGCCCTGGCCGATACGCCGCCCATTGAACCGCCTGTGCTGTCTATCGAAAACCGGCAGATCAGGGCGCGCAAGCTGAGCGGCACCGTGGTCTGGTTCGATTTCGCCACGCTATGTGGCGGACCGCGGTCGCAGAACGATTATCTGGAGCTGGCCAGCCGCTTCCACGCCGTGATTCTCTCGGACGTGCCGGCGATGGGACCGCGCCAAGCCTCGGAAGCGAGGCGCTTTACCTGGCTGGTGGACGTCTTTTACGACCACAAGATCAAATTGATCATGTCGGCCGCCTGCGAACCCGAGGAGCTTTACACGCAGGGCGCGCTGGCGAACGAATTCCACCGCACGGTATCGCGGATACTCGAGATGCAGTCGAAGGAGTACTTGGATGCGGAACGGCGAGAAACCGTGAGCTTGTAGGGAATTCCGGCGCCCCGCCGGGGGGCGGGGCAGGTGCCGGATTACAGATTACAGCTTGAGCTTGGCGAAAGCTGCCGCCATCGCGCTTTCCGCCGGTGCGGGCGCACGGCTGCGCTCCCGGCCGCGGTTGCCAGAAGGGCGCGCGTCGCCCTCGCCGCCGCTGCGCCGCGCCGGCAGGGCATCGTCGTTCAAGCGCATGGTCAGCGCGATGCGCTGGCGCTGCAAATCCACCTCCAAGACCTTGACCTTGACGGTTTGTCCGACCCGCACCACGTCGCGAGGATCTTTGACGAATTTCTCCGATAGGGCGGAGATGTGGACCAACCCGTCCTGGTGCACGCCGATGTCCACAAAGGCGCCGAAATTGGCGACGTTGGTCACCACGCCCTCCAGGATCATGCCAGGACGCAAGTCATTCAGGGTTTCCACGCCGTCCTGGAAGGTTGCCGTCTTGAACTCGGGGCGTGGATCCCGGCCCGGTTTCTCCAGCTCGGCCAGGATGTCCCGGACCGTGGGCAAGCCGAAGCGCTCGTCGGTGAACTCGGCGGGCGACAGGCCCTTGAGTGCCTCGCGGTTGCCGATGACCTTGCGGATGTCGGTCTGGAGCTTGGCCAGGATGCGCTCGACGACCGGATAGGCCTCTGGGTGAACCGCCGAGCAGTCGAGGGGATTGTCGCCGTTCGCAACGCGCAAGAAACCTGCCGCCTGTTCGAAGGCTTTTTCGCCGAAGCGCGGCACGTCCTTGAGCTGCTCGCGCGAACGAAAGGCGCCGTTCTGGTCGCGCCAGGACACGATGTTCTTGGCCAGGGCGGCGTTCAGTCCGGAGACCCGGGTGAGCAGGGGCACGGACGCGGTGTTCACGTCCACGCCCACGGCGTTCACGCAATCCTCGACCACGCTGTCCAGCGTACGGGCAAGCTCGCGCTGGTTGACGTCGTGCTGGTACTGGCCCACGCCAATGGACTTGGGATCGATCTTGACCAGCTCGGCCAGCGGATCCTGCAGCCGGCGGGCGATGGAGACGGCGCCGCGCAGGCTGACGTCGAGGTCGGGGAACTCCGCTGCGGCCAGCTCGGATGCCGAGTAGACCGAGGCACCCGCCTCGGATACCACGACGCGGGTCAGGTTGAGTTCCGGGTAGCGCTTGATCAAGTCGGCGGCGAGTTTCTCCGTTTCCCGGGACGCCGTGCCGTTGCCGATCGCGATGAGCTCGATCTGGTGACGGCGCGCAATGCGGGCCAGCGCTTCAATGGAGCCGTCCCAATCCCGCCGGGGTTCGTGCGGATAGATTGTGGCCGTCTCGAGCAGCTTGCCCGTCTTGTCGATGGCCGCGACTTTGACGCCCGTGCGGATGCCCGGGTCCAGGCCGATCACGGCCCGCGGGCCGGCGGGCGCGGCCAGCAGCAAGTCTTTCAGGTTGAGGGCGAAGACACGTATGGCCTCGGTCTCCGCCTCCTCGCGCAGGCGCGTAAAGCACTCGGTCTCGAACGAGGGCAGCAGCTTGACGCGCCAAGTCCAGCGACACACCTCGCCCAGCCATTTGCGGCGGGCGTCCACGTCCGGGGCGAACACGCCTTCCAGGCCGACCAGCTTGGCCACGCGCGCCACGCAAGGGTGGGGCACTTGCTCTTCCAGCTCGGGCTCCAGCCCCAGGCGCAGCTCGAGGACGCCTTGCTGGCGCCCCCGGAACATGGCCAGGACGCGGTGCGAGGGGAGCGTGCGCAGTGGTTCGCGGAAATCGAACCAGTCGCGGAAATTGGCGCCTTCGGTTTCCTTGCCTTCGGCCACCTTGGAATACACGAGGCCGGTGTTCCACAGGTAGTTGCGCAGGTTGTCCAGGACTTCCGCGTTTTCGGCGAAGCGTTCCGTCAGGATGTCGCGCGCGCCGTCCAGCGCCGCCTTGACGTCGGCCACGCCGGCCTCCGGGTTGACGTAAGCGGCCGCTGCGGTTTGCGGATCGATGCCCGGATCGGCGAGAATAGCGTCAGCCAGCGGCTCCAGGCCGGCTTCGCGGGCGATTTGCGCGCGGGTACGGCGCTTCGGTTTATAGGGCGCGTACAGGTCTTCCAGCCGTTGCTTGGTATCGGCGGCGAGCAGCGCTTCCTTGAGCTCGGGCGTCAGCTTGCCCTGCTGCTCGATCGACGCCAGGATGGCTGCGCGCCGGCTTTCCATGTCGCGCAGGTACTCTAGCCTCGTTTCCAGGTTGCGCAGCACACTGTCGTCCAGGCCCCCGGTCGCTTCCTTCCGGTAACGGGCGATGAACGGCACCGTCGCGCCGTCATCCAGCAGTTCCACCGCAGCCATGACCTGGGTGGCGCGAACGCCGAGCTCCTCGGCGAGCTGGGCGATAATGCGGGATTGGGCCTGGGCGTCGAGCGCCTCGCCCCGGTCGGTGACCATAGCCATCGAGTCCGTCCTACCTTGGAAAATGAAGCCGCGGATTTTGCCACAGTCTGAGAATATGCCCCCAATTTCCTGCCGACAGGGCGTTACGCGATGTGTCTC
>NZ_JADGHH010000259.1 GCF_019689535.1 Pigmentiphaga sp.
CCTCCGTCCTGTGCGGCACTTTCCAGTTCGTCCCGATTGGTAAGTGAGTGTAATAAAATGTTTCAAGATTCTGCCTGAGCTCGTACCTTCAGATGTGCGCCGGGCGGCTCGAGGCCATGGCTTTCCGTGGCCTTTCATCGCGCGAAATCGAGGGGGACGATGAACGTACGGCGCAGTTTGCTGCTTGGGGCCGGGATACTCATTCAGATTGTCATCGGCATCGCTACCGCCACTGCGAGCCAGCAGGAGGATTTCGATATGGAGCCGGCCGCCGTGGAGACCATGGCCTCCACGCACGCGGGCAAAGTGCAGGGCGTGGTGCGCAACGGTGTGCTCGAGTTCCGCGGCATTCCTTACGCGGCATCCACCGCCGGTCCGCGTCGGTGGATGCTGCCCGAGCCGGCGCAGCCCTGGGAAGGCGTGTTGCAAGCCGGGGAATTTGGACCGCCCTGCGCCCAGGCGGCCCGGTACGACCTGACCGAGGCGAGTGACGCCGAGGACTGCCTGAGCTTGAATGTTTCCGTGCCCATCCGTGACGGGGCTTCCGACAAAGGCAAACGCCCGGTCATTGTCTGGATCCACGGCGGCGGCTTCGTCGGCGGGGGCAGCAACCTCTACCGCTTGGACCGGCTGGCGAAGGCGGCCGACGCCGTCGTGGTGTCAATGAATTATCGACTGGGCGTGTTCGGTTTCATGCCGCATCCCGGGTTCGCCGACGCGACCAACGGCGGCTATGCGCTGGAAGACCAACGCCTGGCGATGCGCTGGGTCAAGCGCAACATCGCGGCGTTCGGCGGCGACCCGGACAACATCACGCTTGCCGGCGAGTCTGCCGGCGGTGCGTCCGTTTGCATGCACCTGATGACGCCGGAAGCGACCGAGGGCCTGTTCCACAAGGCGATCATTTCTAGCGCGGCCTGCTCCTTTCACCTGCGGGACGTGGCGTCCTGGCGCGAGTTCGGGGTGCGCGTGGCCAAGGAGGCCGGATGCCTGGACGATGCGACGGCGGTGGCGTGTTTGCGCGGCAAGGATCCGCAGACGCTGATCGCCGCGGGCGATCGCGCGGCCGGCTCGGACCTCATGGCGTTTGCGCCCCCGTACGGCAATGAGACCCTGCCGCGCGACGGCGTGACGTCTTTGCAGGCGGGGCAATTCGTTCGGGTCCCGGTCTTGTATGGCGGCACGCGGGACGAGCTGCGGCTGTACGTCGGCTATGCCATGCAGGCTGGCGAGAGCATTACGGCGGGCAATCACGAAGAGCTGTTGCGCACCATTTATGGAGACCATGCGCCGGAGGTCTTGGCGCGCTATCCGCTCAGCCGCTATTCGTCCGCGCCTGCGGCGCTCGGGTCGACCATGAGCGATTTCCGCCCCGACATCGGCATTAACCATTGCCTCTACGTCGAAACGGCCCGCCTCTTGTCCCGGCACGTGCCGGTCTACATGTTTGAGTTCGCGGACCGCAACGCGCCCGTGCTCGGCGTATCGATTCCGGACACTCCCGACCCGGGCTTCGAACTCGGCGCCGTGCACTCGGCCGGGCTCAACTATTTTTTCCCGAATTTCTCGAATACGTCGAAAATCGACGCGCCTGACCTGTCCCGCGAGTCTCAGGCCTTGGCTGACCAAATGGTGGCGACGTGGTCCTCGTTCATTCGGGAAGGCGTGCCGCGCGCGACCGGCCTGCCCGTCTGGCCATTGTTCGGGGAATCTGGCGCTGCCCTGCGCCTCGAGCCCCAAAAATCGGGCTTGTTCAATGCCGTGGCGGCGTATCAGTGCGGATTCTGGCACAGCTTGTATCCGGGCGCCTTCGCGCAAAATTGAGCTTGGCGATGCACCTTCTTCTTTCGTGCGTGGCGCCGGTTTGGGCGAGGGAGGTTCATAAGCTTAGAACCCATGCTCATAACATGCCGCGATTTGCGCTGTACTGCGTGCTAAACCGCATAGAATCCAGGGTTTCCTCCAGGCACTGCCGAAGCGCTTTGGTAAACTGGTTTCAAACCCCTTGACGGAACCCCACAGGTTATGGCCGCTTTCAACACCGAACGCGTCACCAGCGTTCATCATTGGAACGACACGCTTTTCAGCTTCAGAACGACCCGCGACCCCGCGCTGCGGTTCCACAACGGCCACTTCGTCATGATCGGCCTGGAGGTCGATGGCAAGCCCTTGATGCGGGCGTACAGCATCGCCAGCGCCAACTACGAAGAACACCTCGAGTTCTTGAGCATCAAGGTGCCCAACGGACCATTGACGTCGCGCCTGCAGCACTTGAAGGTGGGAGACTCCATCCTGGTCAGCCGCAAGCCCGTTGGCACCCTGGTGGTGGACGACCTCCTGCCGGGCAAGAACCTATATCTGTTCGGCACCGGAACGGGGCTGGCGCCGTTCATGAGCATCATCAAGGATCCGGACGTCTACGAGCGCTTCGAGAAAGTGGTGCTGGTGCATGGCGTGCGCTGGGTCAGCGAGCTGGCCTATGCCGATTACATCAGCAACGAACTGCCGAACAATGAATACTTCGGTGAACTGGTGCGAGAGAAGCTCATCTACTATCCCACCGTCACGCGTGAGCCTTTCCGCAATCAAGGCCGCATCACCGAGCTTTTGACGAGCGGCAAGCTGGCGGCCGATATCGGACTGCCGCCGCTCAATCCTGAACACGACCGGGCCATGCTGTGCGGCAGTCCGCACATGCTGGCGGACGTCGGTGCGATCCTCGACGGCCTCGGGTTCAAGGTGTCGGAGAGCACCGGCCATCCCGGCGATTACGTCGTCGAACGCGCGTTCGTCGAGAAATGAACTAGGCGCGGCTGAGGCGGCGCGCGCTTGCGCACCCTGGGAGCCGGACCGGAGTGGTCTGGCTCCCAGGGTGTTTGCGTTCTAGGGGCAACGGTTCAGTGCAGCAGCTTTCCCGACTCCGCCAGCTCCCGTATGCGCTGGACGGTATCCATGTCGGCCGCGAGGTAGGCCTGCTTGCGCAGCTCCACGGATGTTTCGTCGAGATCGCTGTGGCCTTCTGCCAGGTCGAGTTCGTAGATAAAGCGCAGGAACAAGTCTCCCGGCGAGGGCTCTTCGATGCGGATCGTGGCCTCACAGCGTGGCCACAGGCGAGTGGCCGCGGCGAGCACCGTGATCTCCTGCATGGGCGTGAGGGTTACCTCGTCGTGGACCTGGAATGGCCCGAAATCCAGGACACGTTTGAGGATAGTGCGCCCGGCTTCCTCGATCTCGTTTTCGATCACGCAGCCCTCCAGCCCCATGACGAACTCCGTCGGCTGGTGCGCCCGGATAAAGAGCCCGCGCCAGATCTGCTCCCGCGTGAGCGGCGTGAGCAGGGGCACGAGTGGGTCATTGATCTGAATGATGTGTTCGAATCGAAGCATGGGGCGCGAATTCCAGACAGTCTGGGCATAGGATAACGCGCCCGCAGGGCGATTCACCCGTCGCGGGGAGCGCTAGTCGATCCGCATCGGCAGCACCATGAGCTGCTGTCCGTTGACGTGCATGCGGCGCTGCAGCGCGTTGATTGCCTGGTTGTGCAGCAGCCGCGTGACAAAGTTTTCCCGCTTGAATACGAGCTTGCTCGCAAACACGATGGTATTGGGATATTCCTCCAGCACTTCGGAGATGAGTTTTTCCAAGGTCTGCACGGCGTCGGTGCCGAATCCCAGCTTGCTGGTGGCCGCCAGGCCGTAGCTGTTGCAGAAGCGCTCGAAGTACTTGAGCGATGTGGTGGCCTGCAGCTTCATGGCCTCCATCGCCTCGCGCCCGCCGTAGACGTGTGCGTCGACCGTGCGCGCATTGATAAAGACGAAATTCTTGAAGTGGTCGGGGAACATGCGCTGCACCCACAGCAGCGCGTGCAGTCCTCCGCCCCGGCTCGACCCCACCAGGAAGGCCGCGGTGGGAGCCTGGGGGTCCAGGGG
>NZ_JADGHH010000260.1 GCF_019689535.1 Pigmentiphaga sp.
GGTAGGTATAGGTGCTCGATGCGTCGTCAAAGAACTGGCGGAAAATCATATTTCAATAAGAAATAAGCTAATTCTCTAGAAGAATATGTTATGTGCTCGGCGCACCGGCGTCAAAGGTCGGGATTGGGCGGAAGCAGGCCCATCCTGCGCTTGGCCCGATGGGCCGAGCCATTGCGGACCGCCCACCGTAGCACGGGTGCCACGCGGCCGACCGCCAATTCGATCGCCCGCCGCTGCCAAACAGGTTTTTGTAGCGCCAGCATGTCGGCGGCCCAATCGGGCAAAAGTGCTACGCCCGCATGCAGCATGAGTTTGCTGACAGGCTGGGCCCATGGGCTCACCGCGGGAGGATTCGATAACAGGATGTCGGCAATCTCGCGGGTACGTTCGTCGCAGACCAGCTGGGGCTTCATCCGCTCGAGATAGGCTGCGACTTCCTTCCTCGACCGCGGCACGTCGCGCGCCCCGAGCCGATAAGCGATCAGAGCGATCTCGTCGTAATAGCGGTCTTGGTCGGCTTCCGGTAGATGCGGGTTGCGGTAGCGCAGATGCGAGGCCAGGAAGCAGCTGACTTCTGCTACGTGCACCCAGGTGAGCAGATCGGGATCGTTCGCGTGATAAGGCCGTCCGTCAGGCGCCACGCCGCGCACATTCTCGTGGATGTCGCGCACGCGCGCGATGAGCCGTTCGGCATCGGCCGTGCTGCCATAAGTGGTGCCGGATATGAATTGCCCGGTGCGGCGCAGCCTGCCTAGCATGTCGCGCCGGAAATTGGAGTGATCCCAGACGCCGGCGAGCGCGAGCGGGTGCAGCATCTGTATCAGCAGCGCCGCGACGCCGCCGATGAGCATGGACGTGAAATCGCTGTGTACCTGCCAACTGATCGAGTTTGGGCCGAAGAGCCCGGGATCTCCGGGCGGATTCTCGAAATCGACGCCGCCAAGGGCGAGGCCGGTCAGGCCGAGTATTTGTGCTTCGATGCGCTTGCGAATCATCGTGGTTCGGGGACGTCCGGGCGCCATGCGCGGGAGGCGGCGGTTGCCGCCAGGGTGCCGGCGGCCATTGGACTCGAAAAACGCGAGGTGAGCAAATGGCCTGGTGGTTTAGGCTGCCACCTCGATCGCGCGGTGTCGCGGCGTGGAGCCTCGTCTCGGGAACGGATTCTGCTGTGTGCAGGTGTCACCAGGGAGTACGCCATGCGCAAACCGATGCTGCAAATCGTTTTCTTGTCCTCCGTCATCCTGGCCGTGCCGGCTGCCCTCGCGCAGGCCGGCTCCGGCGCCAGCCCGGGCCAAAGCGGCGGCAGTCACCAGCCTAGCGGAACGAGTGCCGAGGGCCCGACCCGCGGCATCTCGAACGCAGGGCCGTCCGGCGCGTCGGGCAATGCGCGTCAAAGCGGATCGACCGAAGGCAAGCCCGGCCCGCGCGGCGACGGAGCCGACCGGTCGCCCGGCACGGCGCAGGGACGCACCGGCGACCGTCCCGCCGACCAGGGAGGGATCGCTCCGGGCACCAAGGATCCCTCTGCCGGCCAGCCGCCCGCTACCGGCAGGGATCGGTCGACGGGCACCGACGCTTCGGGGACGGGAGATCGATCCGGGTCGAATCGAACCGGGAGCCGGCTGTTGCGGTAATACCGGGGCATAGGGAAAAGGCGGGCCGTCGACGTCGTGCGTCTGCGGATTCACTTTCCGGTGAATTAGGGTTTACCGCAGGGCCGGATGACTCTATCCGGCCAGTATTATGTGTTCGCCTTACCCAAGGGTGGCACTTTTGGTTGCACCTTTTGCATGGTGCCACTCGGGGGATTCCCTAGCAAAATCCCAGGAGAACTGCATATGCATCGCCGTTCCTTCTTGACCAAGGCAACCGTGGGCGCCGCCGTGGGCGGGGCGACGTTCTCTGCACCGGTATTCGCCCAGGATTCGCCTACCGTTACGTGGCGGCTTGCCTCGAGTTTCCCTCGCAGCGCCGACGCCATCTACAGCGGTGGGGAGGCCGTGGCCAAGTACGTCTCGGAGGCAACCGGAGGAAAGTTCACCATTCGCGTATTTCCCGCAGGTGAGATCGTTCCCGCCCTGCAGGTGCTCGACAGCGTCCAAAACGGGACGATCGAGTGCGGCCACACAGCTTCGTATTACTACTACGGCAAAGACCCTGTCCTCAGCTTCGATGCCGCCGTGCCGTTCGGCTTGAACACGCGGCAGATGAATGCCTGGATGCGCCACGGGGACGGCCTGAAGCTGCTGCGCGAGGTCTTCAAGAAGTACAACATCGTCAACTTTCCGTGCGGCTATACGGGAACGCAGATGGGGGGTTGGTTCCGCAAGGAGATCAAGTCGGTCGACGACCTCAAGGGCCTGAAGTTCCGGGTCAGCGCATTTGCCGGGGCGGTGCTGTCACGCCTGGGCGTCGTGCCGCAGCAGATCGCGGGAGGCGACATCTATCCTTCGCTCGAGAAGGGCACCATCGATGCCGCGGAATGGATCGGCCCCTATGACGATGAAAAGCTCGGGTTCCACAAGGTTGCCAAGCATTACTACTACCCGGGCTGGTGGGAAGGCACGTTGCAGGTTTCCCTCTATGTCAACCAGGATGCCTACAACAAGCTGCCCAAGCACTACCAGGCGGTCCTGGAGCAAGCCTGCGCCGCGGCGACCAACGACATGATCGCCAAGTACGACGCGGAGAACCCTGCCGCGCTGCGCCGCCTGGTTTCCCAGGGCGCCCAGTTGAGGGCCTTCCCCAAGTCCGTGATGGACGCCTGCTACAACGAGGCCACGAAGCTGTATGCGGAAATGAGCGCGAAGAGCCCCGAGTTCAAGCGGGTCTACGACAGCATGGTCGCTTTCCGTGGCGACGTACTGCCGTGGTTCCGCGTGGCCGAAGGCAATTTCGACGGTTACATGTCCACGATTCGCAGCTAATCCCAGGGTAGCGTGACAGTCCACAAATGCCTGTCACGCCCCGGAAGCCGGAATCGTTCGCCTGGCCCCGGTGCCGGGCGTTTTTTGTTCAGCATCAGGCACAACCATGAATGCTCTACTAGCCTTTTCCCGCCTGGTCGACAAGCTCAACACGTTTGTCGGCAAGTCCGTCACGTGGCTCACCCTCGTGGTGGTATTGGTCAGTGCGGGCAACGCCACCGTGCGCAAGGTTCTCCATACCAGTTCCAACGCATGGCTGGAATTGCAGTGGTATTTGTTCGGCGCCATCTTTCTCTTGGCGTCTGGCTATACGCTATTGAAGAATGAGCACGTGCGGGTGGACATCCTCGCACAGAAGCTCTCGCAGCGCGCGCAGATTTGGATAGAAATCCTGGGCGTCATTTTCTTCCTGATGCCCGCGTGCGTGTTGATCATGTGGCTCTCCTGGCCAGTGTTCGTCGACTCCTACGTCACGAACGAGATGTCGTCGAATTCCGGGGGGTTGATACGCTGGCCGGTCAAGTTGCTGATTCCGGTCGGATTCTTCCTGCTGGTGCTGGCCGGGCTGTCGCACCTGATCAAGTGCATCGCGTTCCTCTTGGGCAAGGGGCCGGATCCACGGGAGCGCGACCGGGCCAAGACTGCTGAAGAGGAGCTGGCCGAACAAATCGCCCGTGAAGCGCAAGCCCGCGAAGCGGCCGCGGCACGCGCGGCTGCTGGGGAGGCGCGCTAATGGCTGAGTTCCTGACTGCCAATTTGGCGCCCATCATGTTCGCCAACCTGGTGATCTTCCTACTGCTGGGATTTCCGGTGGCGTTCGCACTGGCTGCAAACGGCATGCTGTTTGGGCTGATCGGCATCGAGCTGGGGTTGCTTACCCCGGTTCTCTTCCAGGCTTTGCCCCAACGGGTGTTCGGCATCATCGCCAATGACTCACTGCTAGCCATACCTTTCTTTACATTGATGGGGCTGGTGCTGGAGCGATCCGGCAT
>NZ_JADGHH010000261.1 GCF_019689535.1 Pigmentiphaga sp.
TTTGTAGGTCCGTCTGGTGGGCTCGGAGATGTGTATAAGAGTCTGAGCAAGGCCCGGGCGGGATGGGTCAGGCCCTGCTGCGCGCGGCGTCGAGGCTGAACGCGCCGGCCCCGGCTACGGCGAAGAACAGGAAAACGAAGCAGTACAGCACGGCCGGCTCGCCGCCGTTTTGCAGCGGACTGAGGAGGGCTTTGGGCGCGTGGGCCATGAAATACGCCACCGCCATGAAGCCCGACAAAATGAACGCTACCGGGCGGGTGAATAAACCCAGGATCATCAGTAGGCCGCCGGCGATCTCGAGCACGCCCGCCAGCCCCAGGAGCGAGAACAGCTGTATGCCTTGAAAGCCCAATGCAGGAATGTCGAAGAACTTGGCGGTGCCGTGTTGCATGAACACATAGGCGACGATGATCCGCATCAGGGCCTGCGCGCGCGGGGTCCAGACGGCGAAGAAATCATTGGACGTTTGCATTTTGTCTTCCTTCGAGGTTGAACTGCAGGTAGCCGCCGAAGCGGCGGGCGAGGACAAGGCGCTTGGCGCCTAACCGAAACGACTTGCGGAGACGACGACGTTCATGACTTCGTCCCGGAATATGCGACGGCCCGGATCGTCGCCAGCCGCCCCGGCGGCGACCATTAGCGGCAGCAAGTGATCCGGGCGTGGCTGCGCCAGGCGCGCGTCGGGTGCCCGGTCCCAGCTTTCGAGCGCTCGTTCGCGCTCCGCCCTGGGTAGCGCGACGGCGTCCGCCAGCCAGTCGTCGAAGCGTTCGGACGCGGGGCGGAAGGCAGGCGAGAATCCCCGCATGTTGTGGAAGCTCATGCCGCTTCCGACGATCAGCACGCCTTCTTCGCGCAGCGGTGACAACGCGCGGCCGGCCGCGAGGTGCTCGCGTGGGTCCAGGCCGGTTTTCATCGACAACTGGACGACGGGAACATCGGCTGCCGGGAAGATCAGCTTGAACGGCACGAAAACGCCGTGGTCCAAGCCCCGCAGGGTGTCGGCGGCGGATTCGATGCCGGCCGCGCCGAGCAGCGCCTGTACCCTGGCGGCGAGCTCGGGTGAGCCGGGCGCCGGGTATTCCAGCCTGTATGTATGCTCGGGAAAGCCGTAGTAGTCGAAAAGCAAAGGGGGATGCGGGCCGGCGTTGACGGTGAAGACCGGCTCCTCCCAGTGGCCGGAGACCACGAGGACGGCCTTGGGCCGTGTCGGGATCGATGCGGCTAGCCCTTTCAGGAAGGCGGCCATCCGGTCCCACATATGGGGATTGCCGGGCCATTCCATGAAGAAGCAGGGGCCGCCTCCATGAGGTATGAAGAAGGTAGGCAGTCGGTTGGCGCCGGGCGCGGACGGCATGGGGAACTCCTCGTTTCTGCACGCACTATAGGGGCGTAACCGCAGCGCAATCAATCGCAAGGATGAAAAGCGGGGTTTTCGCGGTGTCGAGATTAGGCGGTCAGGCCTGGTCGAAGCCCGAACGTCATGCCGGTTTCCCGCAAGAAAAGGCGATGCAGGGTCTTGACGTCGACGCCAAGGCGATCCGCCCACCCCTGTGCGGTGGTTTTGTCGTCGGGCGCGGCGACGATCGCATCGCATACCGCCTGGAGGCGAGGATGGGTGGGGCGGGGCAGGCGCAGCGGCAGCGTAGGCAGTTGCCGCAGCTCGTCCAGCGGCAGGCGCATGACGCTCACCCACCATGCGAAGCCCGTGGTGGACCGACGGGGGCATCCACAGCCACCACCGGGTAGGCGGAACGACCCACCGGCCCATGTCGGTATCGGCGACCATGACACCGTGCACGTCGTAGATGAGCTGCCCGGAGGGGTGTTCGTGGCGCCCTGTGTAATGGCCCGGCGGGAAATCCTTGGCCATGGCCGTGAGCAGGCGTTCTCGCCGGTCGTAATCGTGATAGTCGGGAAAAAGGGCGGGGGTGTCCATTTCTCGAAACCTCCTGCCTCATTTTCGCAAGACAGGCGCGGCCAGGCCAGGTACGCTACCCACACGCAAAAACCTGACTGCCGCAGAGGCGGCCTCCGAGACATCATGCAAAGCGTCCATCCCGCCCAAGTTCCTTCCGCCCAGCCGGAACGCACCGGATTCCGGATATTAGGCGCCATCAGCTTCTCGCACTTCTTGAACGACATGCTGCAGTCGCTGATCTTGGCCGTCTATCCGTTGCTGAAGAGCGAATTCTCACTTTCCTTCACGCAGATCGGCCTGATCACGCTGCTCTATCAGTGCACGGCATCGCTGCTGCAACCATTGGTCGGCTTTTATACTGACCGGAACCCCAAGCCGTATTCCCTGCCCGTCGGCATGGCCTGCAGCCTGAGCGGGATCATGCTGCTCGCTTTCGCGCCCAATTACCCCGCCTTGCTGGTGGCGGCCGCCTTGCTGGGCACGGGGTCCTCGATCTTCCATCCCGAATCTTCCCGCGTGGCGCGCCTGGCTTCGGGCGGCCGCCACGGCTTGGCGCAATCCATTTTCCAGGTGGGCGGCAACGCTGGCAGCGCCATGGGGCCACTGCTGGCCGCGTGGTTCATCATTCCCCGCGGCCAGGACAGCCTCGCGTGGTTTGCGCTGGCCGCGCTGCTTGCCATGGTGGTGCTCTTTCAGGTGGGGGGCTGGTATAAGCGCCAGCACTTGTCTGGTCCGCGCAAGGCCCGCCCTGCTCCGCTCCCGTCCCCGCGCAGCCGCGGCGTCGTGGTGGGATCGATGGCCATCCTGCTGACGCTGTTGTTCTCCAAGTATTTCTACATGGCGAGCTTCACCAGCTACTACACCTTCTACCTGATGCAGCGCTTCGGCGTTTCCGTGCAAAGCGCGCAGATGCACTTGTTCGCCTTTCTTTTCGCGGTGGCGGCCGGAACCATACTGGGGGGCCCCATCGGCGACCGGATCGGCCGCAAGAAGGTGATCTGGGGATCCATTTTGGGCGTGGCGCCGTTCGCCCTGGTCCTGCCGCACGTCGGTCTGTTCTGGACCGGTGTACTGAGCTTCGTCATCGGCCTCATCCTGGCTTCTGCGTTCTCGGCCATCATCGTGTTCGCCCAGGAGCTCATGCCGGGCAAGGTGGGCACGGTCTCGGGCTTGTTCTTTGGCTTCGCGTTCGGCATGGGGGGCCTCGGCGCCGCCGTGCTCGGCAAGGTGGCAGACGTGACCAGCATCGAATATGTGTACCAACTCTGCGCCTTCCTCCCGTTGCTCGGATTGCTGACCGCGTTCCTGCCCGACCTGGGGCGGCCACGTGCCAAGGCGTAGATAGGACGGCCACGTCGGGCCGGGTAGCGAGCCAGGCTGGCCACTGTTGCTTTCAAAGCAACAGTGGGGCCGAAAAACGATTCTTGTGGGCAATGCAAACGCGGACTAGCGGACGCTCTTGCGCTTGGCCAGCGGATGGTCCGGCAGTACCGCAAGCCCGATGGGAACGTTAGCGGTGCGCAGGCGGGTGACCGGTTGGGCCAGCGGCGGGTCCCAGCACATGCCCATGTCGAGTTCGCCCTTGGCTACCCGGGTAGTGATTTCTGCGGAGTTGCCCGTCTCGACGCTGAACGAGATGCCCGGATAGCGGGCGTGCACGTCCGCAATGAGCCCCGGTGCGATCAGTTCGCTCATGTACTGCAATATGCCGATGCGTACCCGGCCACGTCGCAGCCCCCGGAGCGCATCGATCTGGGCCAGGGCATCTTGGAAATCCCGGTTCAGGCGCTGGGTCGCCGCCAGCATGGTTTCGCCCGCCGCCGTCAGCCTGACCCCGCGCGGGAGCCTTTCGAAGAGAGGAATACCGAGTGCTTCCTCGAACTTCATGATCTGGCGCGTGACGGCGGACGGCGCAACGTGGAGATGGTCTGCCGCGGCCCGGGCGGGGCCCCCGCCCGCGCCGGAGGCCGAGTTTGCGCGGTAAGGGGGGGTAAGGT
>NZ_JADGHH010000044.1 GCF_019689535.1 Pigmentiphaga sp.
GGTCGGAGGAGGCGGCTTCGGCGGCGGAGGCGGTGGAGGCTTCGGCGGCGGCGGCGCCTCGGGGCGGTGGTGACCATGGCGTTCAAACGATTCCTGCGACACCTGCTCACGACGCGCCGCGCGGCGCGCCGGGCCTTTCCGCCTTCGGCGCTCGATGCCATCGAGCGGGCCATACGCGAGGTCGAGGCGCGCTGCCACGGCGAGATCCGCTTCGTCGTGGAAAGCGCGCTCGACATGGGGCCCTTGTGGCAGCAGCAGTCGCCGCGGGAACGGGCGCTGGAGGTCTTCGCCCTGCACCGCGTGTGGGATACGGCCGAAAACAACGGGATTTTGCTCTATGTGCTCATGGCCGACCATGCCGTCGAGCTCGTCTGCGACCGGGGCATTCATGCCCGCGCCGGCGCCGAGGCCTGGGAGACCATCTGCCGCAACATCGAGCACGCCTTCCGGGAAGGCCGCTATGAGCAGGGCGTCATCGACGGCATCGCGGCGTTGGGCGCCACGCTGGCCCGCCACTATCCCGGTGCGGAGCGGAGCAACGAGCTGCCCGACCGCCCTTACGTCATGTAGGCACCGAGCCGGTCAACTCTCCGGGACGCTGCGCGACAGCAGCAGGGCATTGAGGGCGGCCAGCACCAGCAAGGCGGCGACCAGCCCGATGAACCCGGTCCAGCCTGCTTCGGCAAGCGCATAGCCGCCGCCTGCACCGATCAGGCTCGAGCCGCAGTAATAGCCGAAGAGGTAGAGCGACGAGGCTTGGGCGCGACCTTGCCGTGCAGTGCGGGCGACCCAGGTGCTGCAAATGGAATGGGCGCCAAAGAAACCAAAGGTCAGGATGACCATGCCAGCCACGAGCAGCGCAAGGTGGGGCGATAGCATGAGCAGCGACCCCGCCAGTTGCAGCAGGACCCCGGCCGTCATGACCCGCCCGCGTCCGTGCCGGGCGGCCAGGTCTCCCATCCAGGCGGAACTGAAGATGCCGGCCAGGTAGGCGATGGACACCATGCCGACCACCGCGTGCCCGAGCGAGAAGGGGGGCGCGAGCAGGCGAAAGCCTACGTAGTTGTAGACCGCCACGAATCCCCCCATGAGCAGGAAGCCCTGCGCGAACAAGCGGAGCATGACAGGGTTGACCAAATGCGCGCGAAAGCCGGCCGCCATCCCGCGCACGTCCAGGGGGCGCGGGTGGAAGTTGCGCGATGCCGGAAGCGTTTTCCAGAACAAGGCGGCGCCCGAGAATCCGAGCAGGCCGATGAGCAGGGCGGCGGTGCGCCAGCCGAAGCCCTCGGCAATGATTCCCGCCAGCAGGCGTCCGGACATGCCGCCGATGGCGGATCCGCCGATGTATAGCCCCATCGCGAAACCGGCCGCGCGCGGCTCCATCTCTTCGCCGACGTAAGCCATGGCGACCGCTGGCAACCCGCTCAACGTGATGCCCATGAGCGCGCGCATGAAGAGCAGGACCGGCCAATCCGGGAGCCAGGCCATGGCCGTGGTCAACGCGGCGGAACTGAGCAAGGAGGCAATCATCAGCGGTCGGCGTCCCAGGCGTTCCGACATGGCGCTAGCCAGCAGCATGGATACGGCCAGCAGCGCAGTGGTCAGCGAGATGGCCAGGCTGCTGGCCGCGGGGGAGAGCGAAAAATCGTGGGAGAACAGCGGCAGTAGCGGTTGGACGAAATAAAGCAGGGAGAACGTAGAAAATCCGGATGCAAACAGTGCGACGACGGCGCGCCAAAAATCGCGGGTGCCCCGTTGGATGTGATGGACCGGGCCCTGTGGGGGGATGGGGCTCGACCCGGCGTGGGCGTGCGGATTGCGGGAAGAAGACGACATGGGACGGCGAGGGAAAGCGAGGGCTCCACTCTAGGCTTTTCGGGCCGCGTCGTCCAATGTCGAACGGGCATCTAGGCATGTCGGGCCGGCTTTCCGGGACGGTCCTTATAATCGCAGCAGCCGATCGCGATTCTGTTCCCACCTTTTCATGTCCGGACCCGATTCTTCTTCCCAGCCCTCTTCGACGTGGCGCAAGTGGTTGTTGTGGAGCGCCGCTGCGCTCGTGCTCGTCTTGCTCGGCATGCTGACTGTCAGCTGGGTCATGCGCGACAGCTCGCCCCAATTCACGGAGCGGCTTCGCACCGAGGCCGGCTCCCGGCAGCTCGGCCTGCCCGACGGCTCGCGCATCGAGGCCGGGCCGGACACGGTTCTCGGGGTCGCGTATTACTCCCGCCGCCGGCACGTCTCCCTTGCGCAAGGGGAAGCGACATTCCGGGTGCGATGGCTGTACCGCGCGGCTTTTACTGTCCAATCGGGCCTGAACGAAGTCGTCATCGAGGGTTCCCGCCTCGAGCTGCCCGACATCGTCTTCAGCGTGGCGGCGGCACCGGAGCAACTGAAGGTGGCGGTGAAAGAGGGCGCATTGAAAGTACGTACCGTCACCGCGGGCCCGCGCGAATTCGTCGAGTTGCAGGCTGGCGACCTCCTGACCATAGACATGGGCAGCCGCACGCACAGCGTTAGCCGGCCTTGAGCGCGCCGTTACCGGGGCGGCACATCGGCTTCGGCACCCAGCGGCGGGGCGATCTCTTCCAAGGACCTGCGCTCAGCATCCACGCCGAGGCGCAGCGCGCCGATGCCGGCAAGCATCATCAGCGATGCTGCGGCGGCGTAGCCCGCGGCGACCGCGGCGGGGCTGCCGGTGCCGATCAGCTCGCCAAACAGGGCAGGGCCGGCGAACCCTCCCAGCCCCGTGCCCACGGCATAGAAGATCGCGATTGCCATGGCGCGCATTTCCAGCGGAAACACTTCGCTCACCGTCAGGTAGGCGGAACTGGCGGCGGCCGATGCGAGGAAAAACACGGCTGACCAGCACCATGCCTGGGAGCGGGCATCCAACCACTCCTGTACGAAAGCCCATCCGCTCAAGGCCAGGCCGAGGCCGGCGGATGTGTAGGTGAACGCCATCATGCGCCGGCGGCCGATGCGGTCGAAAAGCGGGCCCAAGAGAAGAGGGCCTAGCACATTGGCAAGCGCGAACGGAAAGACGTAGAGTCCGACCCGGCCTTCCGGCACATGGTGAAAGCGCGTCAGCACCAGCGAATACGTAAAGAAAATGGCGTTGTAGAAAAACGCCTGCGCCACCATCAGCGCCAGGCCGACGGCGCTGCGGCGCCGATAGCGGTGCAACAACACGCGCGCGACCATGGCAAGCGAGGCGGCGCGGCCTGCAACTGGCATCTCGCCAGTCACCGGCGGGAGCTTGCCGTGTCGACGCTCCACCTCGGCTTCGACGGCTGACACGATGCGTTCGGCTTCCCCCAGGCGGCCGTGCGCAATCAGCCACCGCGGGCTCTCGGGCACGTGGCGGCGCACCAGCAGGATCGCGACGGCCATGGCTGCGCCCGCAAGAAACGCCGCGCGCCATCCCCATACGGGGCCGAACACGCGCGGGTCCAGCACCAAGAGGCTCAAACCCGCGCCGAGCGCCGCACCCAGCCAGAAGCTGCCGTTGATCGCGAGATTGACGCGTCCCCGTACCCGGGCCGGGATGAGTTCATCGATGGCGGAATTGATCGCCGCATATTCGCCCCCTATGCCCAGGCCCGTAACGAAGCGGCACAGCGCGAACATGAGGAACCCCGGGGAGAAGGCCGTCGCGAGGCTGCCAACGGTATAAATCACCAAGGTGACCAGGAACAGCTTGCGGCGGCCGAGGCGATCGGCCAGCCAGCCGAACCCCAATGCGCCCAGCACCGCGCCGGCGATGTAAAGGGAGCCTGACCAACCGATTTGCGCCGCGCTCAGGCCCAGGGTGTCGCCACGCTCCAGTACTCCGCCCACGCTGCCGACGAGCGTGACCTCCAGTCCATCCAGGATCCATGCGACACCCAGCGCGACGGCCACGCGCGTGTGCCAGGAAGACCAAGGCAGGCGGTCGAGCCTGCGTGGAAGGTTGCTGCGTATCACGTGCGGATAGGCCCGGGTCATCGACGCTATTCGATCATATCGCTTCGGCTTTCAAGCGCCAGCCGCGGACCGGCCGTGCGCGCAATGGGTAGTGGACACCTGTGCTCCGCCGTGAAAGGCGTAGTACCAAGGGATGAGCCGCTCATGCTTCAGCAAGCAGCATACCCGCGGGCACAGTGAAGCGTGGGGCAGGCACGCCATGTTCTGATTGTCCTGATGCATGTCGAGATCGTCCATGTCATCGCCCGCGCAGGGCACTACCATCAGCGCATAAAAAGGCGACGGGCGTGTTCCGTCGCCATGACATACACCGCGCCACGCCGCTCACCTGCGGTGCGCGCGTCGCTGGGATTACCCGGCCCGATTGCACCGACAACTCCTGCCTGACGCCGGCTGAGGCCGTGGCGATCAAGAAGATCTGGGACGGCGCACGGAACATCGAGGGTGAACTCCTGTGGCCAGGGCTTGAGCGCGGCACGCCCCTGGGTGCGCTTGCCGGGGCAACGCCGTTCTCGATCGCCGTCGAGCAGCCCAAGTACTGGGTGTACCTCGATCCGGACTGGGATTGGAAGACGCTCACCTATGCCAACTATGGCCAGTTCTTCACCGACACCGTGAATGCGGTCGGGCCGGTGATCGCGACTGACAATCCCGATCTGTCGGCTTTCAAGAGCCGCGGCGGCAAGCTCATCATGTACCACGGCTGGGCCGATACGCTCATCATGCCGCAAGGCACGATCCGCTACTACGACAACGTGCGCAAGACCATGGGCGAGGGCGTGGATGATTTCGCCGTGCTCTACATGGTGCCGGGCATGGGCCACTGCAGCGGCGGCGACGGGCCTAATCAGTTCGGCCAACGCGCAAGCGGTTCGGTACCGCAGGACGCCAAGCACGATATCTTCCGCGCGCTGATGGACTGGTCCGAAAAGGACCAGAAACCGGCCGAGATCATCGCGACGAAGTTCGTGGGCAACGTCGTGGCCAACGGCATCGAGCGTACGCGGCCGCTGTGCCAATACCCGGCCGTGGCGCGCTATGTCGGCACCGGCAGCACGGATGACGCTGCCAACTTCCGCTGCGTCGTAGAAGACTGACGCCCATGTGGGCGCCGGGCCGCGCGTGTACAGTGAGTCACGCGCGGCCCGGCCTTCGGGGGCCAGGCACTCTCCATGAGCCCGCAACGAAACGAGGGGGATGGCGCAGACGGGTTAGACCGAATGGCCCGGGAACGAGGCGGGGCCGCCTGGTACTGGCCGCCTTTCTCTTTTCCACGTGACTTTACATAATATACATTATGCGCATATTTGGCTTGGCGGGGCGCAGCCCGCCGCGTCCCATCAGGCACGCTTGCCCGTGCTTTCTGGCGCGGACGCCTTGGGAGCCTGCAAGCTCAGGTACACCGCAAGCAAAATCGCCAGGCCGCCCCACAGATGCGCCCATGACAGTGCTTCGCCCAGCAACAGCGTTCCCCACAGCACGCCGAACGGCGGCATGATGAATGTCACGGTCAGGATGCGTTGCGGTCCGATGTTGGCCAGCAATCGGAAATACAGCAAGTACGCGACGCCCGTGCTGAGCACGCCCAGCGCCAGCATGGACGGCATGAGCGCATAGGCGTCCAGTTCCGCCAACGGCCGGTTCAGGCCCGTGGCGCCCGCCATCGGGACGACGAGGAGCATGGCGCCGACCTGGCTACTGAACGTGAGCAAGAGATTGTCGAAGCTGCCTCGCTCGTAGATCCAGCGTCGTGTCAGGAACGGGGCCAGGCCATAGCAAGCAGCCGCCAGCAGGCAGGCCAGGCAGCCCATGAGCACCGGCAGTCCGAACTCGACGGGCCCGGCGCCTGTGAGCACTGCCACGCCGAGCATGCCGACTACCGCGCCGGCGATCTTGTAGCCGGTGATGCGATCATGGAAAAACGCCGCGCCGATCAAGGCGCCCGTGAGCGGCGTCGTGGCGTTGAGAATGACGAGGTATCCGGCTGGAAGGTATTGCGCGGCAAAGCAATACAGCACGAACGGGATGCCGGAGTTGACGACCCCGAGCAGCAGCCCCGCGCCGAGCTTGCCGTGAAAGCGCCACGGTTGGCGGCGAACCAGTATGACGCCCGCCAAGAACAAGCCGGCCAGCACAATGCGCCCGGCGGCGGTCGGCATGGGGCCGAGCAGGGGTGAAAGTTCGCGCGTAAAGACGAAGCCTAGGCTCCAAAGCCCTGCCAGGGCGATCAATGTGGCCAAATCGATGATGCGCAAGGAACGGACTCCAGTAGGAAGCGATGGGGCGGAGACAGCCCCCCTGCTCCGCGGCCGGCATTGTTGCACAGCCCGAGGGGACACCAGGGCCGCCTTAGATTGCCAAGCCGCTGGTGCGCCGCACGCGCCGGGTGACGGCTTCTTCGAGCACGCCCGCGTGCGGCTCGATCAGCGTGAACCAGGTCTTGGCTCGCGTCACGCCGGTGTAGATCAGCTCGCGCGTCAGGATGGGGCTGATCGTGGCTGGCAGGATGAGGGCCGTATGCGCGAACTCGGAGCCCTGCGATTTGTGCACGGTCATGGCGAACACCGTTTCGACCGCAGTCAGGCGGCTCGGCAGCGCGAAGCGCACGCCGGGCGATCCGTCGCTGCGCGGGAAAGCGACGCGCAAAGCGGTCTCGCCGGATGCTCCCGGGAGCGGGATGCGCAGCGCGATGCCAATGTCGCCATTCATCAAGCCCAGGCTGTAGTCGTTCTGGGTGACGAGCACCGGGCGCCCCTCGTACCAGCCCTGCTCTTGCGCGATCAGGCCGCGGGCGCACAATGCGCGCGAGACGCGTGCATTGAGGCCTTCCACGCCATGTTCGCCTTTTCGGACCGCGCACAGGAGGCGGAATTCGTCGAAGGCTCCAAGGACCGCCAGGGCCCACGCGTCCCAGGCAGGATCGTCCGCTGGCAGGCCGGCTGGCGGGCGGTGTGTTTGCAGGACGTTGAGGTAATGGGCGTAGCCCTGCGGCTTGCCGCGCGCAGTTCGGGCATGGCCGTCGAGCAGCAGGCTGTCCAGCGCGTCCGGCGCGAGGGCGCGGGCCGCATAAATGTGGGCGTCATCGCCGGACGCCTCTTCGTCCAGTACGCGCCGCACCGATATCGGGTCGCCGGCGTTGACGGCGCGGGCCAATCGGCCTATGCCGCTGTCAGCGCCGAAACGCCGCGAGCGCCTCAGCATGACGGTCTGCTGGGCCATGGCGTGCCGCTGCGGTTCGCCGGGCAGGAGTCCGGCCTCGGCCAAGCTTTCCCCGCTGGCTTCTTCCAGCCAGCGCACGGTCTCAACGGTATACCTCCCCTCTTCCGCGTCCTTGCACAGATCGCCCAGTACCGCGCCCGCCTCCACCGAGGCGAGCTGGTCTTTGTCCCCGAGCATGACGAGCCGGGCGTGGATGGGCAGCGCGGCCAGCAGGTGCGCCATCATTTCCACGTCTACCATGGATGCTTCGTCCACGACGAGCACGTCCAGCGGCAACGGATTGCCCGCATGGTGGCGGAAGTGGCGCGTGTCCGGACGCCTTCCGAGCAGGCGATGCAGGGTGGACACGTCGGTAGGAATGGAGGCGCGCACCGCATCGGGGACTGGCAGCCGGCCGACTTGGTCGGCGATCGAAGCAGCCAGGCGCGCCGCGGCTTTGCCGGTCGGGGCAGCCAAGAGGATGCGCAGCGGCCGCCCTGCTTCGTGCGCAGCCATTTGCAGCAGCGCGAGCAGCCTTACCACGGTCGTGGTCTTGCCGGTCCCCGGTCCGCCGGTAATGATGCTGACGCTGCCGCGGGCGGCCAAGGCGCAGGCGAGTTTTTGCCAGTCGGGGCCAGGCGCGGGCGATGCGTCCGGGGCGTCGAACAGCTGCGCTAGCATCTGCTTTAGCCCGGGTGGCGGGTTGACTGGCTGTTGCAGCCGGCGCCGGAGCGATGTGGCGATGCGCTGCTCGAAGTCCCAGTAGCGGCGCAGGTAGAGGCGTTGGCCATCGAGGACCAGCGGGCGTCCGGCAGCGTCCCCTTCCGCCGCCTCCGGCGTGGCAACGAGTGGGCTCGCCGCGAGAGCTTGTTGCCAGGCGTCCAGGTCCACGCCCGCCAGCACGTCGGAAGGCAAGCTCATCGCCTGCGCCGTGTCGCCTTCGGGAGGAAGAGACAGTGCCTCGTCCGGCCGCTCCAGCGCCAGGGCGAGGTCGAGGCACACATGCCCGTGTCCGAGTTGGTGGCTGGCCAATGCCGCCGCCAAGGCCACCAGCGGATCGGCTTGTGGCTCACAGTCGTAGAGAAAGCCCGCGAACGCCCGGTCCAGGCGGCGCAGCCAGCCGCGCTCGGCCCATTGGTCCAGCAAGCCGAGCAAGGCCCGTCGATCGCGCAGATGGGCCGAAGGCTCGGGAGGCGCATCGAAAGGCAGTTCGTAATTGAACGATCCCGAAATCATGCTGGCGTTTCCATGGCAGACCCGGCGCCGGTGAACAGGCGGTCGAGCGCTTCGATGAGCGCCCGCGGCGGCCGGTCGAAATACACGCCCCGCGTCGGCGCGCCGGTGCCACGCAGGAATAGGTAAAGGGCTCCCCCCAAGTGGCGCTCGTAGTCGTAATCAGGCAGGCGGGCCGCCAGCTGGCGGTGTAGCGCAAGCAGGTACAGCACGTACTGCAGGTCATAGCGCTTGGCGAGGATCTCCGCCTGCATGGCGGCTGGGGTGTAGGCCGCATCGGTGGGGCCGAGCCAGTTGGATTTGTAGTCCGCCACGTAGTAACGGCCGTGGTGTTCGAATGCCAGGTCCATGAAACCCTTGAACATGCCGTTGACGATGGCCGGCTCGAGGGCCGGACGTGGCATGCCGGGCAATACGTGGCGCCGCACCAGGGCGTCGATGCGCGAGACATCGACATTGCGGCTTTCGAACCAAAACTCCATTTCGACCTGGTAGGCGCGCAGCTCGGCGAGACAGAAGCTCTCTCCTGCCCCGCCCAGGGGTAGGCGCTCCTCTAGCAATCCCGAGAGCCATCGGCTCAGCGGAGCGATCCAGGGCTCCCAGCCTCGCCGGTTGCAGCGGCGGGCGACGACGTCGGCGACCCGCTCGGGGGCGGCGGCAATGTCGGCGAAACCCTCGGCTCCGGCCCATTCGCACAGGCCGTGGAGGAAGGTCCCGGGCCCCGGACCGCGCGGAAACCGGTGCATGCCCGTGCCGCCGGACACGGTCGGCGTGCCGTCGGGCTCGGCTTCGTCGTCGTCGTAGAGCTTCTGCGCTTCCGGCGTTTCCGGGCTCAGGTCGCCATGCAGGAGCGGGCTTGGCCCCCGCTCTGCCGGCGCGAGCTGGGCGATGCGCAGTGCGCTGTACGAGGCAATCCACCAGGGTTCGCCCGGCTCGCGGGTGGGAATCCGGTAGCTTGGCGCCTCGTGTGATGCGTCGTCACCGGTCAGTGCGTGCCCGTCGATGGCCGGGGCGGCGCTGACGCGGATGCGCGCCCCCGAGGGATCCAGGGCCTGCAGCAGTCCCGGCAGGTCTGCGCTGCGGGCGAGCTGCTGCCCTCCCCCGACGAGATAGCCGAGCGCGCTGCGATGCCAGCCCGATTGCTTGTCGCGCCCGTTCTGCAGATCGGCCACGCCCAGCCAGCATGCGTGGCGCGCACGCGTGAGCGCGACATAGAGCAGGCGCAAATCTTCCGCCAGCCGTTCCTGGTCGGCCAACCGCTCTTCGTCTTCGTCGGGCGCGAGGCTGACGACCAAGTTGCCTTGGTCGTCGTGATAACGCAGGGGTGGGCGATTCTTGTCGGCGGGACGGAATGAGCAGGCGAATGGCAGGAAGACGAGCGGGTATTCGAGCCCCTTGGACTTGTGCACCGTCACGACCTTGAGCAATTCCGCATCGCTTTCCAGGCGCAGAATCTGTTCATCGCTTGCCTGGCGGTCTTGCCCCAGATGCTCGGCGAGGTGGCGAATCAGCGCTTGTTCTCCATCCAGCTCCCCGGCGGCGCGTTGCAGCAGTTCGGCCAGGTGCAGCAGGTTGGTGAGGACGCGTTCGCCGTCGGCACGCCGCGCCAGGGCGGACGGAAGCTCGAAGTCGTCCATGAAACGCCGCATCATGGGCAATATCCCCTGCCGTCGCCAAATGTCACGGTAGCCCCGGAAGCGCAGCACCCAGCCTTCCCATGCACGTTCATCGCGGTTCAGTGCGTCGAGTTCTGCGAGCGGCCGGGCCAGCGTCGGGCTGGCGAGCGCCGCGCGCAGGCGACGATCCGCTTCCGGCTCGGCGCAGGCCCGGAGCCAGAGAAGCACGTCTGCTGCTTCGGCGCTATCGAACACGGAGTCTTTGTCTGACAGGTAGACGCTGCGTATGCCGCGAGCGGCCAGCTCGGAGCGGATCACCTGCGCTTCGATCGCGTCACGCACCAGCACGGCGATGTCCGCGGGTCGAAGCCCTCGCACTACCTCGCCGCGGCGGAATCCCGTTCGTCCGCGGCGTCCCGTTTCCAGCAGGTGCACGATGGCGGACGCACAGGCAGCGGCCATGACGTTGCGATAGGCACCGATGGCGCTTGGTGCCTCCTGTTCGGCGACCCAGATGCCGAGCGCAGGCCCGGGCGCGCCGTCGACGACCAGCGTCTCGGCAAGGCCGTTGGCCCGTACCGGGGAGAATGGCAAGGGGTTGTCGTCGCGCTGGCGAAAGAGGAACGCCCCCTTCCCTTGCGCCCGGTTTTCGGCCGCCGCGAACAGCATGTTGACGGCCTCTACCATGTCGGTGCTCGAGCGGTAGTTGGTGTCCAGGCTGTAGTGGCGCCCGCGGGTCGCCGTCCTGGCTGACAGATAGGTGTGGATGTCAGCACCCCGGAAGCCGTAAATCGCCTGCTTGGGGTCGCCGATCATCAGCAGCGCACAATCTTCCCGGTTTTCTGCGACCCGGTAGATGCGGTCGAAGATGCGATATTGAACGGGGTCGGTGTCTTGGAATTCGTCGATCAGCGCAACCGGGAACTGGGCGCGGATCAGCTGCGCCAGGCGATCGCCGTTCTCGCCGCGCAGCGCCTCGTCCAGTCGCGCCAGCATGTCGTCGAACCCCATCTCGGCACGGCGGCGCTTTTCTTCGTCGAAACGCGCGCGCACCCATCGGGCCGCATGCGCGAGCATGTCGGCGTCTGCCGAAGGGAGCCGGTCCAAGTGTTCCGGCAGCTTCGCCAGGGCGTCGAGCCCCGGATGCGTAATCGTAAACCCGGGAGCGCAGATTTCCGCCATGCCGGCGGGGGTCAGCCGGTGGAACCCCGTGCCGAGGTCCAGCCCTTCCTGCTCGGGGTCGGCGGCCCAGGCGGCGAGCCTGTCGAACCAGGGGCCGTACCAGCGCGCCTGGAATTTGCGCGCATTGACCTGCTTGGCCGCGCAGGCGGCATCGCAGAGGGCGCGCAATTCCGCCGCCCATGCCGGCCAGGGCGCCTTCAGGCGAGCCAGCGCGTCTTTCCTCGCCCGCATTGCCCCATCCAGCAGCTCCTGCAGCATCACCTCGCCCCCGGCCTCGCGGGGGGAGACATGGGGGAGCAAGGGCATGATCCGGTGGCGCAATTGATCCGGCGTCCCCCAATTCTGCTCTACCCATTCCAAGGCCTGCCCTCGCAGGGCATAGCAATGCCTGCGCCAGTAATCGCGCACGACCTCCGCCAGCAGCTCGGTCTGGTCGGTTTCCAGCTTCTGCTCAAAGAGACTGCCGCTATCGAACGCGTGTTCGCGCAGCATGCGTTGACACCAGCTATGGATGGTCGAGACGGCGGCCTCGTCCATCCATTGTGCGGCGACGTCCAGCTTGGACGCGCAGGCAGGCCAGTCGCCCGGGTCGTAGGAAGCGCGCAGCTGCCCGATCAAGGCGTCGGGGGCGTCGATCTCCTCGCGGAAATGTCGCGCGGCCTGTGCGAGCCGGGTTCGGATGCGGTCGCGCAGTTCTTGTGTGGCCGCATCCGTGAAGGTGACCACCAAAATTTCCGGTGGCAGCAGCTCGCGGCCGAACCCGGCGCCTTCTCCGCCGTGGCCGAGCACGAGGCGGACGAATAGCGCTGAGATGGTGAAGGTCTTGCCAGTGCCCGCGCTGGCTTCGATCAACCGGCTGCCACGCAGGGGCAGGCTCAGTGCGAGGTCTTGCCGGACGGTTGGGCGGGAGGCGGCGTTCATGCGGCATCTCCCGGTCGGCGCGATGAATGCATGTGCTCGCTGACTGTCTGGAGAAGCGGCTGGTAAAGGGTGGCGGCCCACTCGCCGAATGCGCCCTCGGACCAGAGCGCTGCGAAGTCGGGATACTGGCGTGTCAAGTAAGGGCTGCCCGTTCTTTCCCCGGCTGCGAAGGCAGAGCCTTCGTAAACCTTCTGGGCCTGTTCATAGGCGGCGTCTTGGTCGGGCAGCGCCGCCAGCCAGGCGAATGCCGAGCGCACGGCCACCGGGGGCGGTGAACACATGCCCGCCTCCCAGGCGTCCAGCAGCGCGGCGAGCCACGTCCGCGCCTGGTCCGCGGCCAGCGGAGGAAAGGACAATTCGGCATCCGTGGCAAGAAGGATGGTCTGTTGCCGCAGCCCCATCGCATTGCCGGCCAGGTGCGCCACCCAGGGGCGGATCAGCCGCGGCCACTTGAGGCGCTTGTTGTCGGCCCCGATCTCGTTCGGGGCCACCTCCAAGAGCAAATGTTCCCCTTTCCCATTGGTCCGTAAGCCGGCCAGCCAGCCCTGGAGCCGTGCCGTGCCGTGCGGCAGGTCGATTCCCACCGGCGCGCTCGGCGCATCCGGCCAATCAGCGCGGAGCTCCCGATGACGGGCCAACAGCGGCGGCAGCGGCGCGATCAGCGCCTGGCGCAGGCGTTCGCCGAAGCCCGCGAGAGGCAGCCGCCCGCTGCGGGCCAGGGACCGGGCTGCTTCTTCCAACCGCCCGAGCGCATCGTTTTCGTCTTCGGCGTCGAGGGCGGCATGTACCAAGTAGTCGCTCAGCTGGTAATGGTCCAGCCGGTCGAGGGCGAAGGGCTCCTCGTCTTCCGCAGCGGCGTCCGCGTCGTCGAAGTAGACCTTGAGCCGTTGGTTGAAGAAGGCGCGCAGCGGATCCCGGACGAAGCTTTGCAACTGGATGAAGTCCAGCGTCTTGGCGGGGGTCGGCAGCGGTGGCAGGGAGTCCGGCACCGGCCGTTGGGAAGGCTTGCTTTCGTGCATCGCGGCCCATTCGCGGGCATAGGTGAAATAGCCTGGGTCGCCCGCGAAGTAGCGCCGGCTGAACGGCTGGAGAGGATGGACGGTGGTGAGCGCATCCAACAGCGCCTGGCCATCATCGGGCGCGCCCTGCAGGCGCCAGCCCGCGGCGATGTGGTCGCGCAATTGTGCGATCAGGACCGATGGCGGCCGTTCGCTGTTGTCGCGCACGCTGCGCCCGACCCAGCTCACGTAAAGCTCCTCGCGGGCAGATAGCAGCGCTTCGAGCAACAGATAGCGGTCGTCTTCGCGGCGGGAACGGTCGCCCGGACGGTAATCGGCCCGCATCAGGTCGAAATCCGAAGGCGGCTGCACACGGGGATACTCGCCGTCGTTCATGCCCAGCAGGCAGACGAGTTTGAACGGGATGGCACGCATGGGCATGAGCGTGCAGAAATTGACCGCACCGGCCAGGAAGCGCTGGTTGAGCCTGCTGCGGTCGAGGGCGCCCAGCCAGGCTTCGCGCACGACCACCAAGGGGAGTTCTTCATGCAAGCGAGCTCGCTCGCAGGTGTCTAGCCACTCTTCCAGCAATTGGGAGAGGACGCCCAATGCGGCCTCCTCGTTGGCGTGGGCGGGGGCAAAGAACTGCGACAAGAGCCGGCGCAGCCGCTGTCCCCAGGCGTCGGGCGATGCGGGAGTCGCGAGCTCGGCGCAGGCCTCGTCCAGACCCTGCACCAGCGCTTCGAGCGAACCTACCAAGGCCGCTTCTAAGCCGCCGATTTCGTCATAGGGCTCGATGTCGTGGAAAGCTGTGCCGGAGCCGACCGCGTAGCCGAGCAGCATGCGGCGCAACCCGAACCGCCACGTATTCTGCTCCATGCCTGCGGGCAGCCCCAGGCTCGCACGCTGGCGGCCGTCCAGTCCCCACCGTACCCCCGCGCCTTCTATCCATCGGTGCAGGGTCGGCAGGTCGGTTTCTTTCAGGCCAAAGCGCTTGCGTACTGCCGGCACGTCCAGGAGGTCCAGGATTTCGCTGACGGCGAAGCGGCTTTCGGGGAGCTTCAGCAAGTGCTCGACGGCGATCAGCAGCGGTTCGCGTCCACGTTGCCCCTGGTCCGCCAATGTGAACGGGACGTACCGGCGGTCCTGGGGGTCGATCTGCCCGAACACGGCCCGGATGTGCGGCGCGTAGGCATCGATGTCGGGCACCATGACGATCACATCGCGCGGACGCAGCTGGGGGTCGGCGTCGAAGCGCGCGAGGAGCTGGTCGTGCAAGACCTCGACTTCGCGTTGCGGGCTGTGTGCGATGTGAAAGCGCACGGAGCGGTCCCGCGCGGGATCCACCGGCCCCCAGTGGTCGCGCGTCTCGGCGAGCGAGCGCAGGTTCAGGATGTCGTCCTGGATCTGCGTCAGCAGCCGGTCGGCGCGCGGCTCGCTGAACAAATCGATGCGGCGGTCGCTGATGGGCGCGAAGTGGTCCCGATAACGTTCGGGGACGTCATAGGTGTCGAGCAGGTTGATGTAATCGCGCCCCTGCTTGCCCCAGGCAGCGAGCAAGGGGTTGCCGAACCCGTGCAGCGCCTGCGTGCCGGCGCCGGCCGGCATGCCGGGGCGGCGCTGCTGGCGGCGATACTGGTGGCGCAGCAGGTCTTGGTCGGCCACGATGTCGGCCCAATGGTGCTGGCAAGGGTTGTGCACGCACAGCAGCACCTGCGAGAACTTCGACAGTGCCGCCAGCGCTTCCAGGGCCTGCGCGGGCATGGACGAAATGCCGAACACCATGACGCGCCGGGGCAGGCCGGCGGGCGCGCGATCGGCGCGGGCGAGCCGGGCCACGAATTCGCGATGTACCCGCGCACGGCTATGGAGGCGTTCGTCTTCGCCCAGGTCTGCGAGCACGGCGCGCCACAGTGCAGCTTGCCAGCGATCTTCCGGGCCCAGGGGCACGATCCCGCGCCGGGACGTGCGCAAGACGTCCCGCCCGTGCTCCCAATCGTCCAGCCAGTCCGCGCGATACACCTGATATTGGTCGAACAAGTCCGCGAGGCGCTCGGCCAATTGGTGGCGCTTGCGCATGCCGTGGTCGTCGGCCAGGAATCGCCGTAGCGGCAGGAACACGTCGTCGTCGAGCAGCGTGGGGAGCAGGCGCACGAGGCGCCAGGTCAGGCCGTCGCGATCCAGGGATGAGGTTTCGGGCAGCCGGTCACGTCCGAGCACGCAGCGATAGGCGCGCCAAAGAAAGCGGCCGGGCAGCTGGACATCCACTGCCGCCGCGATGCCGCATCCCACGGCGCCCTCTTCTTCGCCGCCGCCCCGCGGATCTTCCGCCAGGGCGAGCTTGAGCCACTGTGCGATGCCGTTGCTCTGGACCAGGATCGTCTCGGCCTCGAGCGGCCCGATCGGGTATCGCTTCATCCACGACACCGCTACGCCGCGAAGCTCCTCCAGGCGATTGCCGTGGACGACCATGAAACCGGGGGGCAGCGAGGACGGAAAAGGCATCGTTCGAAGCTAGGCGAGCGTGGCAATGCCTCATTCTACCGGCCGCTGGCCTGTCTCCCAGGGGGCCCTGCCCGGCCCCTTGGGGCGGATCACTTGTATCCGACCCGGTCCAGGATTTTCTGTGCCGTGACCTGATTGCGGCCGATGGCGGCGATCGAGACCGTTTCCGCCTTGAACGATCCGAGCGCCTCAAGGGCGGGGTTGTCGGTCTTGACCGAACGGACGGCGGGCCACTCGTTGTTGCCGGCGGCGAAATACTTTTGCGCTTGGTCGCTGGCGAGGTATTCGAGGAACTTGACCGCGGCTTCCTTGTGGGGAGCGTGGCGCGCCACCCCGCCACCGGCCACGTTCATGTGCACGCCTTGGCCGGCCTGGTCGGGCCAGATGAAGCCGACCTTGGCGATCGCCGCCTTGTCTTCCGGCTTGTCGGAACGGGCCATGCGCACGTAGTAGTAGTTGTTCGTCAAGGCCACGCCGCACTCGCCCGAGGCGACTCCCTTGATCTGGTCGGTGTCGCCTCCCTGCGGTGGGCGTGCCATGTTGGCCACCATGCCCCGGGCCCATTGCTCCGCGGCGGCCTCGCCGTTGCGCTCGATCAGCGAACCGAGCAGCGAGAGCATGTAAGGGTGCGAGCCGGACCGGGTGCAAACCTTGCCTTTGTTCTTAGGATCGGCCAGCTTTTCATAGGTGTCGACGTCTGCTGGGTTGACGGTGGCCTTGTTGTAGACGATGACGCGCGCGCGGGTGGAAAAGCCAAACCAAAGGGGATCTTTGCCAGGCTCCCCGCCCTGCAGGTTGGCGGGAATGCGCTCGGCCAGGACCTTGGAATTGACCGGCTGGAACAGGCCGTCCCGCTCCGCCCGCCACAGGCGTGCGGCATCTACCATCAGGATGACGTCGGCAGGGCTTTTCGCCCCTTCGCTCTTCAGGCGTTCGATCAGTGCGGCATCCCCTGCTTCGAAGCGGTTGATCTTGATGCCCGTCTGGTCTGTGAAGCCTTTATAGAGGATCTCGTCGGTCTGGTAATGGCGGGCTGAATAAATGTTCAATTCCTGCGCCTGGAGGCCGGCGGATACCAGCAACGCTGCGCAGAGCAAGGAAAGCTTGGGCATGGACGCACTCTCCACAGAAGAGCTCAGTCAGGGAATTGAAATTATTATCATTACCAATCAGGCGAGTCAAACTTTTCAGCTTCTCGTAAGGGAGCCGCGGGAAATGGCCCGAGCCAGCACAATGACGGGCAACAGCCCGGCCAGGACGATGGTCAGTGCAGGCACGGCGGCCTCCCCCAGGCGTTCATCCGAGGCGAGTTGGTCGGTGATCACGGCCAGCGTGTCGAAGTTGAACGGACGCAGCACCAGCGTGGCGGGCAATTCCTTCATGACGTCGACGAAGACCAGCAGGGCCGCGGTGAGCAGGCTGCGTCGCAGCAGCGGCTGGTGTACGCGCACGAGCAACTCCCAGCTCGTGGCTCCGAGCGTGCGTGCACTGGCGTCCAGCGCAGGAGTGATCTTGGCCAGGCCGGCCTCCACGGTCTGCAAGGCGACGGCGAGGAAGCGGACCAGGTAGGCGTAGATCAGCAGCGTCAGCGTACCTGTGAAGGCCGTTTGCCAGCCGCCTATCGATTCGAGCCACCGGTCGAGCGCGCCCACGACGACGAGCAGCCCCACTGCCAAGACTGCGCCCGGAACGGCATAGCCCAGGGCAGCAATGCCGTTGGCCAACCGCACCACCCGGCCGGGCGCGAGGCGCGCCGCATAGGCCAGCGCCACGGCCACCGCCACTGCGAGCACGGAGGTCGTGGCGGCGAGCTGCAGCGTATTGGAGAGCCAGTCGGCATACCGGCTCCAGTTCACCGCATCCAGGTCCCGAAAAGCCATGCGAAGCATGATCGCGACAGGCAGCAGAAAGCCCATGGTGAGCGGCAACAGGCAGGTCAAATGGGCCCAGGCCACGCTTCGTCCGGTGAGCCGCTTGGGCGTGGGCGGACGCTTGTGGGCGCCGGCATGGAAGCGCAGGCGAGTGCGGCTGCGCCGCTCCAGCCACACGAGGACGAAAACGAAGACGAGGAGCGCGGCGGCCAGCTGCGAGGCCGCGATCCGATCGCCCATGGAGAGCCATGCCCGGTAAATGCCGGTCGTGAACGTCTGCACGCCGAAATACGAGACGGCGCCGTAGTCGGCCAGGGTCTCCATCAGTACCAGCGTGACGCCGGCCACGGCAGCGGGCCGGGCGAGCGGGAGCACGACGGTGAAAAACGCGCGGGCCGGGCCGCAGCCGAGCGTGCGTGCCGCTTCGGCCAGTCCAGGGCTGCGTTCCAGGAACGCGGTGCGCGCGAGCAGGTAAACGTAGGGATAGAACGCAAAGATAAACACGAGCGCTGCGCCGTACCAGGAGCGTATGGCCGGAAACCAGGGAAGCGCCGGTCGGCCCGTCACCTCCCGCAGCAGGGTCTGCACGGGGCCGGAGAATTGGAAGAAATCGGTCAGGGCATAGGCCATGACATAGGTCGGCATGGCGAGCGGCAGGATGAGCGCCCATTCGTAGACGCGGCGCCCGGGAAAATCGTAGGCGGCGACCACCCAGGCCGCCGCGATGCCGACCACCGCGGCGCCCGTGCCGACGCAGGCCATTAGCGCCAGCGAGGTGGCGACGTAGGACGGCAGGACCGTCGCCGCGAGATGGGACAGGATGTCGCGCGCCTGCGAGTCGGTGATCAATACCGACAGCAGCAGCCCCAGGATCGGGATGGCGATGAAGGCGGCCGCGGCAACGGCGGGCCAGGAGAGCGCGGTGCGTCGGTGCATCGGGCCTCTGAAAGGGTTGGTGAGAGGAGCCGGCGCGCAGACCTGCTTTCGCGTTGGCGGCATATGGGAATACGAATTATATTCATCTGCTCTTGCGATTCGCTTTGTCACTATGCCTCATTCCCACCTGCAACTCGATCACATACGCGTCGGTTATCGCGTGCCGGGCGGCTGGCATGTCGTGGTCGACGACCTGTCGATGGAGCTGCGGGAAGGCCGCATCGGGTGCCTGCTCGGCCCTTCGGGCTGCGGAAAAAGCACGGTATTGCGCGCCATTAGCGGGTTCGAACCTTTGCTGGCAGGAAGCATTGCGCTGCATGGCGAGGTCGTGGCGACCCCGCGCCGCAGCCTCGCGCCCGAGAAGCGCCGGGTGGGCGTCATGTTCCAGGACTACGCCCTCTTCCCGCATTTATGCGTGGCCGACAACGTAGGCTTCGGGTTGCGCCGCGAATCGGCCGCCGAGCGTGCACGGCGCGTCGGGGAGCTCTTGTCGCTGGTTGGCCTGTCGGCCTTGGCCAGGAAGTATCCCCATGAGCTGTCCGGCGGCCAGCAGCAGCGTGTGGCCTTGGCCCGGGCGCTCGCGCCGAGGCCGGAGCTCTTGCTGTTGGACGAACCCTTTTCCAGCCTGGACGCAGATTTGCGCGAACGCCTGGCCGGTGAGATCCGGGACATTCTGAAGGAAGCCGGGGCGACCGCCCTCCTCGTGACGCACGACCAGGCCGAGGCATTCGCGATGGCGGACGAAATCGGCGTGATGGAGCACGGCAGGATCGTGCAGTGGGATAGCCCCTACCAGCTATATCACTCGCCCGCCTCGCCTTTCGTGGCGGCTTTCATCGGCGCCGGGGTGCTCCTGCCGGGCCGGTCGATCGGCGACGGCGGGCGGGTCAGCCTGGAGCTGGGCGAAGCCGAGGCCACGCAAACGCCGCCGCAAGGCGGACGGGACGGGGCACTGACCGTACTGGTCCGGCCGGGAGACATTTGCGCCGACGGGCGCAGTCCGATCCGGGCCCGCCTCGTGCACAAGACTTTCCGCGGGCCGGACTACGTCTATACCCTGCGCCTGCCGTCGGGCTCCGAGGTGCTGGCGTACATGCCGCAGGAAGACGGTCACCAGGTGGGCGACGACATCGGCATACGCTTGTGCGGGAACCGGCTGGTGTCGTTCCCTGCCGCCGGCGCACAGGCGTAGAGGCGCGATCACCGCCGCATGCGGCGCTGGCGCTCGTAATTCAGGCGCTCGACGAAATCATTCGCCAGCCGGGTGTTACCCGCTTCCCGGGCGAGGTCGGCGGCATTTTTTCCTTCCTCGTTGCGCACGTATCCGTCGGCGCCTTCGTCGAGAAGCAACTTCACCGTCGAGGCGTGGTTGTAGCGCATGGCCATCATGAGCGGCGTCATTTTTCCCGGCGACTCGGCATCGATGTAGGCATGGTGCTCGAGCAGGAGGCGCACGGCGTCGTCATTGCCTTTCGAGGCCGCGTAATGAAGCGCCGTCCAGCCTGGATGGTTGACCTCGGCCCCACGCTCGATCAAGGCTTGCATGCGTGCGGTTTCGCCGCGTATGGCGAGGTACATCAGCGGGCTTTCGCCCAGCAGGTTCTTGCGGTTGACATCGATGCGCTTGTCGGCGAGCAGCACGTCATAGACCGCCCACGATTCTTCCTTGATGGCCTCCAAGAGCGGCGTATTGCTGAGCTCGTTGGGCATGTTGGGGTCCAGGCCCCGCTGGAGCAGCGTCTTGACCGTATCGGCGCGGTCATTGCGTATCGCGATCCAGAATTCTTCGGCCGCCCCTGCTTGCGACGTCGAAAAGGCCGCCGCACACCACCAGACCGCAAGGAAGGCGAGCACCGAGCGAACCAGTGTGTTGTTCATGCCAAATACCTTTAAAT
>NZ_JADGHH010000262.1 GCF_019689535.1 Pigmentiphaga sp.
TGCTCCATATGGGTGAGCTGCGATTACTTGTTGATCAGGAATTGGTCGCGGGTGGCGCCGGCAGCTTCCGCTGCCACGAGCCAACGAGGAGGTTTACCGCGCCCGGTCCAGGTTTCCCCGGTTTCCGGATGACGGTATTTCGGCGCGACCTGTTTTGCCGGCTTCGCCGCGGCCTGCTTGCCCGCGCCTGCGCCGCGCTTGCGCCCAGGAACGCCTTTGGCCTGCGCTGCTTTGAGCTCCTCTAGAGTGATGTCGTACTCTTGCATGGAGCGCAGGATGGATGCAATGACCGGCTGGCGTTGCTTCAAGCGTACGGCCTCGGCCTTCTCCTGCAGTTTCCGGATTTGGGCTTGCAGTGCCTGGTAGGTATCTTTAGCCATTTTTGTCCATGTAGTTTGGTTTTGTCGGGTTCCGCGGAGGTATTTTCCCGCAATGACCCGCGAATTTTAGAATCGAAGCTTCGGTGTTGTGAAGCCCCAGGGTGAAAGCGGATACATCCTGAAAGGATAGAGCGCACGCGCTCGTGAAAGTTCAAGCCGTGTCATTTTTTCGATTAAGGGCTCGTGCAGCCCGGAACCGTCGTGATGACGTTTTGCACCCGCCTGGCAAAGCGGTTCGGGAGTGATATTTGTCGGGTGCCTTACGACGGAAACAGACTGCCGCGAGGCGATGAGGAAACCTATGGCTCTTCGTTCAACGATTTACAAGGCGGTCCTGCAGATTGCGGACATGGATAGGGCCTACTATGCCGAGCATTCGCTGGTCATTGCGCGTCATCCGTCGGAAACCGACGAGCGGATGATGACGCGACTCCTGGCTTTCGCGTTGAACGCCCAGGATGGCCTGACGTTTGGGCGCGGTCTTTGTATCGACGATGAACCCGATTTATGGTGCAAGGATTTGACTGGCGCAGTCCAGGCCTGGATAGAAGTAGGGTTACCCGATGAAAAATGGCTGCGCAAGGCATGCGGCCGGTCGAAGGAGGTGATGCTGTACGCCTACGGCCGGACGGCGGACAGTTGGTGGCGGAACAATGGGGATAGGCTTGCCCGGTTCGACAATTTACGCGTTTTCCGTCTCGAGCCAGCAGCCACGGTCGCGTTGGCGGCCTTGGCGGCGCGCTCCATGCAGCTTCAGTGCAACGTTCAGGACGGAGAGGTGTGGATGGGAAGCGATGCCGCCATCGTCCGGATCGTCCCGGAGATATTGCATCCGGTGATGTGAGCCGGGCCGTTGCGGCGTAGCCTTGCGCCGCTCGGGGGAATCCCTGCCCGCGCTGGATTTTGATGCTAGGATTGCCGGGCAAGCAAAGTCAAAGTGGTTGCGGATTTGGTCTACCGAAACGGCGCCGACCGGAAAGTGCTTGTCTGGACGAAGGTTGTGCGCCGGTAACGCGCGTCTGTCGCGATCGACAGGTTGTGAAACACGGAAAACCTTCATGAATGCACTTTTCTCACAGGCTGAGCGTCAACTTGCAGCATTACCCATTCCCGTTCAGTTAATACTGCCGGACGGCACCAAGTTGGGGGCCGACAATCCCAAGGTCGGCTTCCAATTCAAATCCCTGCGGTCTTTGTCTCACCTTGTGAGAGGTAAGATAGGCGCGATCGGCGAAGATTATGTCGAAGGGCGCGTCGATATTCGCGGCAGCATGCGCGACCTTATGACCGCCGCCGCGGCCTTGCTGAAAGACTCGCCCATCGATCGCTCCCGTCCCGGATTCTTCACCGAAATGGCGCGCAAGGCCGCCTCGGTGATGCGCCATACCCTCGAGCGCGACGCTCGCCAGATTGAATTCCACTACGACTTGTCCGACGAGTTTTACGGCCTGTGGCAAGACCCTCGCCGCGTCTATTCGTGTGCGTATTATCGCGATTCGAACATGACGCTGGCCCAGGCGCAGGAGGCAAAGCTGGACCATATTTGCCGGAAGCTCCGGCTGCAGAAGGGTGAGCGTTTTCTCGACATCGGGGCGGGCTGGGGCGGACTATTGCTGTGGGCCGCGGAAAATTACGGCGTGGACGCGACCGGCATCACCCTGTCAAAAAATCAGTATGCCCACGTCAACCGCCTGATCGAAGAAAAGGGCCTCAAGGATCGGGTGCGGATGCTGCTGCTCGATTACCGCAAGCTCGATGAGTCGCAGCCCTACGACAAAATCGCTTCCGTGGGGATGTTCGAGCATGTGGGCCGCGCACAGTTGACGGCCTATTTTTCCAAGATCCGGCGGCTGCTGCGTCCCGGCGGCCTCGTGATGAATCACGGCATTACCGCGGGCGGCACCTACAACGCCCAGCTCGGCAGCGGCATGGGCGAATTCATCGAGAAGTACATTTTTCCAGGCGGCGAGCTCGTCCACGTCAGCAAGGTGCTGGAGACGCTCAGCGACGGCGGGCTGGAGGCAGTCGACGTCGAAAACCTGCGTCCGCATTATGCCCGCACGCTGTGGGCCTGGAGCGACGGGCTGGAATCCAAGCTGGATGAGGCGTACAAGATTCTGTCGGGCGAGCAGGGGGCCAAGTCCGTCCGCGCGTATCGTCTCTATCTCGCGGGCTGTGCCATGGCCTTCGAGCAGGGGTGGGTGTCGCTCAACCAGGTCTTGTGCCAGCGGCAGGTCGCTTTCGACAGCACGGAGCTGGACAATCCTCCGGGGCAGGCTTATCCGTTCCGGCGCGACTATATGTACGCCGGCACCTGCGCTGCTGAAATGGCGCGAGAGCATGCTGCATGAAACACGGGCCCCGCTTGCGGGGCCCGTGCATGTCGTAGTGGCCGGCCGGTCTCCCCGCGCTAGAGCGCCGCGGCCGCAAAAGTGTCGCACTGGCGGGGATCCCCGCTTTCCAGGCCGCGCTTGAACCAGCGCACCCGCTGCTCGGAGGTGCCGTGCGTGAAAGAGTCCGGCACCACATAGCCTTGGGCTTCTTTTTGCAGCCGGTCGTCGCCGATGGCGGAGGCGGCGTTGAGCGCCTCTTCCACGTCGCCCGGCTCGAGTATCTGTCTGCTCCGGTTGGCATGGTGGGCCCAGATGCCCGCATAACAGTCCGCCTGCAGCTCCATGCGCACGGACAACCTGTTGGCTTCGGCCGTGTTCACGCTCCGCTGCTGCCGGCTGACACGTTCGGCGGTGCCGAGCAGGTTTTGGACGTGGTGTCCGATTTCGTGCGCGATCACATAGGCGCCGGCGAAGTCGCCGGGGGCGTTCAGGCGCCGCTGCATTTCCCCGAAAAAGCTCATGTCCAGGTAGACCCGCGTGTCGGCGGGGCAATAAAAGGGGCCCATGGCCGACTGGCCCATGCCGCATGCCGTGCCGGTCGCGCCTGTGTAGAGCACCAGCTTGGGTTCCGCGTACCGGCTTCCCGAGGCACGGAAGAGTTCTCCCCAGGTGTCCTCCGTATCGGCCAGGACCTTCGAGACGAACTGGGCCTGCGGATCGTCCGCCGGTGGAGGACCGGCGGTCTGCTCGGCGGGCGCGCCCGGGCCGGAGGCAAGATCGAGTACGACCGCGGGATCGATGCCGAAGTACATGGCCACGAGTGCCAATATCACCGCTCCAATGCCGAGGGAGCCTCGGCCGCCGAGGCTTGGTCCGGCGCCGCGGCGGTCTTCCACGTTGCGGCTTTGTCGGCCTTTGTCCAGACGCATGGTGCTTCCTTTCTCGTACTGACGGTGCCCGGGAGCGCCGGGCGTATGTGGACTATAAACCGATCGCGTGGCGTCGCGCGGCGATCCAGTTTCCCCAGGGAAGGGGAGTTGGCACGAAGACCCGGGGAAAGTGTTGTTTATGCCGCAACACGTGCAACGCAAAGTCACGCCTCACGTAGCGTGGCGCCACAAAAATATGGGAGCATTCTCCCTTGTTTCTTCAGCCTCAGCCGGCCGTGGTTCGGCGC
>NZ_JADGHH010000263.1 GCF_019689535.1 Pigmentiphaga sp.
CGTCACGACCGCTGCCCCCGCGCGCGGCCATCACCAAGGGAAATGCATGAAATTCGCAGTGTTCGATCACATGGACCGCAGCACGGTCACGCTGGCCCAGCAATATGAAGATAGGCTCGCTCTGGTCGAGGCCTACGACCGCGCCGGGTTTTACGCCTATCACGTGGCGGAACACCATTCCACGCCTCTGGGCATCGCTCCGTCGCCGAGCGTGTACCTGTCGGCAGTCGCGCAGCGTACGCGCCGATTGCGCTTTGGGCCACTGGTCTATACCCTGGGCATGCATCACCCGCTGCGGGTCATGGAAGAAATCTGCATGCTCGACCAGATGAGCGGCGGCCGCCTGGAGGTAGGTTTCGGACGGGGAATATCGCCCTATGAACTTGGCTACTACGGCGTCGACCCGGCCCACGCACAGGGTATTTATCACGAGTCATTCCAGATCATCATGCAAGGGCTCACCCAGGCCACGGTGAACTTCCAGGGCAAGTATTTCGACCTACGGGACGTGCCGGTGGAAATGCAGTGCGTGCAGCGCCCCACCCCGCCCATCTGGTACGGCGCCGGCACGCCGGGCGCCACCCAATGGACGGCGGAAAATGCCGTCAACATCGTGTGCAATGGGATGCCGGCGCAGGTTCGTGCGATCACCGATCAATATCGGGTGCACTGGGAGGCACTGGGCCACCCACCCGAAACCATCCCTTACCTGGGCGTGAGCCGTCACATCGTCGTGGCCGACACCGATGGCGAAGCACTCGAAACTGCGCGGCGCGCCTATCAGCGTTGGTATGCACACCTCATGCACTTGTGGGTCAAACACGGTACCCGGCCCCAAACGCTCTCTTTCCCCGACAATTTCGACGATGCCCAACGTGCGGGCTTGGGCATTGCCGGGTCCCCCGAGACCGTGCGGCGATGGATAGCCGCCGCCGCGGAGGAAACGGGTGTCAATTACTTCGTCTGCCGCATGGCCTTCGGGGACCTGACCCGGGAAGAATCTCTACGATCCACCCAGCTCTTTGCCGAACACATTTTGCCTGCGCTGACCGAACCCGAACCCACCTCCACGCAAGCCTGACACCATGCCCACCCTCAGCTCACAAGACCGCGCCCTGCTCGAAGCGCCCCTGCCACCGCTGCAGCAAATCCGCCTGCCTACCGGCGAGCTCATCGAATACCGGGAAGCGGGCCGGGGCGACGACGCCATCGTCCTGCTGCACGGCATAGGCTCGAGTTCGGCTGGCTACCGTGCGCCGCTAGCCGGGCTCTCGGCCCGCTGGAAAGTCGTCGCCTGGAATGCGCCGGGCTTCGGCGGCAGCACGCCGCCTGCGGCCGCCTCGCCCAGGGTGGACGACTACGTGCAATCCCTTCATGCCTTGCTGGACGCGCTCCGCCTTGCGCCAGTGCACCTAGTAGGAAGCTCATGGGGCTCGCTGATCGCCAATGCGTATGCGGCGAGCCATCCGCAGCGGGTACGGTCCGTCGTACTGTCTGCGCCGACTCGCGGCTACAGCCATCTTGAGCCCGCCGAAAAAGCCGCGCGCATTGCCGCCCGGCTCGATCCGGCCGCACGCGCCGTTGCGCCCCAGACGCGTGCGGCGCGATTCCTCGGCCCAGATCCCGACGCGCTGGTGATCGAGCGTTTCTCCCAATTAGGAGAAGCCGTTCATCCTGACGGCCTGGCCCAAGCCACCCGCATGCTATTCGACTGCGACGGCATCGCCCTGGCGGCGTCGGTCAGCGCTCCCGCCTTAATCCTGGCCGGCACGCACGACACCGTCGCTCCGGTCTCCGAACATGCCGGGCCGCTCTGCGACGCCATGCAAGAAGCCGAACTGAAAACGCTGGACGGCTGCGGCCATATCCTCAAGCTCGAAGCACCGGCGCGCTTTAACCAACACCTTGCCGACTTCTTCCAACAAACTTAGAACGACACGGAGACTACCGATGAAACCGCGCCTGCTTCACTTGGCCTGGGCCTTCGCCATGGCCGTCAGCCCTGCCGCTATCGCCCAGTCCTGGCCCGAAAAGCCCGTGCGCATTATCCTGCCCGGCCCGCCCGGAAGCAGTCCCGACCGCATCACCCGGTTGCTGGCCGAGCAACTGAACAAGAAATGGAAACAACCCGTCGTCGTCGAAAACCGGCCGGGCGGGACGACCCGGATCGGCGCCGAAATCGTGGCGCGCGCGGCACCGGACGGCTACACGTTGCTCTCGACTTTCGTGTCGCACGGGATGGTGAAACTGCTTTACCCCGAAACGCCGTACGACCCCATCACCGACTTTGCACCGGTCGTGCAGCTCGTCGATACAGAAACGACGTTGGTAGTGCGCTCGGACTCCCCGTACAAAACGCTCCAAGAAATGATCGAGGGGGTGAAAAAACGAGGGCGGCCACTAGGGATCGGCAACTTCGGCACGGGCTCCAGCTTCCATTTCTATAGCCTCATCCTCGGCCAAGGCGCAGGCATCGACGTCTTGCCGGTTCCCTACAAGGGAGAAGCGCTGTCGCTCTCGGACATGATCGGCGGGCACGTGGAGGCGAGCTTCAACTCGGTGGGAACAGCCATTCCGCACATCCGAGAGGGCCGTGTCCGGGCGCTCGCCGTGCTGGCACCCAAGCGCTCGCGCGTATTGCCGGACGTGCCGACCTTCCTGGAGCTGGGCTTTCCGCGCCTGCGCGCGGGAGGCTGGTTCGGCGTCCTCGCCCCCGCGGGTACACCCAAGCCGGTCATCGACAAAATCCGGACGGACATCCAGTCCATCCTGCGCGAACCCGATGTCACCAAATGGCTGCGCGACCAGGGGTTGGAACCCACGTTCGAAAGCTCCGAAGCGTTCGGCGAATCGATGAAGCGCGAGGCCGTCGAATGGGAAAAACTGATCAAGGAATTTAAAGTCTCGGTCAATTGACGACACGCTTGCCGACCGGCGGCGGGCCGCCTCACCCTCCCGCTGCCGGGGCGCTGCGAACCATCGGGGTAGCGCGCCGCGGCAAGCGCATCGACATCGCCGCCGCCGCAACGAGCAACGCACCTGCGGCACCGAACGAAACCCAGTGCGTCCCGAAGGTTTCGTAGCCCCAGCCACCCAGCCACGAACTGATCATGCCGCCGACTTGATGGCCCAGGTAGGTCAGCCCGTACAACACCCCGACTAGGCGCACGCCATATATGTCGGCGAGGATGGCCGACGACAGCGCAATGCTGCCCGCCCAGACGATCCCGCCGATGGTCGACGCTGCGTACAGTTCCCAATGCGCGCCGACCATCACCAATGCAAAAAATCCCAAGCCCCGCACGAGATAAATCGTGGCGAGCAGATCCCGCCGCGGCAGCACGTCGGCCAAGCGCCCCAACACCAGAGTACTGAACATGGCCACTGCGCCGATGAGCCCTATGCCCAGTGAGCTCGTCATCGCGTCGAAACCATGATCCATCAGCATGGGCACGCCGTGCGAACCAAGCAGATTCATGCTGAAGCCACAAGCGAACAATCCGATCGCCACCTGCCAGAACGGCGCCGTACGCACCGCGTCGGCGACCCGCAGGGCGGGCGCCGCCTGGGTGGCGTGCGATGCCGCCGCCGTGCGCGCCGCGACGTCTTCGGGGCGCAGGTCGGCATGGGCGGGTGCATTGTCGCGGAATACGAACAACGCAGCAGGCAAGGTAAACAACGCAAACGCCCCCGCGTACGCCACCAGGGCCGCGCGCCAGCCCAACCATGCGATCAGCGAAGTGAAAACCGGCGTCATCAGGGCGATGCCAGCCATCGACCCGGTGGAAAGGAAAAATAGCGCCATGCCGCGCTGGCGCGTGAACCAGCGGGTCAGTATGGGCGTGAGCGCGACCGGGCTGGTCAACCCCAACCCCAACGACTGCCCC
>NZ_JADGHH010000264.1 GCF_019689535.1 Pigmentiphaga sp.
GTATTCTATTCGGTGCATTCGCTGCCGCCGTTCTGGCAGGCCGTGTCGCACTGGAACCCGATCTTCTACACCATAGACGGCTTCCGCTACGGGTTTTTCGGCGTCGCCGACGTTTCGCCGTGGCATAGCCTGGCGGTCGTCGCGGGCACTTTCCTGCTGGTAGCCTCGTTCGCGTTGCGGCTGTTGTCTACCGGCTACAAACTTCGCTATTGAAAGGACGAGCCCAGAGGATGGCGATGCTTCCCACTCCCGAGCAGGTCCGGCAGTACATTCTCGACGGATTGCCTTGCGAGCACGTCGAAGTGCAGGGCGACGGCCAGCATTTCGAAGCGCTCATCGTTAGTTCGGCATTTGACGGCAAGCGCCTCATCGCCCGGCACCAGATGGTGTATGCCGCCTTGGGCGAGCGCATGCGCGAAGAAATCCACGCGTTGTCCATGCGTACCCTGACTCCCCAGGAATTCAAGGTGGGCGATTAATGGATAAGTTGCAGATCACCGGCGGTCGCCCCTTGCGCGGGGAAGTGGAAGTGTCGGGGGCGAAAAACGCCGCGCTGCCTTGTCTTTGCGCCTCGCTCCTGACTTCTGATCCCGTCACGCTCGAGAACGTCCCACAGCTCAACGACATTGGCACCACGCTGCGGCTGCTGCGCCGCATGGGGGTCAAGGCCGAGCGCCATGGCGCCGCCGGCGATTCGGGCGGCAACGTGACGCTCCACGCCGACCAAGTCGAGGCGCTCGAGGCGCCCTACGAGCTGGTCAAGACCATGCGCGCGTCGATTCTCGTGCTGGGGCCGCTGCTGACCCGCTTCGGGGAAGCCCGGGTCAGCTTGCCCGGAGGCTGTGCCATAGGCCAGCGCCCCATCGACCAGCACATCAAGGGGCTGGCGGCCATGGGAGCCGAGATCCGCATCGAGCATGGATTCGTGGTGGCGCGCGCCAAGCGCCTGAAGGGCGCCACCATACGCACCGACATGGTGACCGTGACCGGCACCGAGAACCTGCTGATGGCGGCCGTGCTCGCCGAAGGGCTGACCGTGCTCGAGAACGCGGCGCGCGAGCCCGAGATCGTCGACCTGGCAGAGTTGCTCATCAAGATGGGGGCCCGCATCAGCGGACACGGCACGGACCGGATCGTGGTGGAAGGGGTCCCGCGGCTGCACGGCGCGACCCACCGCGTCATACCCGACCGCATCGAGGCAGGTACGTTCCTGTGCGCAGTGGGGGCCGTGGGCGGAGAAATCGTGCTCCGCAACGCCGACCCTTCCAGCATGGGCGCGACGCTCGACAAGCTCGCCGAGGCCGGCGTGTCGATCGAATGCGGCCCGGATTGGGTGCAGGCCGGCATGCGCGGCCGGCCGAAGGCCGTGGGTTTCCGCACGCTCGAGTACCCAGGCTTTGCCACCGACATGCAGGCGCAATTGATGGCCCTGAACACCATCGCCGACGGCACGGCGGTCATCACCGAAACCATTTTCGAGAACCGTTACATGCACGTCCAGGAGCTGCGCCGCCTGGGCGCGAACATCGAGATCGACGGGCATACGGCCGTGGTCAAGGGCGTCCCCCGGCTGTCCGGGGCCGCGGTCATGGCGACCGACCTGCGGGCGTCGGCCGGCTTGGTCATCGCGGGGCTCATCGCCGACGGAGAGACCATCATCGATCGCATCTATCACCTGGATCGCGGCTACGAGCACATGGAGCGCAAACTTTCGCTATTGGGCGCCGACATTCGTCGCGTGAGCGACGGCAGGGGGCAGGCATGAGGGCACGTATCGTTTCCGGATCGCGGGAGGGTAGGCGATGAGCGCCTTCGCCCCGGCTGACCCCGCCGCGCCCATCACCCTGGCGCTGTCGAAGGGACGCATCTTCACCGAGACCATGCCGCTGCTGGCCGAGGCCGGCATCACCGTGGCCGAAGATCCGGAAAAGTCGCGCAAGCTCATTCTTCCGACCAGCGATCCCGGCGTGCGCATCATCATCGTGCGGGCATCGGACGTTCCCACCTATGTCCAGTATGGCGCGGCCGACCTGGGCGTGGCAGGCAAGGACGTGCTGATCGAGCACACGGCCCAACATCCCGGCGTGCTGTATCAGCCGGTGGACCTGCGCATCGGCAAATGCCGGTTGTGCGTGGCCGTGCCGAACGGATTCGACTATGCCAGCGCCGTGCGCCAGGGCGCCCGCCTGCGGGTGGCGACCAAGTACGTGCAGGCGGCGCGCGAGCACTTCGCGGCCAAGGGCGTGCACGTGGACTTGATCAAGCTGTACGGCTCGATGGAGCTTGCGCCGCTGGTCGGCCTGGCCGACGTGATCGTCGACCTGGTCTCGACCGGCGGGACGTTGCGCGCCAACAACCTGGTCGCGGTCGAAGATATCATGGACATATCGTCGCGCCTGGTCGTCAACCAGGCCGCCCTGAAAACGAAGCGACACCGGTTGCAGCCTCTGATCAACGCTTTCGCGCGCGCCAGCCTGGCCATGCCCGGCTGATCCGGCGCACGCGGGAGCGCTGCCGCGGCTCGCCCCCGCTCCATCAAGAGGCTGCGTTGTCCATTGCCGCCGTGCCCCCGGGAGCACGGCCGGGCGGCCTTGTGAAACCGATTCTGCAGAGTGAGATATGTCCCTGATCAACCGACTCGATACCCGTAGCGACGATTTCCGCACGCGCTTGCGCTCGCTGCTGGCCTTTGAAGCGTCCGAAGATGCTTCCATCGAACAGGCGGTGGCCGAGATCCTGCGGGATGTCCGCGCCCGCGGCGACGAAGCCGTGCTGGAGTACACCCGCCGCTTCGACCGCGTCCAGGCGTCGTCCGTCGAGGAGCTGGAGATCCCCCGCGCCGATTGGGCCGCGGCCCTCGACGCCTTGGCCGTGGACCAGCGCCGGGCCCTGGAAGCGGCGGCCGAGCGCATTCGTGCCTACCACGAGCGCCAGCGCGCCGAGAGCTGGACCTACACCGAAGCCGACGGCACGGTGCTCGGGCAAAAAATCACGCCGCTCGACCGGGTAGGGCTGTACGTGCCCGGAGGCAAGGCGGCCTATCCGTCCTCGCTGCTGATGAACGCCATTCCCGCGAAGGTGGCGGGCGTGGCCGAAGTGGTCATGGTCACGCCTACGCCGGACGGCGTGCGCAACCCCATGGTGCTGGCCGCGGCGGCCATCGCCGGGGTGGATCGCGCCATTGCCATCGGCGGTGCCCAGGCCGTGGGCGCGTTGGCCTACGGCACGGCCTCCATCGCCCCCGTGGACAAAATCGTGGGCCCCGGCAACGCGTATGTCGCGGCCGCCAAGCGACGGGTTTACGGCACGGTCGGCATCGACATGATTGCCGGCCCGAGCGAGATCCTCGTGATCTGCGACGGCAAGACGCCGGCTGACTGGATCGCCATGGATCTCTTCTCCCAAGCCGAGCACGACGAGCTGGCCCAGGCCATCCTGCTGTGCCCCGATGCCGCCTACCTCGAGGCCGTCGAAGCCGCCATTGCCCGGCTGTTGCCCGCCATGCCGCGCGCCGAGATCATCCGCGCCAGCCTGGCCCACCGCGGGGCGCTGATCCTGGTGCGGGACCTCGAGGAAGCGTGCGCCATCGCCAATGAGATCGCCCCCGAGCACCTGGAGATCTCGACCGTCGATCCCGAGCGGTGGGCCGATCGCATCCGCCACGCCGGCGCCATTTTCATGGGGCCGCACAGTTCCGAGTCGCTGGGCGATTATTGCGCCGGCCCCAACCACGTGCTGCCGACGTCCCGGACCGCGCGTTTTTCGTCGCCCTTGGGCGTGTACGATTTCCAGAAGCGGTCCAGCCTGATCAAGGTGTCGGGCGCGGGGGCCCAGACCCTCGGACGCATCGCCGCGACGCTGGCGTACGGAGAGGGGCTG
>NZ_JADGHH010000265.1 GCF_019689535.1 Pigmentiphaga sp.
GCTCCCCACCCTCCCCCTGAGCTGATGCAGCTGGGCCAGGCCGAAGCGTTCGGCGTGCTCGATGACCATGAGCGAAGCATTGGGAACGTCGACCCCGACCTCGATCACCGTGGTGGCGACCAATAGGTCCAGCTCCCCGCGCTTGAAGGCATCCATGACCGCGGCCTTCTCAGCCGCCGGCAGGCGGCCGTGCATCAGTCCGACCCGGCATTCCGGAAGGGCATGCCTCAGCGCCTCGTAGGTGTCGACAGCCGTCTGCAGCTCCAGCGTCTCGCTTTCCTCTACGAGCGGACACACCCAGTACACCTGCCTGCCCGTCCGCGCCGCCTCGCGGATGCGCGCAATGACCTCTTCGCGGCGCGCCTCGGACAAGAGCTTCGTGATGACGGGCACGCGCCCCGGCGGCAATTCGTCGATGACCGAAACGTCCAGGTCCGCGAAAAAAGTCATCGCCAAGGTACGTGGAATGGGCGTGGCAGACATCATCAACTGATGGGGAAACTCGTCGGCCCCGCCCCCCTTGTTGCGCAGCGCGAGACGCTGGCCCACGCCGAAACGGTGCTGCTCATCGACGATCGACAGCCCGAGGCGGGCGAATTGGACGTGCTGCTGGATCAAGGCCTGGGTGCCGACTGCCAAGTGCGCCTCGCCGCTTTCGATCATGGCCGCCGCCTCCCGGCGAGCCTTGGGCGCGAGGCTGCCCGTCAACCAGGCCACCTTCACCGACAACGGTTCGAGCCAGTCCACCAGTTTGCGGAAATGCTGTTCGGCCAGGATTTCCGTCGGCGCCATCAAAGCCGCCTGGTAACCGTTGTCAATGGCCTGGGCTGCTGCCAACGCGGCCACCACCGTCTTGCCACTGCCCACGTCTCCCTGCAACAAGCGCTGCATGGGATGGGGCTTGGACAGGTCCGCCGCGATCTCGCTCCTGACGCGCTGCTGGGCGCCCGTAAGTGCGAACGGCAGGGTATGCAAAAGGCGGTTGACCAGGCTGTCCGGGGCGTCCGAGGGAGGCAACGGCGGCGCGCGTTTTTCCCGGCGCGCCGCGCGCGCGCGCGCCAGCGAGAGCTGCTGCGCCAGTAGTTCGTCGAACTTGATGCGCAGCCAGGCGGGATGCGCCCGGTCGACAAGCGACTGGGTCGCGACGTCCGGGGGCGGCGCATGGAGCAGCCGAACCGCCTCCTCGAACGCCATCAAGCCATAGCGCTCCCGCAGCCAAGCAGGCAGGGTATCGCTCAGGTCCGCCTGCTCCAGCGCATTCGCGATCGCTTTGCGCAGCGCAGACTGGGGCAACCCTTCCGTCGTCGGATAGACGGGCGTGAGCCGGTCCGGCAGAGGCGTATGTTCATCGGCCACGGTGACGCGCGGATGCACCATCTCCATGCCGAAAAACCCGCCTCTCGCCTCCCCCCGGGCCCGGACCCGGCGCCCGGCGGCCAACTGCTTTTGCTGGCTGGGATAAAAGTTGAGAAAGCGCAGGCCGAGCTCCCCAGTGTCGTCCTGGATCGCGGCCACCAGCTGCCGGCGGGGACGGTAAGTGACTTCGCAGCGCGTCACGACCCCTTCGACCTGCGCCCACATGCCCGGCAGCAACCTCCCGATGGGGGTCAGCCGGGTTTCGTCTTCATAGCGGATGGGCAGGTGCAAGACGAAGTCGTCCGCACCGGACAGGCCCAGCTTGCGCATTTTGCGCTGCAGCGGCGTCAGCCCGGTGTCGTCGGAAGCTGCCTGCAAGTCCATCCCCCGTCGATTACACCACCAGCACCGCCTCGACCTCGAACTCTGCGCCTTTGGGCAGGGCGGCCACCCCTACCGTGGACCGGGCGGGGAACGGCTGGGGAATGAGTTCTGCCATGATCTCGTTGACGACGCCGAACTTGGACAGGTCCGTCAAGAACAAGGTGAGCTTGACGATCTGGTCGAGCGAGCCGCCTGCTTCGCGCACGACGGCGGCCATGTTGGCGAACGCCTGCCTCACCTGCGCCTCGAAGCTGGACGCCTCGAGTTCACCGGTGGCGGGCACCAGACCGATCTGGCCGGACAAATAAACCGTCCGGCCGGCCGCGGGAACCGCGACCGCCTGGGAATAGGGCCCGACGGCAGCGGGCGCTGCATCGGTGTGAATGATTTGCTTGCTCATGCTTACCTCGAGAATACGGCTGGAGGGGAACCGGTCGGCACCCATGCATAAAGCTATCAGAAATTCGATTGCAATAGTTAGCGGCCCTGCCAGGGGTAACAATTTCCTTGTTGATAGAATGGCCTGCCGAGCGAGATCCCCCGCGGCGTGCCGTTGCGCCGCGCAATGCTGAACGGACAAGCCGCAGAATCCCTTTTCGTATGAAACCATCGTCATGGCGCGAACGCCTGCTGGGCAAGGCTCGCGACCCGTTGTCGCCCGAGACCCGGCATTCGATCGCGCTGGCCGCCATCGTGGCCTGGATCAGCCTCGGTGCAGACGGACTCTCCTCTTCGTCTTACGGACCCGAAGAAGCCTTCCGCGCGCTGGGAAACTACACCCACCTCGCCCTTTTCCTGGCCATCGCCACGGCGATCACGGTCTTCGTGGTCGCGCTCGCCTACAACCAAGTCATCGAGCTCTTTCCGACCGGGGGCGGCGGCTACCGTGTCTCGACCGCGCTGCTGGGCCCTTCCGCCGGCCTGCTGTCCGGATCGGCCCTGATCGTGGATTATGTGCTGACCATAGCGATTTCGGTTGCCGCCGGCACCGATGCCCTGTTCTCGCTGCTCCCGCTCGGCTGGCAGCCCTACAAGATCTGGGCCGCCTGTGCGATGGTGCTTTTCCTGCTCTGGCTGAATCTGCGCGGCGCCAAGGAAAGCGTGAAGGTGCTGCTGCCTATCTTCGCCGGCTTCGTCCTCACTCACGCCGCATTGATTGCATGGGGCATTTTCGCGCACGCCGAAGGGCTGCCGCTGCTGATTCCCAACACCCTGCGGGAAGTCCGCGAACTCACCCACGAGGCGGGCTGGTTCTTCGTACTGGCGGTGTTCCTGAAAGCCTACTCGCTGGGCGGCGGCACCTACACCGGGATCGAGGCAGTATCGAACAACGTCGACCGGCTCGCCGAACCGGTCGTCCGCACGGGCAAGCTGACCATGCTGCTCATGGCCATCAGCCTCGCCTTCACCGCCGCCGGCATCATCCTGCTCTACCTATTGTGGAATGCGGCGCCGGTCGAAGGCCAAACGCTCAACGCGGTGGTTTTCGGCGACGTGCTGCGGGAAATGGGTTTCGACGGCACTGACCTCTTCGTCGCGCTGGCCGCGGTATTGACCTGCGAAGCGGGCCTGCTATTCGTGGCCGCCAACACGGGTTTCCTGGGCGGTCCGTCGGTCCTCGCCAACATGGCGTCGGACTCATGGATGCCGCACCGGTTCCGCTACTTGTCGAACCGCCTGGTAACCGAAAACGGCATCCTGCTGATGGGCGTGGGCGCCCTCATCATCCTGCTCCTGACCGGAGGCAAGGTTTCGGTGCTGGTGGTGCTCTATTCCATCAACGTGTTCCTGACGTTCAGCCTCTCGCTGGCAGGCCTGTCGAGCTACTGGATACGCAACCGCGACAAGCCCGTCTACAAGAAACACTGGAAACGACGACTCGCGCTTTCGCTCGGCGCACTGACCATCACCAGCGCCATCCTGGTGATCACCATCTTCGAGAAATTCTTCGAGGGAGGATGGGCCACGCTGCTCATCACCAGCGTACTCGTGGTGATCTCCCTCGGCATTCGCGCACATTACCGGGAAACGCGGCGCCGCATCGCGGCGATCGACGAAATCTTCGCGGGCCAGGCCTTCGGCTCGGACTGCACGCCCCCGCCCCTGGACCCCCAGGCTCCCAC
>NZ_JADGHH010000045.1 GCF_019689535.1 Pigmentiphaga sp.
CGCGGAGGCCATGTGGCCTGCCGTGCTTGCGGCCTGCCCGAACCATCGTCTTTCGGAGTCACCTCTATGACGCAAAGCCCTGCCCAGCAACCTGCCGACCTCGCCGACAACCCGCTGATGGACTTATCGGGCCTGGCCAGGTTCGAAGCCATCCGCCCGGAACACATCACGCCGGCAATCTCTGCCTTGCTGGAACGGGCGCAGGCCGCAGTGGCCAAGCTGGAGGCGGACCAGGCCGCAGGCGCGCCGGCTACCTGGCAGAACGTCGTGGAAACCCTGGACGAAGGCACCGAAGGATTGTCGCGCGCGTGGAGCGTGGTGGGGCACTTGAACGCTGTGGCCGACACTCCCGAGCTGCGGGCCGCCTATGGCGAAAACCTTCCGCGCGTCACGGAATTCTGGGCCGGCCTGGGCCAGAACCAAGCACTGTACGAACGGTACAAGGAGCTGGCGGCAAGCGAAGAATTCAAGCGCCTGACGCCCGCCCGCAAGAAGCAAATCGAAAACGAACTGCGTCAGTTCCGCCTTGGCGGCGCCGAGCTGCCCGAGAGCCAGAAACCGCGCTTTGCGGAGATCCAGGAACGCCAGGCCACGCTGTCCAAGTCGTTCTCGGACCACGTGCTCGACGCCACCAATACCTTCTCGCTCGTCGTGCGCGACGAATCGGAGCTGTCCGGCCTGCCCGACGACGTGAAAGAAGCAGCGCGCGAAGCTGCTCGCAAGGCGCGCGAAGGCAGTGACGACGCGCCTGCGTGGAAATTCACGCTGCACTTCCCATCCTATTTCCCTGTCCTGCAATACGCCGACAACCGGGCGTTGCGCGAGACCATGTACAAGGCCCACGTTACCCGCGCGTCCGAGCTCGGTCCCGAATATGGGCAAGGCAAGCCAGAATGGGACAACAGCGCCATCATGCTGGAATTGCTGCGTCTGCGCCGCGAAGAAGCGCAGCTGCTCGGCTATGCCAACTACGGCGAAGTCTCGCTGGTTCCCAAGATGGCGGAGACGCCCGAACAGGTGCAGAAGTTTTTGTCCGAGCTGGCCGAGCGCGCGTACCCGTACGCCGAGCGAGACTTGCGCGAGCTGCGCGAGTTCGCGGCAGCGGAACTGGGGCTTGCCGAACTGGAGCCCTGGGACATTGCCTATGCCTCGGAGAAACTGCGCCAGGCGCGCTATGCCTTTTCGGAAAACGAGGTCAAGCAATACTTCCCGGAACCCAAGGTACTCGCCGGTCTCTTCCGGGTCATTGAAACGCTGTTCTCGGTCCGCATCCGCCCCGACGCCGCGCCCGCCTGGCACCCGGACGTCCGCTTCTTCCGCGTGGAATCTGCCTCCGGCACGCTGCTCGCCCAGTTCTACCTGGACCTCTACGCGCGCGACGGCAAGCGCGGCGGCGCCTGGATGGACGACGCACGCACGCGCTACCGCCGCCCGTCGGGCCAGCTCCAGACGCCCATCGCCTACCTCGTCTGCAACTTCACGCCGCCTAGCGGCGGCAAGCCCGCGCTCTTCACGCACGATGAAGTCATTACCCTGTTCCACGAGTTCGGCCATGGCCTGCATCACATGCTGACGCAAATGGAAGACCTCGGCGTGTCCGGCATCAACGGCGTGGAATGGGATGCGGTCGAGCTGCCGAGCCAGTTCATGGAGAACTTCTGCTGGGAGTGGGCCGTGCTCCAGCAAATGACGGCCCACGTGCAAACCGGCGAACCGCTGCCGCGCGAGCTGTACGACAAAATGGTTGCGGCCAAGAATTTCCAAAGCGGCTTGATGACGCTGCGCCAGGTCGTCCTGGCTGCGACTGACATGCATCTGCACACGGACTTCGACCCGGACGGCGGGAAAAGCGTCCTGGAAGTGTCGCGCGAGGTCAACGACCGCATGCATGTCTTGCCGCAGCCGGAGGTTTCGCGCTGGATCCACACCTTCAGCCACATTTTCGCCGGCGGCTATGCAGCCGGCTACTACAGCTACAAATGGGCCGAAGTGCTGTCCGCAGACGCCTATGCCGCCTTCGAAGAAGCCGCTACGACCGACACGCTACGGCCCGACGTGGGGGAACGTTTCCTGCGGGAGATTCTGCAGGTGGGCGGCAGCCGCCCGGCCATCGAGTCCTTCCGGGCATTCCGGGGCCGGGATCCGAGCATCGAGGCGCTGCTGCGTCACAGCGGAATGGCGGAAAAGGTGGAATCTTGATTGCGGGCGACCAGGATCCTGACGGCAGCGATGTCGTCCGACAATAACCGCGCTAGACTCGGCGTATCGGGCAATTCTCGGAAGGGGCGCTCTCCGTAGCGCTCCGTCAGTTCCCGTGCCACGTCGACCGGAACCACCGCCTCTCGCTGAGGAGTATGGCGACTTCCGGAAAACGGTAATCGCCGTTCCAGTGCCGCAATGTCCCATCCCCCGGGCACGAACATCCAAGCAACGCGCCCTTTGCTATCCAGGCCACTGAGCACGAGCAGTTCAGTAACAGCATTATTGGCTTGCATGACACGCAATTCTTGGTGGCATATACGGCGCCCTTCTTCGTAGTCCGTCCCCGAGGCGCCATGTAACTTTTGCTTACAACGCAAAATATACCCTAAATTTTTGCGCCCCACGCTTTGCGTGCCAAGCAAGCCGTTTCGGACAATGGCGCCATGCACATAGGCTCGGCGATCAGGCAGACGCGAGAAAAACTCGGGCTCAAGCTCGAGGCAGTCGCCATGGAGGTCGGAACCGACGCCGGCAATCTCTCGCGCATCGAAACCGGCAAGCAAAAGCCGTCCATTACGCGCCTGGAAAACATCGCCCGCGCAATGAACGTGGGCGTCACAGATCTCTACGCCTTGGTCGAAAACGTCCAAGTCGTTCGCGGCGGGCAGGAACTACGCGAAGGGGACGTCCTTGCCTACGGCGATGAAGACACCCGCTCGCTGCAACACGCCGCCGCCGCGCTGGATGCGCATCACCGCAAACTCTTGATCGAGTTCGCCAGGCTCCTCGCCCGGATGCAAAAAGAAGGCGAGGCGCAGCGCTAACTTTGCGCCCGCGCCTCGCGCGCCGGATCCATCCATGTAAAAAACGGCGGCCCCGCGGAATGTCGGGAGCCGCCGTTGCGCCGTTCGAGGCGCCGCGCCCTAGCGTGCGCGAGCGCGCGTGAGCTGCGAGATATCCCGCACGGCGCCGCGATCGGCCGACGTAGCCATCATGCCGTATGCCTGCAGCGCCTGCGAAACGACGCGCCGCCGGTCGAGCGGCTTCCAGGCCTTGTCTCCACGCGCTTCCATGGCCTCGCGCCGCTTGGCCAATTCCGCGGCGTCCACGCGCAGGTTGATGATGCGGTTAGGGATGTCGATCTCGATGACGTCGCCCTCTTCCACCAGGGCGATCGTGCCGCCCTCGGCCGCTTCCGGCGACGCATGGCCGATCACCAAGCCCGAGGAGCCGCCGGAGAAACGACCGTCGGTCAGCAGCGCGCAAGACTTGCCCAGGCCCTTGGACTTGAGATAGGAGGTGGGATAGAGCATTTCCTGCATGCCCGGGCCTCCCTTGGGGCCTTCGTAGCGGATGATGACGACGTCTCCGGGCCGTACGGCATCGCCGAGGATGCCGTCGACGGCATCTTCCTGGCTCTCGAAGACGCGCGCCTTGCCCGCGAACTTCAGGATGCTCTCGTCCACGCCCGCCGTCTTGACGATGCAGCCGTTCTCGGCCAGGTTCCCATACAACACCGCCAACCCGCCGTCTTGCGAATACGCGTGGGCCTTGTCGCGGATGCACCCCGCGCTGCGGTCCAGGTCCAGTTTGTCAAAGCGCTTGTCCTGGCTAAAGGCCGTTTGCGTGGGAACGCCTCCGGGCGCAGCCCGGTAGAACGCATGGATCGAGTCATCCTTCGTGATCATGACGTCGTAGGCGGCGATCGCCTCGCCCAAGGTCTTGCTATGGACCGTGGAGACGGAAGTGTCGAGCAGGCCGGCGCGATCCAGTTCGCCCAATATGGCCATGATGCCGCCCGCGCGATGGACGTCCTCGATATGGTATTGCTGCGTGGCCGGCGCCACCTTGCACAGGCAGGGCACGCGGCGGGAAATTTGGTCGATGTCGCTCATCGTGAAGTCCACGCCGCCCTCTTGCGCCGCCGCCAACAGGTGCAGCACCGTATTGGTCGAGCCGCCCATGGCCACGTCGAGCGACATGGCATTGACGAACGCGGACTTGGTGGCGATGCTGCGCGGCAAGACCGAGGCGTCCCCCTGTTCGTAATAGCGCTTGCACAGCTCCACGGCCAGGCGCCCGGCACGCAGGAACAAATCCTTGCGGTCGGCATGCGTCGCCACGAGCGTGCCGTTGCCGGGCAAAGACAGGCCCAGCGCCTCGGTGAGGCAATTCATGGAGTTGGCCGTGAACATGCCCGAACACGATCCGCAAGTCGGACAGGCGGAACGCTCGTAATTCTCGACGTCCGCGTCGGACACGGTGGGATCGCCGGCCTTGATCATGGCGTCGATCAAGTCCACCTTGATGATCTTCTGGCCACCGACGTCCTGGGCGGGATGGTAAGCCTCGATGACTTTCCCGGCTTCCATGGGGCCGCCCGACACGAACACGGCCGGGATATTCAGCCGCATGGCAGCCATCAACATCCCCGGAGTGATCTTGTCGCAGTTGGAGATGCACACCATCGCGTCGGCGCAATGGGCGTTGACCATGTACTCGACGGAGTCGGCAATCAGCTCGCGGGAAGGCAGCGAATACAGCATGCCGCCATGGCCCATGGCAATGCCGTCATCCACCGCAATGGTGTTGAATTCCTTGGCCACGCCGCCGGCAGCCTCGATCTCGCGCGCCACCATCTGCCCCAGGTCTTTCAGGTGCACATGCCCGGGCACGAACTGCGTGAAGGAATTGACGACGGCGATGATGGGCTTGCCGAAATCTCCGTCCTTCATGCCGGTCGCGCGCCATAGCGCACGCGCCCCCGCCATATTGCGACCGTGGGTGGATGTGTGAGAACGGTATTGCGGCATGGTGGAACTCACGAGAGAAAATGACGTAACGCTCTAGTATAGGGCGGAAAGCCCCTTCACCCGGGTTGCGAGGCCGATTCTCGCAAGGCGGGGAAGAAGGCGGTCGACTTGGCAAAATAGAAAATAGTTATCGTTCCCAAATCCTTGCGTCGTTTCTCCTTGCTGGACACATGGCGGCTTCGCGCGGCGGGCCCCATACAATACCGGCATGCAGGCGCCACCTCCGCCATCGCAGCGCGGCGCCGACTGCTCGCCTACCACGGAGACTCACTCATGCCAGCACATTCGTCTTCTACCATCCGCCTCTGCATAGCCGGCGAAGGCGCCATGGGGTCGACACACGCCCGAATTTTCGCGTCCATGCCGGGCGTGGAGGTCACCGCGCTGGCCGTGGGCGACCTGCGTCGCGGCAAGCAGCTGGCCGAGCAGTGGAACATCCCTCACTGCAGCGATGATCTGGCGACCACGCTTGCCCGGCCGGACGTCGACGCCGTGGTGCTGGCCACGCCTTCCGGCCACCACGCCGAACACGCCGAATTGGCGGCGCGGCTGGGCAAACCCATGCTGATCGAAATCCCCGCCGCGCTCAACCTGGAAGACACTGAGCGCCTGGTCCGCATCCAAGCTGAAACCGGGGTGCCCATGATGGTGGCCCACAGCCGCCGGTTCGCGCCGCCCCACCAATACCTGCGCGACCGCGTCAGGAAGGGGGAGTTCCAGCTTCATCACCTCGTCTGCGAGACCTATTTCTTCCGGCGCAATAACCTCAACATGTTCGGCGAGCCCCGCACCTGGGTAGACAGCCTGCTCTGGCACCACGCTTGCCATACGGTAGACCTGTTCTGCTGGCTGCTCGATGAGACGGATGTCGAGGTCTGGGGCCAGCGAGGGCCCGACCATCCACAACTCGGCATCCCCATGGACATGACGGTGGCGATGCGCTCGCGCCAGCGCGGCACGCTGCTGACGATGGCGATGTCCTTCAACAACAAGGGGCCATTCGGCGGGTTCTACCGCTACATTGGCGAAGAAGAAACCTACCGAGCCTTTCGCGATGAGCTAAGCGACAGCGAAGGCAAGCCGGTTGACGTCCCGCAAGCCCTGCCCGCCTTCGAGGCGCAGGATGCTGAATTCATCGCTGCCTTGAAAGAGGGCCGCCCCAGCCGCTGCGACATTGCGTCGGTGCTCCCGGCCATGCGCGCGCTGGATCGAATCGATCGCATCATGCACGGAAAGGACTGAGCCTTTCCCTCAAGCGTGCCCCCTCCAACGCCGCAGCAACAGGGCATTGGACACCACGCTCACGCTGCTCAAGGCCATGGCCGCCCCGGCGATCACCGGGCTGAGCAAGCCCAGGGCGGCAAGCGGCACGCCCACCACGTTGTAGACGAAGGCCCAGAACAGGTTCTGGCGAATCTTGGCGTAGGTGCGCCGGGAGATGTCGATGGCATCTCCCACCAACGCAGGATCAGGGCGCATCAGGGTAATGCCCGCGGCGTGCATGGCGACGTCAGTGCCCGTGGACATGGCAATTCCCACGTCGGCTGCGGCCAGCGAGGGAGCATCGTTGATGCCGTCGCCGACCATGGCCACGACCGCACCGCCGCGCTTTAACTCCGTGATGGCCTCGGCCTTGTGCTCCGGCAGCACTTCGGCCCGCACATCGTCGACGCCCAAGGCTTGCGCGATGGCGTGCGCAGCCCCTGCGTTGTCGCCGGTCAAGATGACGCTACGTATGCCCTGCGCATGCAGGCTGCGCACGGCCTGAAGTGCTCCCGCCTTGAGCGTGTCGCCGAAGGCCAGCAGCCCGATGAGTGCCGGCTGGCCTCCCGCGCTCCCCACCCACGACACCGTGCGGCCTTGCGCCTGGAGTTCGGCAGCACGCGCTGCGAGCGGGCTCGTATCGACGCCGCTCTCTTGCATGAGCCTGCCGTTTCCCAGCCTGAGTTCGCGGCCATTGACGAGCCCCGCCATGCCGCGTCCTGGGACCGCGCGCAGCTGCGATGCTCGCGGCGGAACGACACCTTCACGCCTGGCTGCGGCCATCACTGCCCGCGCCAGTGGATGCTCGCTGCCCGCCTGCAGTGCTGCGGCGAGCGCAAGCAACTCAGCCGTGTTGCCCGACACCGCTTCCGCCGCCACCAATTCCGGACGTCCCTCCGTCAGGGTGCCCGTCTTGTCGAACGCCACTACCGTGACCCGGTGCGCGACCTCCAGCGCCTCGGCATCCTTGATGAGGATGCCACGGCGCGCAGCCACGCCCGTTCCGGCCATGATGGCGGCTGGGGTCGCCAGGCCCAATGCGCATGGACATGCGATGACCAGGACGGCGACCGCGTTCAAGATCGCTGCCTCCCAGTCTCCCGCCGTCACCCCCCACGCCAGCAGCGTCACCGCGGCCACGCCGACGATCGCCGGCACGAATACCTCGCTGACGCGATCCACCAGGCGTTGCACGGGCGCTTTCTTGGCCTGCGCCGATTCGACCAACCTCACGATGCGCGCGAGCATGGATTCCGCGCCAACCGCCGCGGTGCGCACGACCAGCACGCCCTCCGCGTTGACCGACCCGCCCGTGACCCGCTCGCCTTCCTGCTTGGAAATGGGCAGGCTCTCTCCAGTGATGAGCGACTCGTCCACGTGGCTCGAACCTTCCACCACCGTGCCATCTACCGGAATGCGCTCGCCCGGCCGGACCACGACGAGGTCGCCGACGCCGACGGCCGACAGCGGCACCTCGACCTCACTTTCCCCTTTGCGTACCCTCGCCACCTCGGGGCGCAAGGCGTTGAGCGCACGAATGGCTTCCGTCGTCTGGCGTTTGGCGCGCGACTCCAGCCATTTGCCCAGCAGTACCAGGGTAATGACGACTGCCGAGGCCTCGAAATACAAATGTCCCGACCCGCCATGGCGCAACAGGCGGTAGACGCTCAAGCCGTAGGCCGCGCTGGTTCCTAGCGCCACCAGCAAGTCCATGTTGCCGGAACGCGCCAGCAGCGCTTTCCAGGCGGCCCGGTAAAAGCGCGCCCCCAACCAGAATTGCACCGGGGTGGCCAGCGCCAGCTGCCACCACGCTCCCGGCATCGCGCTGATGCCGAAGGGCATCCACAGCATGGGCAGTACCAAGGGCAAAGACAAGGCCCCGGCCAGGGCGACCGGCCACCAATCGGGCCAGCGCCTGGCAGGCGCCTGCTCCGCCTCGAGCGGTCGCGCCCGGTAGCCGGCCCTTTCGATCGCCGCGGCCAGGTCTGCCCAGCCCGCCCTGGCTGCGAGCTCCACGCGCGCCGTCTCCGTCGCCAGATTCACCTCGGCCTTGACCACCCCCGGCACGCGAGACAGCGCCTTCTCCACCCTGGCCACGCACGACGCGCAGGTCATGCCCTCGATGCGCAAGTCCACGGTCTCGGCCGGCACGGCATAACCGGCCTTCTCCACCGCAGCGCGCAAGGCAGAGGGCGGTACGGTGTCGTCCGCCCTCACTTCTGCCATCTCGGTTGCCAGGTTGACGCTGGCGCTGCGCACGCCAGGCACTGCGCGCAGCGCGCGCTCCACCCTTCCCACGCACGAGGCGCAGGTCATTCCCTGCACGGGCAGCGACCAGGTCGTCTCTGGCACACCCGCCTCGGGAAGCGATTGTTCGGTCATGCTCGATCTCGATCGGGAATCGTCATGCCCGCAGTATCCAGCTTCCCACGGCGGGAAAGTCAAGCCCGCCTAGCGCCGTCCAGTCATGCGGCGCCCTCCCCCGGCGCCGAAACGGGCGCCGGGCCGAGTGGCTTGCCCCCGGGGCCGTCCATGAAGCTTTGCCAGGGTTCCGGCGCTTCCTGCCCGATGCCAGGCTTGGAGTAATCGCATACGCCCTCGGGGAAAACGGCTTCTAGCCTGGTCCATTGCTCTGGCGTGAACTCGACCGCGAAATCCGCGCGGGAAAGCGGCTTGAGCTGGCATTTCATCACGTCGCTGGCCAAGCCTTCGCCGGCGGCGACACGCGTGTCCCGGAATACCGGCCACTCGTCCACGCCCGGCCTATAGACCGCATTGTCTCCCTCTCCGGCTATGCTCGACGTGGAGGTCGGTTCGGCGGAGGTATTGCAATAAACGGGGTCGGTGCTCCATTGCGAGACATCGGCGCGCCAACATGCGTCCACGGCGAGCGCGGGTTTGTTCGCGATGATTTTCTCGCGCAGGGGCTTGTCGGACCGGTCGGCCTCTACCCTGGTCAACCATTCGTTCAGGGTGTCGAACAAACGCTCGGTGTAATTCGGCGGCGTCTGCTTATAGCGCCAAATGACGTGGTTGGCATGGTCTCCATGCTCTCGCAGAATGCGATTGCGGATCACGTAGCCGCGGAAATCGTAGTGTTCCTCCACCACGTTGAAGAAGATCGACTGAATGATCGCCACTTCGCCGAGGTACTTGCCGTGCGCCACTCGCCCGGACCGATGGGCGATCTCGGCCGCACCCGGGTCGGCCTTCATGCGCGTCGGCTGCCAGCGGCCGTTGATGTCGTATCCGCCGATCTGCTCATTCAGGGCAACGAACTGTTCCGGCGAAATCTTGCCCTCGTTGAGCGCGCGCAAACCGTACAGGATGCCGACGTTATCGAGCGGCGTCTTGGCATATCCGGTGTGGTCGCGGGGTCCGAACACGGCAATGTTGAAATCCTGCAAGGTGCAGCGGATGCCAGCCAGGTTGCCCTCGGACCACACGTTCCAATGCGTTCCGCAACCCGCGCCGCCCACGGAAGGATCCATGTAGAACGGGGTCCTGGACGCCATGTTGGTGTTCGCAGGCCCCTCGCAGACCTGCTCGTAGACGTGGCCGTTGACGTGTGCCTTCTGCATGATGGTGAACGGCTCGCCGGCGTCCTTGCGTGCGTCATAGAATCGCTTGAGCAGTCCGCAATCGGCGAACTCGCGGGCCGTCGTCCACGTATCTTGCCAGCCATCGCTGGGCAGTATGCCCTGGAGCAGGCCAGGATAATTGGAAGCATGCAAATGCTGCTGGTGCGCACCGCCCGATGAGCCGTCCGCCGTGGTGAACCGGATCTCACCGTAGCTTTCGGTGATGTGCTCCTTGAGCATCATCACCGTTTCGGCCGACGTGACGTCGTTGCAATGCGTCCCGTATTGGGTCATCTCCGACGAAGCCACCATGAACCCGCGGCTCAACGCCACGTGATCGAGAACATTCCCGGGATTCCCCTGCCGGCGGCCGAACTCACAGCCCGAGCCGAATTTCCAGTGCAGCTTGCCGTTCCATGAAGCCGGCCGGGCGTACGGCGTCCACCCCTTCGTCGGATCTTCCGGGTTCGCCAGATATGCGATGTCGTACTTGCCGCGATTGATCACGCCTCGCTCGATGCGCACGATGTACGGCACCGTGTTTCCTTCATCCGTCGTAGTGCGGGCGATTTGCTCGGGCGGCGGTGGGTTGCTCGGGTCATAGACGGCAAAGGTCCCGTCCAGGGTTCGATACCGGTAGCGATAGACCGGTTCTGCGATATTGCATTGCTCGTCGAGCGGTTCGCCCAAATCCGGGTTGTCGGGCGTCGGGGAGGCAACCTTGGTCGTGCATTCCCAATACCCCACTTGGGGCCCGGAGAAAACCGGGCCGCCGATCGGATGATTCTTGATGACGAGGTGTGCCGTTGCATCCCCGGCTCGCGCCACAAGCGTGTTGCCGCCTTCCGCCAAGCCCTCTACCAGCCCCATGTAGCGGCCGTTCTCTCTCAAGGCAAAGGCGTCGGTGACGTCCTTGCCATTGAGCACCATCCGGATTTGCTCCGCACGTACCGAGGCCGAATCCGGGATCTTCACCTCGACCAGGGCCTGCCCGCCCGAGATCAAATCGGCTCGATTGCCGAGGACGGATATCTCCAGCGGAACCGCGGGAGGACTGCCATCCCCCGATGACCCGCCGCTTCCGCCGCATCCTGCCAGCACCGCGGCAACCAATGTGCATCCCAGCGCAATTGGAATCGTGTTCATGGACTCCTGTCTCCTTTGTTCGTAGCGTCTTCATCCACGTCCTGAACCGCTCGGGCGGATAGTAAGATTGGTTCTCATCGAGTGCATCGCTTTTTTTGGGTGGAGTAATCGATAATGCAAATAACTGACCAAAATCTCTCGACCCGACAAATCCGCGCCTTTCTTGCACTGGCCGAGCACAAGAACTTCACCCGGGCGGCGCAACAGTGCCATCTGTCGCAGTCTGCCTTCAGCACCCTGATACGAACCTTGGAAGACGCGCTCGGCGTCCGGCTGTTCGACCGCGATACCCGCCGCGTGGAATTGACCCCCGAGGGTAGGCTGTTCATGAGTGGTGCGACGCGTGTCCTGGTCAGCCTGCGCGACGCCCTTGAAGACCTCGGCGAACACGCGGCGGGCCGGCGCGGGCGTGCCAGCGTCGCCGCCCTCCCGTCGCTGGCCGCAGGCTGGATGCCGGGCGTATTGGCCGAGTTCCGCAACGCCTACCCCGGCATCCAGGTAGACGTGGCGGACGTCTTGTCCGAAAGTTGCGTCGAATTCGTCCGCAGTGGCCGCGCCGATTTTGCATTGGCGTCCATGCGCACGGTCGGCCCTGAGCTGCTTGCCGAACCGTTCTGCCAGGACGGCTTCTACCTGGTCTGCCGCAAAGACCATCCGCTGTCCCGCCGCCGGAACGTCACGCTGGCGGCACTGGGCGGCGAGCCGTTCATTCACCTCTCGCAAGACAGCAGCGTGCGCCAGCACATCGAGGCCGCCATCCATCCGGCAAAGATGAACGGAATCATGGAGCTCGATCAACTGAGTACCGTGGCGGGCATGGTGCGGGCGGGGCTTGGCATTACCGTCGTACCTGCGCTGACGCTGTTCCACTTCGACAGTCCCGATCTTTCGGCCCAACCCATCGAGACGCCCGGCCTGATGCGCGAGGTATACGTCATCCGGCGCCGCGATCGGAGCATGTCCATCGCGGCCCAGGTCCTGCTCGATTTCATGCTTCGCCGCCAACCCGGCGTGGGAAACGGCCGTCGCTCCCGCAAAAAGCTGCTCGTGCTTCCCGCGGACAAGCGACATTGATCTGTTTCTTCAATCATTTATTCCAAATAATCCATTTCCCGAAAAATTCCCCTACTCCTATCGTCTCTACCTGACCGGTTGAGGACCTCAACCGGCCGTCGGGTCCAAGACATCGTTCCGGAGCGCATGCACTCTTCTTCCCTCTCCTCTCCCGCCCTGCACATCGGATCGGGCGCAGGTTTTTCCGGGGATCGCTGGGACGCCGCAGGTCCCGTGGTCCGCACGCTGCTCCAGCACGACGGCCCGCGCGCGCTGATATTCGAAACGCTGGCCGAGCGCACGCTGGCATTGGCACAGTTGCAACGCAAACAGCATCCCGAGGCGGGCTGGGAGCCGTCGCTCGAGCGTTTCGTCGCGCCGGTGCTTGCCGAATGCGTGCGCGGCGGAATTCCCATCATCGGCAACTTCGGCGCCGCCCATCCCCACGGAGCGGCCAAACGGCTCCAGGCGCTCGCGGCCTCCCTGGGGCTTCCCGCCTTGCGCATCGCCGTCGTCACCGGTGACGACCTGCTCACGACACTCCCGCCCGAGCGCATGAGCACGCTGTTGGCCGGCGCGGGCATCGAACGGCCGCTGGTCAGTGCGAACGCCTACCTGGGCGCCCACGAGATTGCGCAAGCGCTTCGCGCCGGGGCCCAGATCGTCGTGACGGGGCGCGTCGCGGATCCTGCCCTGGCGCTCGGCCCGATGATCGCCTGCTTCGGCTGGGCCCACGACGACTGGGACCGCCTTGCTGCCGGGACCATGGCCGGCCACCTACTGGAATGCGGTGCGCAGGTCTGCGGCGGCTATTTCGCCGACCCGGGATACAAGGACGTGCCCGACCTTGCGAACGTCGGCTTCCCCATCGTGGAAATGCATGCCGACGCCCGCTTCGTCGTGACCAAGGCAGCCGGTACCGGAGGATGCGTGGACCGCCGTACGGTCATTGAACAATTGCTGTACGAAATCCATGACCCCAGCGCCTACCTCACGCCAGACGTGGTCGCCGACATCAGCGAAGCCGAGGTTTGCGAACAGGCGCCGAACCGGGTCGAGATTTCCGGCGTGCGCGGGCACCCTCGTCCCGCGACGCTCAAGGCAACGCTTTGCTATGAAGGCGGCTGGCTGGCGGAAGGCGAGATTTCCTACGCCGGCCCGAACGCCGCCGCACGCGCCCGCCTGGCCGCCGACGTCGTGCGCGAGCGCCTCCGCCGCCTCGGCCTGGGCCACCTCAAGCTGCGTGCCGACATCATCGGCATCTCGAGCGTCTTCGGCGCTGACCACGAACCGATGGCGGAGCGGACAGCCCCGGCCGCACCGGAGGGCGAAGACTTGCGCCTGCGCATCGCCGCTGCCGCGCCTTCCCGAGCGGAAGCGGAGCAGGTCACGCGCGAGGTCCTGGCGCTCTATACCTGTGGGCCGGCCGCGGGCGGGGGCGTACGCACCGCGGTCACGCCGCGCCTGGCGAGTGGTTCATGCCAGGTGCCACGGGAATGGCTCACGCCCGCCTGGGAGTTCGCAGCATGAGCCTGCAGACCATCCGATTGCACCAGCTGGCCCATGCGCGCGCCGGAGACAAAGGCAACCGCGCCTCGATCAGCGTCATTGCCTATGATCCCGTGCATTGGCCGGTCCTCGTCGAGCAGGTCACCGAAGCGCGCGTAGCGGAACTGTTCGCGTCACGCACGCCGACGGAGGTCAAGCGCTACCTACTGCCTCGACTCTTCGCCATGAACTTCGTGTTGGACGACGTGCTCGACGGCGGCGTCAACGACTCCCTCAACCTCGATACCCACGGAAAGGCGCTATCGAGCCTGCTGTTGACGCTGACCATTACCATCGACGATAAGGAGACACCATGAACGCACCCTTGATCCCGCGCCTTGCCCTGCTCACCCTCGCGCTGTCGGCCGTCCCGGCTTCCCATGCGCAGGCATACCCCGAACGGCCCATCACGTTCGTGGTTCCGTTCGCCGCCGCCAGCGCGACTGACCAGATCGCGCGCGCCATCGGGCAGGCCGTTTCCGAAGCGACGGGACAGCCCGTCGTCGTCGAAAACAAGCCCGGCGCCAATTCGTTCATCGGCGCGCAGGCGGTGGCCCGTGCCAAGAACGACGGCTACACGGTGTTGATCACCACCAATACGACGCACGCGGCCAACGAACATTTGTTCAAGAAATTGCCCTACGACCCGGTCAAAGATTTCGAACCGGTCACCCTGCTGGGCAAGGGCGGACAAATCATGGTCGTGCCCCCCAGCCTCCCCGTGAACAACGTCAAGGAATTCATCGCGCTCGCCAAGGCGCAACCGGGCAAACTTTCATTCGGGTTTGGCAGTTCGTCCAGCCGGGTGGCCGGCGAACTGTTCAAGCAGATGACCGAAACCGAGATCGTCCCGGTCCCGTACCGCAGCAATCCCATGGGGGTGACCGACCTGATGGGCGGGCAGATACAAGTCATGTGGACGGACATGACCACGGGCCTGCCGCAGGCCAAGAACGGCAACCTCAAGGCGCTAGGCGTGACGACCTCCACGCGCAGCCCGCTCGCGCCGGACGTCCCCACCATCGCCGAATCGGGCGTCCCTGGGTATGAATCGACATATTGGTTCGCGGCCTACGTGCCTGCCGGCACGCCGCCCGCCATCGTCACCCGCCTCAACGAGCTGCTGACCGCGGCGGTCAAGACGCCCACTGCCGGGAAGTTCTACGACCCGACTGGCACCGAGCGCGTGACCAGCACGCCCGACGAGTTGCGCCGCTTCCAGGCCGAAGAATCCCGCAAATGGGCCCAGATCATTGCCAAGGCGGGCATAGAGAAGGAATGAACGGGCCGGCCGCCCGCGTCAGGAAGTTGGCGGGGCGGCCTCTCCCTCGGCGATCGCGCGGGCCGGTACCTCGTCCAAGCGCGGAGCCGGCGGCAAGCCCGTCACCTCCAAGATTTCCTTCTCGTCCAGCGTTTCCCTTTCCAACAGGGCACGCACCAGCGCATCGAGCTGTGCCCGGTGCTCGCGCAACAGGCTCAGTGCGCGTTCGTGGCAGCTGTGGATGATGCGCTGGACTTCCAAATCCACCAGGCGGGCCGTCTCTTCGCTGCAAGCTAGCTCGCCTGGGCCTGCGCCCCCGAGGTAGGGGTTCTGCCTTGGTGCGAGCTGTACCATGCCCAGCTTGTCGCTCATGCCCCAGCGCATCACCATGTTGCGCGCAAGGTGGGTAGCTTGCTCGATGTCGCTCTCGGCCCCCGTGGTGCGCGTGCCATAAACGACCTCCTCTGCCGCCCTTCCTCCCAGCATGCCGACGATCCGCGCCAGCAGATAGGCCTCGGGATAGTTGTAGCGGTCGGTCTGCGGGCGCTGGTAGGTCACGCCCAGCGCCTGCCCGCGCGGCACGATGGTTACCCGGTGCACCGGGTCTGCGCCCGGCACGAGCAGGCCGAGAATGGCGTGCCCGCCTTCGTGATACGCGATGCGTTCGCGGTCGGCATGACTCAGGAGCAGCGGCCGCTCGGGCCCCAGCACGATTTTTTCCAGCGCGTCGTTGAAATCCTTCTGGCGCACCTCGTTCTGGTCGCGACGCGCCGCCAGCAACGCGGCCTCGTTCACCAGGTTCTTCAAGTCCGCGCCGGACAGGCCGGGCGTGGTCGAGGCAAGCTCGGCCAAATCCACGTCGGCCGCCAGGGGCGTCTTGCGCGTATGGACCTTGAGGATGGCTTCGCGCCCGTTCTTGTCCGGCAGGTTGACGACCACGCGACGGTCGAAGCGGCCGGGCCGCAGCAAGGCCTTGTCGAGCACGTCGGGTTGGTTGGTCGCGGCGAGCACGATGACGCCTTCCCTCCCCGAGAAACCGTCCATCTCGGTCAGGATCTGGTTCAGCGTCTGCTCTTGCTCGCTCGACCCTCCCAACGCCACCTGGCCCCGCGCGCGGCCAATGGAGTCGATCTCGTCGATGAAGATGATGGACGGAGCATGTTCGCGTGCCTGCTTGAACAAATCCCGCACGCGCGCGGCCCCGACGCCGACGATCATTTCCACGAACTCGGCGGCGCTCATGGAGAAAAACGGCACGCCCGCCTCACCGGCGACCGCCTTGGCCAGCAGGGTCTTGCCCGTGCCCGGCGCGCCCACGAGCAACACGCCCTTGGGAGCCGAGCCGCCCAGCCGGGTGTACTTGGCTGGATTCTTGAGGAAATCCACGACCTCGACCAGCTCATTTTCGGCCTCATCGATTCCGGCCACGTCCTCGAACGTGACGCGCTCCCCTCCTTCCAGGTCGTACCGCCGCGCTTTGCTTTTGCCCAGGCCGAACATGGTCGACCCCATGCCGCCCTGGCGGGACGCGCGGCGATACAGCCAGACGTAGAACGCGATGATGAAAATCGCCGGCCCGAACCCAAAGATGAGCGTGGCGAGCCAATTGTTATCCTGGATGGGCTGCGCGCTGATCTCGACTTTGTGGTCGATCAGGAATTTCTCAAACCCGGGATCGACAAACACCGGCAACGTGCTCTCGAACGTCGTCGACGTGCGCGGCACCTGGGAAGGAGCGGCCCCCCGCACCGGCGCTTCGGTATCCGCGCGGGGCCAGGTGACCGCATTGACGAAGCGGCCCTCGATGCGCTCTCCCTGGCTGTAAATGGCAGTCACGTTGCCCTTGGCCACCTCCTCCTTGAAGACGGTGTAGGGGATCGTGACCGGTTCGTCGGCGCCGGTAGCGAGAAAGCGCGCCACGAGGTAATTGACGAGCAACACCAGGAGAAAGATGAGCCATACCCGCCGCGGGGGCATGGTCGGGCTGCCGAGCGGCCGGTTTCCCGGCCCCTGGCGCCCTCCCGGCAGACCCGGTTTATTCTGCTTCGGCTGACTCGGCCATTTCATGGAATCGCACTCCGAACCTGAGGTTTTGGCAGAACCCAAGCATACCCTGCGCCGCTGGCCCACTGGCCTCGCACGCGTCGGACGGCGCCCCGTCAGGCACTGCGGCGGCCCGCCTGCTCGCGGGCATTCCGGATGGGACGCTTCTGCGCCCGAGCCTTGGCTTCGGCCACGACGACGTCCCTGAACGCCTGGACGGCAGGCGAGGCCGGCTGCCCTCGCTTCGAAAGAATGCCCACCTGCCTGCTCAACAACGGCTCGACCAGCTCAACGCTGACCAGGCCATGCCCTGCCGGCCCGGCCAACCCGTGTGCCGGCACGGCGCCCACGCCGAGCCCCGCCTGGATCACGCTCAACAGCGCCGGCACATGCAGCACTTCCCCTATCCACCGCGGCCGCGCCGCGAGCTGGGCCAGCCCCTGGTCGATCAGCAGCCGGTTGCCGCTCCCGGAAGCCAGGCCGATGCAGTCCACGTCGGCCAATTCCGCCCACCGCACCCGGCGCCGTTGCGCCAGCGGATGGTCAGGCCGACAAGCCAGCACGAACGGCTCCCGCGCCAGCTCTTGGAACTCAAGGTCTGGCTCGCGGATGCCGAGGTAGCTGATGCCGAAGTCCGCCTCCGATCGTGAAACCGCGAGCAGCACGTCAGTCGCGGATTGATCCAGCACCCGGAGCCGGATACGCGGGAAACGCGCATGAAAAATGCTGGCGGCGCGGGCAACGAAGTTATCGACGGCAGAGGGAATGCACGCCACCGTGACCAGCCCACGTATGCGCTCCGACAGATCGACCATCCCTAGCAAGGCGCCCTCCAATTCGGAAAGCACGTGCTGGGCGCGGGGAAGAAAGGCGCGGCCCATCGCGTTGAGCTCGACCTTCCTGGTGCTGCGCTCGAATAAGCGCATGCCGAGCGCCTGCTCGAGCTTGTCCACGCGCCGCGACAACGCCGGTTGCGAGACGTGCAGAGACTGCGCCGCGGCGCGGAAGCTGCCTAGCTGCGCCACCGTCACGAAGGCCCGAAGATCGGAGAGATCGAAATTCATACGATCAACGTATCAATTGAAAGAATTTTTGCAATTTACTTGATTAGCCGATGCGGCAATGATGCGCGTCGAACACGGTCATGAATTCGATAACGATTACGGAGGCATTTCATGCAGCGACGATTCGTCCTCAAGGCTGGCGCGGCCCTCTGGTGCGCCTCGATGTGCACGCCCGCGGGGGCAGACACCGCCTATCCGACCAAGCCAGTTACCGTCATCGTGCCCTATGCCCCGGGCGGCCAAGGAGACGTGTTTGCCCGTTTGCTCGCCCAGGATTTGTCGCAGGCGCTCGGGCAATCCGTGATCGTGGAAAACCGGCCCGGCGCCAGCGGCGCGCTCGGTACCCGGCAGGTTACCCGCGCAACGCCCGACGGCCATACCTTGCTGCTCGGCCAAACCGGCGAAATCGCCATCAACGGCTTCGCGATGAAAGACCCGGGCTACGATGCCCAAAAAGACCTGCGCGCGATCGCCCTAGTCGGAAACGCTCCGCTGGTGCTCGCCGTTCCTGCCAACTCGCCCTTCGGCAGCGTCGAAGAACTGCTGCAAGCGGCGCGCACCAAACCCGGAACCATCGCCTACGCTTCATCGGGAACCGCGACGCCCGGCCACCTGGCCGCCGCTGAGCTCGCATCGCGCGCGAAGGTCGACATGACGCACATCCCATACAAGGGCGCGGGCCAGGCCATCTCTGACCTGATCGGCGGCCAAGTGCATTGCTTCTTTGCCAGCGCTTCGTCCATCATGCCCCACATCCAGGGCGGGCGAGTGCGGGCGCTGGCGGTCTCGTCGCTCGAACCGGTGGCAGCGCTGCCGGGAGTGCCGACGGTCGCGCAAATCCTGCCGGGGTTCGAATTCAGTCTATGGGGCGGTTATTTCGCACCGGCCGCGACGCCGACCCGCATCGTCGAGCTGCTTGCCGGCCACATCAATCGGATCACGCAGAAACCGGAACTGCGCAGCCGGTTCCAGGCCGAAGGCAGCGCGGTCGACCCAATGCCGCCGGAGCGTTTCAGCCAGTTCGTGCGCGCCGAAATGGCCAAGTACGAGCGCCTGGTCAAGAGCACCCAAGCCCGCATCGACTAAGACGGCCCTAGGGCAAGACCATCGCCCTCCCACACCAGGTATCTATCATGAAAATCGTCATCCTTCCCGGCGACGGAATCGGTCCCGAAACCATGGCGGCCACCGTCGAAGTCCTGCACGCGGCGTCGCAGCGCTTCGGTTTGAACCTTGCCCTGGAACACGATGTTGCCGGGCATGAAAGCCTGCAGCGGCACGGCGCGACCGTCACCCCCGCGCTGCTCGAGAAAGTGCGCGCTGCCGATGGCCTCATGCTCGGCCCCATGGCCACCTTTGACTTCAAGGACGAAAGCAAGGGCGAAATCAACCCCTCGATGTTCTTCCGCAAGGAACTCGACCTGTACGCCAACATCCGCCCGGCCCGTACATGGCGCGGCGTGCCGCACAAGGTCGACGCCTTCGACCTCGTGGTCGTGCGCGAGAACACCGAGGGCTTCTACGCCGACCGCAACATCGCCTCGGGCCGCAGCGAGATGCTGGTCACCGAAGACGTGGTCGTATCCCTGCGCCGCATCACGCGGGCCTGCTGCGCACGCATCGCCCGCGCGGCCTTCGAGCTGGCCCGCGCGCGACGCAAGCACGTCAGCATCGTCCACAAGGCCAACGTTCTCAAGGTCGGCGATGGCATGTTCATCGAAGAGTGCCGAAAGGTCGCGCAGGAATTCCCCGATGTCACCGTGGACGATTTCATCGTCGATGCCATGATGGCGCACGTGGTCCGCGCACCGCAGCGCTTCGATGTCATCGTCACCACCAACATGTTCGGCGACATCCTGTCCGACCTCACCGCCGAGCTGTCCGGCAGCCTGGGCCTGGGCGGATCGCTCAACATGGGCGCCCGGCACGCCATGGGGCAGGCCGCACACGGCTCGGCGCCCGACATCGCCGGCCAGAACATTGCCAACCCGTTCTCGCTGATCCTCTCGGCGGGCCAATTGCTCGATTGGCATGGGCGCCGCACCGGCCAGGCCGCATACGTCGCCGCCGCCGATGCCATCGTGCGGACCGCGGCCGCCGCCGTGGAGGCCGGGGAATCGACGCGCGACGTGGGCGGCAATCTCGGCACCGCCGAGACGGGGCGCGCCTTTGCGAAACGTTTGCTGGGGGCCGAGCCATGAACCCGAACGCCGCCGACGTGCGGGCCCGCCAGGCCGCCCCCGCCGGCGCGTGGCCCACCCCCC
>NZ_JADGHH010000266.1 GCF_019689535.1 Pigmentiphaga sp.
CCAGCAGCAGGAACCCACCGAAGCGACTCAGGGGCGGCTCAATGCCGCTCCTGAGCGCCGTAGGAATCTCCGGCCTTCAGACCGGGGAGGATGTCAAGATGAAAAACCTGCGCACCGACCCGATGCGCGACCTCACGCCCGTGACCACGATGTTCTCCACGCCGTTCTATTTGGTGGTGAACAATTCGATTCCGGTGAAGACCGTGCAGGAGCTCATCGACTACGCCAAGGCGCGGCCCGGCAAGCTCACCTACGCCTCGCTCGGCCGCGGCGGCACGCATCACCTGACCGGCGAAATGTTCCGCCAGCGCGCAGGCATCGACATCCTGCACGTGCCCTACAAGGGCAGCGCCCCCGCCATGAACGACCTGCTCGGCGGCCAGGTGGACATGATGTTCGAAGGCGGCGCCTCGACCTTCCCGTACGTGCAGTCCGGGCGCCTGCGCGCGCTCGCATCGACCGGCCCCAAGCGCACGCATGCCATGCCCGACCTGCCTGCGCTCACCGAATTCTTCCCGGGGCTCGTCATGAGCGCATGGATCGCGCTCGTCGGGCCGCGCGGCCTGCCGCAAGACGTGATCGACACCCTCACCGGCGCCGTGCAGGCCATGCTCAAGCTGCCTTCGACGGAAGAGAAATTCGGGCCCCTGGGCGTCGAGACCATGCCGGGCACCCAGGCAGACTTCCTCAAGCTCATCCAGTCAGAGATTCCCGTGCTCACCAAGCTCGTCCAGGATGCGGGCGTGGAGCCCCAATAAGGCTGGGCGGCGGACGCACGAGCCTAAGACTCTCCCTTCGCCCGCGATCCGATAGCCGCCCGCACGGGCGGCTATTTCGTGCGGCCTATGCCTTTGGTGGGGCCTGGCAGGCTTGCCTGGAGAGGCCGGCGCGACTATCTTTACGTCGTCAGGCAAATGGGGGAAAAATGAAAATCCTGATCGCCGATGATCACCGGTTGGTCATCGAGGCCGTCAAGGTAAAGCTGGCAGAACTCGGCCCCGACGTCGAGTTCAAGACCGCGCTCAGCGTCGACGAGCTCCGGCGCGAAGCCACCGAAGATCTCGACCTGGCTTTAATTGACATCACCATGCCCGGCGCGGCAGGGCACCAGCACATCGCCGAGTTGCGCGAGCGGCTGCCTGCGCTGCCCATCATCGTGCTCTCCGGCGTCGAAGATCCCGACGTCATGCGTGCCGCCATCGAACTCGGCGCGCTCGGTTACATCCCCAAGGCCTACTCGCCCGACGTCATGCTCTCGGCCGTGCGGCTCGTGCTCGCCGGCGGCGTATTCGTGCCGCAGATGATGCTCTCCGGCATCGCCTCCCCCGCCACGACGCCGCCTCGCGTCGCCGAGCCGGCCGGGGAAGCCCGCGCCGCCTCGCTCGATCAACTGCGCAGCCTGCTTACCGAACGGCAGATCGACGTCTTGCGCCTGCTTTCAGAAGGCAAGCCCAACAAACTCATTGCGCGCGACCTCGGCATCAGCGAAGGCACCGTCAAGATCCACCTGGCCGCGATCTTCCGCGCGCTCGACGTGCGCAACCGCACCGAAGCGGTGGTGGCCGCGCGCGGGCTGGCAGGGTTGTAGGCGGCTCAGGAAAGCCGCTCGGTCATTTCGCGTATGACGGCGTGGATAATCGCGCGCAAGCAGCGCGCCTCCCCCGCTCGCGTTGCCGGGGATTGCAAGCCAGCTTCTCCGGTCCTCGCTTCGAAGGCCGCGTACACATGCTCGGCGGCCGGCACGATGCGGCGGCGGCATTCGTCCAGCAAACGCTCCGCCGTGCCGCGGTTCAAGCCCAGCTCGACGCCCGCTGCGATCATCAATTGCCGATCAACCTCGGCAAAGCGCCTTGCATCCAGGATGGGCCACGCCAAGTGCGTGGACTGCGGCCAATCCGGTTTGTCGAAGGCGCGTGACTCGTAGACTGCCGTGCTGATCAGATCGTAGTGCGGGGCCAGCTGCACGCCCGCGCCTGTAATCAGAAAGCTCAGGTTTTTCAGGTGCGCATCGCCATTGCCCGTCAGTACGTTGAAAACCACCCACGTGAATAAGCGCGTGCGCGCGACAGCCGGGCTTCGGCAGGCGTCAGCCAGCCGGGAAAGATTCGCGATGCTGCCTTGCTGGTACTTGAAGCTGCGGTCAAGACCCAGCAGCTGACAGGCATCGATGGCATGCAGGCGTTCTATCTTCCCGTTGCGTACGATGCGGTCGAACCGGTCCACGATGTAAGCCGGTTCGGGGACATAGCGGCGGTGTACCGGCGGAACCGCGAGCCCGGATTCGGCCGCCAGGCGCATGACAAACCATTCGTTGGCCACCGAGTGCGGATAATCGGGATCCGGATGTTCGGGTTTCAGGATATGGAGCGATGCCGAGGCCCCAGAAGGTTCGTAGAGCACGCCATCGCGCATGACGACCGCGAGCTTGTGCTGCGCGCCTGCTAGCGACATGCGCTTGACGGCGCCATGTGTGAGCGGGACGCGCGGCAGCTGGCGAATACGTTGAGACAGCTCGGCATCGGAGAGTGTCCGGAGCGCTTCAGCGCCCGCGTTTGCCGGTGCGTCCGGCGGAAGCAGCGTAAGCGAGCCCGCCGTTTCGGCGCCATACCAACTCAGCAGGCCGAAGGCGTCCGCGGCATCGAGGCGGGCATCCGCCGCGAGCAGCGTTCTCTGCCCTTCCTCGGGCAGCAGGTTGTCGAAATACCATTGCACCGGGCGGACGCTGGCCCCGTCGATGAATGGCTCGCGCTGCAAGGGTAAATGCGGGCTCAGCGGATGGCGCCCGTCGAAGCGCAGCCAGGTATCGCTGTACTGGAAGGTCCAAACGCCGTTCTGCTCCCGGAGCTCGCCCACGGGGAGATCGCCGATGCTGACGAGGAGGGCGCGCTCACTCATGGCTCGCCTGTATCCCGCTCCATCGCGCGGGCCACGCGCTCGGCGGCCTCTTCCGGCACATCGAGCACGACTCGAATCCCCAGCCCCTTGAGCACCTGGAACAGTTTGCCCCACTGGGCCGTCTCGCCCCCCCGCTCGATCTTGCCGAGAAAGTTTTCGCTCACGCCAATGGCGCCGGCGGCATCGTCCTGACGAAGGCCTTGAGCTTTGCGGGTGGCGCGGACGACGGGGCCGAGCGCTTGCGGTGTATCTATGGTGATCTTCATGGAATCCTCACGATTGTGAGGATTCTAAAGTCTTCACCGTAGCTGCACAACCAATCCACAAGGTCGTAAGGATTTATGGCAGAAATCGTCCGACTTCCAAGAAATCCTTGTAACCGTGAGGATTTTTATCAACCCTCCACCCACCGCACCACGTCCCCGATGGGCGCCCGCGTCGTCCGGAACCCATTGGCCGGGTGCTCGAGGTCCGCATAGCCAAACGAGATGCCGCACACGATGCGCTGGTCTTCGGGAATGCCGAAATGGGCGCGGATGAAAGGTGAATAGCCCGCCAGCGCCGCCTGCGCGATGGTCGCCACGCCCAGGCTTTGCGCGGCCAGCATGAAATTGCTCACGTAGGCGCCGCAATCTACCGCGCCGTACACTCCCAGCGCCTCGGGCGTGGTGATGATGGCCACGTGCGGCGCCCCGAAGAAACGGAAGTTCTCCGCCCCCTGGCGGGCCGAGGCCTCGCGGTCGCCCCGCTTGATGCCCACGCTCTCGTATAGCTGGAAGCCGCATTCGCGCCGCCGCTCGCGATACACGCCCGGGTATTCGCGCGGGAAGGGGAAATCCGGTTCGATCTCGGGATGGCTCGCCACGTGCGCGCCCAGGGCTTCGCGAAAGCGCTCCGTGCCGGCGCCCGAGGTCACCACCACCTGCCAGGGCTGGGTGTTGCACCACGAGGC
>NZ_JADGHH010000046.1 GCF_019689535.1 Pigmentiphaga sp.
GGGGGCGGGCGCCCGGGGGGGGGTGTGGGGGGGCGGGCGCCCGGGGGCCGGCGCGGGGGCCCGCGACTTCGACGAAGTAGCGGATGAAGGGGGCGAAAGGATGCACGCCGGCCTCGCGCGATGGGAGTGAAAAAAACATGCTTCAGGGCCCATGCAATATAACGAGGCCAGGCGCATTGGGGAACGGCTTGCGGGCAGAAGGCCCGTCGCGAGGCTATCGGAGGACCCAGGGGATATCGTGCTACCCTGCGCTTGCCAGCGCCATAGTCAGCAGGTTTTCTTGATGAAACGCTTCATTCTCTTTCTCGACATATTCCTGTGCGGCGGCAGTGGCGGCGCGCCCTGCTGCACGGTGCCGTCCGCTCCTGCGCCCGGCTTTGCGGAGGGCGTCAGCTGATGGACACCCGCAAAGCACTCGTCCTGTTCTCCGGCGGGCAGGATTCCACGACATGCCTGGCCTGGGCCCTCGATCGCTACGCGGCCGTGGAAACCGTGGCTTTCGACTACGGCCAGCGCCACCGGGTCGAGCTCGATGCCCGCCAGAACGTGCTGCGCGAGCTGCGCAGCCGTTTTCCCGCCTGGAGCGAGAAGCTCGGCGAAGACCACACCATTGACTTGTCGGTGCTCGGCAAGATCAGCGAAACCGCCCTCACGCGCGAGACCGAGATCCGGCTGACGGATGCCGGACTGCCCAATACCTTCGTCCCGGGGCGCAACCTGGTGTTCCTGACAATGGCCGCCGCGCTCGCCTATCGCCGTGGGCTGGACGTGGTGGTGGGCGGCATGTGCGAGACGGACTTCTCGGGCTACCCGGACTGCCGCGACGACACGATCAAGGCCCTGCAGGTGGCGGTGTCGCTCGGGATGGGGCAGCGCTTCACGTTCGAGACGCCCTTGATGTGGCTGGACAAGGCCCAGACTTGGCAGCTCGCATCCGACCTGGGCGGCGACGCGTTGGTGGAGGTCGTCGCCGAATACAGCCATACCTGCTACCTGGGAGATCGCAGCAAGCGTTTCGACTGGGGGTATGGTTGCGGCACTTGCCCGGCCTGCGAACTGCGTGCCGCAGGATACGGCCGCTGGCGGCAGGCGTCCGGCGGCGCGTGAGAACGCGGGCGGCCGCGAGGGCCGCCCGAACGGCTTACTTGGGCAATACGACGTTCCGCGGCTGGCCTGCGACGAACGCTTCCAGGTTGTCCACCAGCTGGTCGGCCAGGGTTTGCATGGCTTCCTGGCTGGCCCAGGCCACGTGCGGCGTCAGGATGAAATTGGGCTGTTTGACGTGCAGCAGGGGGTTGGTGTCGGCCGGCGGTTCGCCGTCCAGCACGTCGAAACCTGCTCCGGCGATCGTGCCGTCGCGCAGGGCCTCGGCGAGCGCGGCTTCGTTCACCAAGCCGCCGCGGGCGGTATTGATGAGCAACGCCGTGCGCTTCATGGAGGCGAGCTGTTCGCGGTCGATCATGTTACGCGTGGCCGGGGTGAGCGGCAAATGCAGCGTGACGACGTCGGACGTGCGCAGCAGTTCCGGCAGCGGCAGGTTCTGTACGCCCGGTTCGTCCACCGGCGTGCGGCTGGTCACGCAGATTTCCATGCCGAAGGCGCGCCCCAGCGCTGCGACGGAACGTCCCAGCGCGCCATAGCCCACGATGCCGAGTCGGCTGCCGGCCAGGTCGCGAATGGGATGGTCGAGAAAACAAAACTGCTGTGACTTCTGCCATCTTCCCGCTTCGACGTCGGCCGCATAGGCGCGCAGGTTGCGGCGCAGGGCCAGGATGAGCGCGAAGGTATGTTCTGGCAGCGAGGCCGTGGCGTAATTGCGGATATTGGAGACCACGATGCCGCGTTCTTGGCACGCGGCGAGATCGAGGATGTCCGTCCCCGTCGCGGCGACGGCGATCATTTTCAACTGGGGCAGTTGGTCCAGCACGTCGCGGCGCAGCGGCACCTTGTTCGTGATCGCTATGGATGCGTCGCGTAGCCGATCGACGACTTCCTCGCGTCGCGTGATCTCATGATCGACCCAGGTATGCGGAAACGCCGGGCGGCGAATGGTGGCCTGCAGGCTGGCGCGATCGAGGAAGACGATTGTGTGCGGGGACGACATGGAGCGCTCTCTCAAAGTGAGCCCGCCCCCGTCTCGCCAGCGGACCGGCGATGCGCCGGATCCGCTGCGACGCAGCGGCGGGTGACGACACAGGTTTAGCGTGCGCTGCGAAACTGGAAGGGGCAGGCCCTTCCAGCCGGCTTCAGCGTGCGAGCGACGAGTTTATTAAGGATTCGCGGTATGCGTCGATGTCGGCGATGGGCCGGCGGGCGACGCCCGAATCCATCGCGGCCAGCGCCACGGCGGCAGCGACGTTGCCAATCAGGCGGGGATCGAACGGCGTGGGGATGAAGTAATCCGGGCCGAACTCCAGCTTGCGGTTGGGATAGGCCTTGGCGACTTCCGGCGGGATGGGTTGCTGTGCCATGTCTGCAATGGCGTTCACGCACGCCAGTTTCATTTCGTCGGTGATGCGCATCGCATCGACGTCGAGCGCACCGCGGAACAAGAACGGGAAGCAGAGAACGTTGTTGACTTGGTTCGGGTAGTCGGAGCGGCCCGTCGCGATCAGGCAGTCGGAGCGTGCTTCCTTGGCCAGCTCGGGACGGATTTCCGGCTCGGGGTTGGCCAGCGCGAGGATCAGCGGACGCAGCGCCATGGAGGCAACCATTTCGGGCTTGAGCAGCCCGCCCGCGGAGCATCCCAGGAACACGTCGGCGTCTTTGACCGCCTCGGCCAGCGTGCGGGCCGAGGTGGTGGTGGCATAGCGCGCCTTGTTGAACTCCATCGACGCATCGCGACCTTCGTAGACGACGCCCTTGGAGTCGACGAGAAGAATGTTTTCCTTCTTCAGGCCTTGCCGGACCAGCAAGTCCAGGCAGGCAATGGCGGCGGCGCCGGCGCCCGAGCACACCAGCTTGACCTGGTCGAGCGATTTCTCGGCCAGCTTCAGGCCGTTGAGTATCCCGGCCGAAGCCACGATCGCGGTGCCGTGCTGATCGTCATGGAAGACGGGGATGGACATCCGTTCGGCCAGCTTGCGCTCGATGTAGAAGCATTCGGGCGCCTTGATGTCCTCGAGGTTGATGCCGCCGAAGGTCGGTTCCATCATTGCGATCGCATCGACGAGCTTGTCGGGATCGGTCTCGGCGAGTTCGATGTCGAACACGTTGATGCCGGCAAATTTCTGGAACAGGCAAGCCTTGCCTTCCATCACGGGCTTGGCGGCATACGGTCCGATGTTGCCCAGGCCGAGCACGGCGGTGCCGTTCGAAATCACCGCGACCAGGTTGGACCGCGAGGTGTAATAGCGCGTGGCCTGCTGTTCGTTGGCAATCGCTTCACACGCGGCAGCGACGCCGGGCGAATAGGCCAGCGACAGGTCCTGTTGGTTGTCGAGCGGCTTGGTGGGGACGACGGAGATTTTTCCGGCGACGGGAAACTGGTGATAGGCGAGAGCCTTCTCGGTAAGTGAGGGATCCATTCTGTTTGATATGTGAAACGATCAGCAGCACGTGAAATCACATTGTATGCCCGCTTCAACGAAGAATACTGAGGATTTATTGCGGCCGGGCCGGCGGCGCCTGGCTGATCGCGCCTGCCTGGGCAGGCGAAATGAATGCGCGGGCCGCCGCATGCCTGACGGGCAAGCAGGGCCATCACGCAGCGAGGAGATCATGCAATGCAGCATTTCTTGCCCGCCGCGCTTTACCGGTGCGAGCGACATGCCGCACGAATACATATCAAGCGGCGATGTGGTCACTGCTTACGCTGCGCAACAACCCGTTCCCGTCTTGATGCGCGCGTTTCCGCAACGCGGCGCGCGCGGCACGCGGCCCGCCACGTCATGCTCTATCGATGCGCGTCTTCCTTTTATCGGCGGCTGGCGCCCACAGTTGCGCAGGGGCAACTTGGATGGGCGACGCAAGCTTGCCGGCCGGTGTCAAACGCTTCGCAGCATGCGCGTGAGCCTGGCCTTATAGGCCGCGCGAATGTGCTCGCGCGTGATCTGTTCGGCTAGGTCGGGGTCGCGCTGCTCCAGCGCGGCTACCATCTCCTGGTGCTCGCGCGAACTGCTTTGCGCACGGCCCGGTACGGCCAGCGTGGTCGGGCCCAATAGCGACAGGGACTCCTGTAAAGAGTTCAGCGTCTTGAGCAGATATCGGTTGTGGGCGCAGCGGTAGAGGGTTTCGTGGAAGAACCGGTTGTTGGCGGCCAGCAGTTCGGGCTGGTCGATCCATTGCGCATCGCGGTCGGCGATTTCGCGCAGCGCGGAGATCTCCACGTCCGACGCGTGGCGGGCGGCCAGGCGCGCCGCCGTGCCTTCGAGTACCTCGCGCATGACGTAAAGCTCACTGATCATGCTTTGATCGAGCTCAGTCACGACCAGGCCGCGGCCTGATTCATTTACCACAAGCCCCTCGCTCTCCAGGCGCCCCAAAGCTTCGCGCACGGGTGTGCGGCTTAGGCCCAGCAGACCTGCGAGTTCGATTTCGCGCAACCGGGTGCCTGGGGCCAATTCGCCCGAGAGTATGGCCTGGCGTACGTATCGATAGGCTTGCTCGCTGCGCGAGTGTGCGGACTGTCCGAGACGCTTCGCGCTCGATGCGTCAGGCGTCGTCTTGGATTTGGCCATGGACGGAGGCAAGGCGGATGAAAGCAGCGATCATACCGAAGCGGGCGCCTCGCCTTGCCCCCCGGCCGCGGGTCAGCGCCCAGCCTGCGAAGCCTTGGAAGGCTTGAGCAAGGTCGCCCAGCGTGTGATCTCTGACCTCACGAAGCGATCGAATTCTTCCGGCGTCGACACGTGGACCTCGCCGTCGATGACTTCCAGGCGTTTTGCCACCTCGGGATCGGCAAGGCTGGTCCGCAGTGCGGCGTTGATCTTGTCGATGATGGGCTTGGGCGTGCCAGCCGGAGCGAAGACTCCCCACCAGACCACGGCTTCGAAGTCTTTGATGCCCTGCTCGGCAATGGTCTTGACGTCGGGCGCCGATTTCAGCCGGTTGCGGCCCGAGGTGGCCAATAGCTTGGCGCGCTTGCTGTCCAGGTGCGGCTTGATTTGCGACAGCCCGGTGAAGGCGAGGTCGACCTGTCCACCCGCGACGTCCAGCATGGCTGGGCCGGCACCCCGATAGGGAACGTCCACGATGTTGATCTGGGTTGCGGCCTTGAACAGCTCGGTGGCCAGGTGCGTGGCCGAGCCTTCCCCGGAGGTAGCGATCGTGAGCTTGCCCGGGTTCTTCCGCGCAAGCTCGAGCAACTGCGGGATGTCGTCCGCCTCGAGCGAGGATCTCGCGGCCAGGCCCATGGCGTAGGTAATGACGAGCCCCACCGGGGCAAAGTCGTCGGGGGTCTTGTACGGCAGCTTGGGTAGCAGCGTCGGATTGGTGGCGAAGCTCGGGCTGACGATCAGCAGCGTATAGCCGTCAGGCTCGGCCTTGGAGACGACCTCGGTGCCGGTGACCGTATTGCCACCGCCTCGGTTTTCGATGATGACAGGCTGTTTGATGGTCTGGGAGAGTTTGTCGGAGAAGGCGCGGGCGATGAAATCGCCCCCGCCGCCGGGCGCGAACGGCACGACGATGCGAACGGGTTTCTCGGGATAGTTGTCGGCCGGTGCCGCGTGGGTGGGCAGGGCGAAGGCGGCCAAGCAAAGGGCTGCGCCGAGGGCGTACTTCATGTCTCCTCCTGTGAGCGGGCCTAACGCCCGTACATAAACGGAAGGCGGCGCGACTCATCATCGCGTTTCATAGTTGTGAATACAATTGTGCACGTGGGTATTCACTAAGTAAACTGCCGGCTCGGTCGACTCGCGAAGCAGCTTTGCCATGAAGAGCCCTCTCGGCGTGATCAACAGCTATCGCCCGCATGACGGGACCTTGCACGACGCATTCCGAAGCCGCTGTGCAAGCCGGGCGGATGAGCTTTTCCTGGTACAGGACGACGTCCGCTGGACTTGGCGGCAGTTCGGCGAGCTATACGAACGGCTGACTGGAGCGTTGGCCGCGCGCGGCATTTCGCGCGGAATGCGGGTGGCCATCGCGGGGCGCAACGATAGGGCGCACGTGCTGGCGCTGTTCGCGCTGGCGCGGTTGGGCGCGATCATGGTGCCAGTGAATCCGGACTTCGGGCCGCGCGAGATGACTTATGCACTGCGGCATGCCGACGTGCAGGGAATCATGGCCGAGTCGCGCCTGCTCGGGCTGATCCGTCCCATCGCCGATGAGTTCGAGACGCGTCCGTGGCTGATGGTGACGGACGCGCCGCAGGACGATCCGGATTCGCTGCAGGCGGCCCTGCAGCACGATGCCGCGGCATCGCTCCCGTTGCCGGCTTCGACCGATACCTGCGTCATCATCTATACGTCGGGCACCACCGGATTTCCCAAAGGCGTGATGCACAGCCAGTACAACCTCGTGACCGCCGGCGAGGCCAACGTGGCGCGCGTGCATTTGCAACCCGAAGACCGGGTGATGATCATCCTGCCGTTCTTCCACATGAACGCGCTGTTCTATTCGGTCGGCGGTGTCCTCGCGTCGGGCGCCAGCATGATTCTGGTGCCGCGGTTTTCGGCCTCGACGTTCTGGCAGGTGGCGGCAGACAACGGTGCGACCGTGGTCAACATCATCGAGGCCATCGGTACCATCCTCGCATCGCGCGACCGCAGCGAATACCGGCCCGACCACAAGCTGCGCGTGGTGTATGGCGTGCGCAAGAAATCCGCGCCAGTGTTCCGCGACGAGTTCGGCGTGCGTCATTTGTTCTCCGGCTTCGGCATGACCGAAATCCCGGGCGTGACCTGCAACCCCTACGATGGGCCAGACAAGCCCGGCAGCATGGGCGTGGTCGGTGCGCATCCCGACCCTTCCCGCCCGTGGGCGCGCTGCCGGGTGGTGGACGACGAGGGCCGGGACGTCGGCGTGGACGAAGTGGGCGAACTATGGGTATCCACGCCTATCGTCATGCAGGGTTACTTCCGCGATCCCGAGCAGACGCGCCAGGCTTTCGAGGGCGAGTGGCTCAAGACGGGCGACCTCGTGCGGCGCGACGCGGACGGGTTCTTCTTCCACATCTCGCGCAAGAAGGACATCATCCGCCGCCGAGGAGAGAACATTGCGGCGGCAGAACTCGAAATGGTGGTCAACGAGCATCCGGCCGTGTTCGAAGCGGCGGCACTCGCCGTCCCGTCCGAGTTGGGCGAAGACGAGATCCTGATGGTGGTCGCGCCGCGCCAGGGGGCGTCGCTGACGGAGCGCGAAGTTGCCGAATGGTGTCGCGCAAAGCTGGCCGCCATCAAGGTGCCCCGCTACGTGGCGCTGCTGGACGAGCTGCCCCACACGCCTACCCACAAGATCGCCAAGAACGTGCTGCGCGAGGACCCGCAGGTCAAGGCCCGCATGGTGGACATGCAAGCCTGAAACGGCAGCCCGCATCGGGCACAATGTAAACGAACCATCGAAGGAGACAGGCCCATGGCCAAGCGCAAGCAATTGAGAACCGACATCTGTTGGAGCACCGAAGACAAGATCGTCATCAAGGGCCTGGACCTGTGCCGGGACATCATGGGCAAGGTGTCGCTCGGCGACATGGCGTTTCTGGAGATGATGGACCGCCTGCCCAACGAGCGCGAGTCGCGCGTGTTCAATGCGCTGGCCGTCATCCTGGTCGAGCACGGCATGACCCCGAGCGCCATAGTCACGCGCTTGACGTTGTCGGGGGCACCGGAGGCCATGCAGGCGGCGGTGGCAGCGGGCTTGAGCGGCCTGGGCAGCGTCTTCGTGGGCAGCATGGAGAACGCCGCCCGCATGTTGCAGGAGGCCCTGCCGGATCCTTCCCAGCCCGGTGACATCGCCGCGCTCGCGGCGCGCATCGTCGACGAGCATGCCGCTCGCCGGCGCACCGTGCCCGGCATCGGGCACCACATCCACAAGCCGGTGGATCCACGCGCGCCGCGGCTATACGAAATCGCCCGCGAAAACGGTTTCGACGGCCCGTACATGGCTTTGATGCAGGCGGTGGCCGAGGCTGCCCAAGCCCGGTTGGGCAAGCACTTGCCCGTCAACGCCACGGGCGCCATCGCGGCAGTGGCCAGCGAACTGGGCGTCCCCTGGAACGTGGTGCGGGGCATCGGCGTCATGTCCCGCGCCATCGGCTTGGTGGCCCACGTGCTGGAAGAGTTGCGCGATCCCATGGCCCGCGAGATCAAGGCCATGGTCGAGGAACAGGCCACGGCGCATTTGCGCTGAACCGCCGCGCCAGGACGGTGCTCGCGGCTAAGTTTGCAGGCGGACGCGCGCATCGTCCGCTTTTTTTGTTTCGTCACGCGGGTGTCACGAAGGACTTTTAACCTCGCGCTCGGATCGGCTGCCAGGCAGCCGGACGATCGTTCTCCACGCAAAGAGGTTTGAATGTCCTACCTGACAGATAAGTTGCGGGCCCCGTACCGCGAAGCCGAAGGGGAGCTCACCGTTCCCGGCCAAATGCTCGAAGAGATCGTCGCTGCCAATCCGGCGCGCCGTACGTGGTTGAGAAACAGCTTGGGCCTGTCGGTGCTCTCGGTGTTTGGTGCAACCTCGCTCGCCGCGTGTGGCAGCGACGGGGATGATCCCGCGACGGAACCGGGTCCGGGTGACGGCGGCGCCGGTCCGGTCGAGCCCGATTATTCGGTCACGTTCAAGCCGTTGGATGACAAGATCACCGCCGACACGGTAACCGTGCCCGAAGGCTACGTGGCCGAGGTGTTGTACTCCGCGGGCGACAAGTGCGTGATCGGGTCTGCTGGCTATGTCGGGATCAAGCAGTCGTGGCCAGCGACGGAAACCCAGGCCGGAGGACAGCACGATGGCATGCACTACTACCCGCTCGAGGGTGTAGACCCGAACCGGGGCGGCCTGCTGGCGGTGAACCACGAAAGCATGGATTCCGCGACGCTGGACGAGAGCGGCCCCTATGCGGTCAAGACCCGCCTCTCCAATGTGGGCGTATCGGTGATCGAAATCGCGCGCGGCGAAGATGGAAAGTGGTCGCTCAAGACGGACTCCCGCTACAACAAGCGCTATACCGGCAACACGGTCTATAAGGTAGGCGGGCCGGCCAAATCGCGGGTGGGAGAGACCGTGACCGGCACGCTCAACAACTGCTCGAGCGGCGATACGCCGTGGGGCACATACCTGACCTGCGAAGAAACAACCAACAACTACCTGGATCCGTCACAGCCGGCCGAGGGCTATGGATGGGTGGTCGAGATCGACCCTTACGATCCCGATTCGACAGCCGTCAAGCGTACCGCCATGGGCCGCTTCAGCCACGAGAATACGGCCTACATGGTGGACGAGGATCACCGCGTCGCCTTCTACATGGGGGATGATTCGACACCCGGCTGCATTTACAAATTCGTGCCCAGCAAGCCGTACGATCCGGCCAATCGCGCCAACAACAAAGACCTCCTGGACGAGGGAACCTTGTACGCTGCGCGCTTCAATGACGATGGGACCGGCAATTGGGTCGAACTGACGGTAGGTAAGAACAACCTGACGGCGGGCGCTACCGATCCGGGCAACTTCACCCAGCGGCCGACCGGCGAGGTCGTGACCGGTACCATCATCGATTTCAACACGCAGGCCGACGTTCTGGTCAACACCGCGGCCGCGGCGCGGGTGGCGGGCGCCACGCTCATGGATCGCCCCGAGTGGATCACCGTGGGCGCGGACAAGACGGTGTATTGCACCTTGACCAACAACAGCGGCCGCCAGCGCCCCAGCGCTGCCAATCCGCGCGCCAACAACCTTCATGGCCACATCATCCGCTGGAGAGAGCGCAATGACTCGCCGCTCGCCACGACGTTCGAATGGAGCCTGTTGCTGCTGGGCGGCCAGGACGAGGCGGATGGTGTCGCCGAAAACGTGACGGGCAATATCAAGGGAGACGTGTTTTCCAGCCCGGACGGCATACGCGTGGATCCCAAGGGCCGCCTGTGGGTACAGACCGACATGGGCAATACCGCGGTCGACGGGCCCTACGTCAGCGTGTTCGGCAACAACGCGATGTACTACATCGATCAGGAAACTGGCGAATCCAAGCGATTCCTGGTGGGACCGCAAGGGTGCGAGATCACGGGCATCGCCTACACCCCGGACCTGGCGACGTTCTTCATCAACATCCAGCATCCGAACAAGGGCTGGAACACGGTCGCGGGCAATGACGCACGGTCTGCGACGGTAGTCGTGCGCAGGCTCGATGGCAAACCCGTGGGCGCCTGAGCGAGGTCGACAAAAAACCGACTTCCGTTGCGAACGGAAGTCGGCGCGTTTCGGAGGCATCGCGGCGCGACATCTTGCGGCGCCGCGAGCCCGCTCCTCAACCTTGCTGCTTGTGCTTCTCGATGATTTTCGCGGCGAGCTGGAAGCCCGTGTTGGCAGCGGGCACGCCGCAGTAGATGGCAGCCTGGACCAGGGTTTCTTCGATCAGCGCGGGTTCGATGCCGGCGCGCAGCGCCGCCCCGACATGCAGTTCGAATTCTTCCCAGCGGCCCATTGCCAGCATCATCGACAGCACGGCAATCCGGCGGGTCGTGTCGTCGAAGCGGCTCGAGGTCCAGACTTCTCCCCACGCGTAGCGGGTGATGAAGGCCTGGAACCGGCGCGTGAAGGGCGTAATCGAGGCGGTGCGCGCATCGACATAGCTTGCGCCCAGCACCTGGCGGCGGCGCGCCATGCCGTATTCGTACCGATCCTGTTCGGTCGTGACCGGGGGCTCGGTCAGGAACTCGATGAGGGTGTCGCAGAACTGCAGCGGAACTTCGTTCGCAGCGATGTGGGCGGCGGGCAGCATGCGGACCATGGCGCCGGGGATCTTGCCGGCGATGAATTCGCCTGCGGCCGGCGGCGTGGAAATGTCGCGTTCGCCGGTTACGACCAGCGTGGGGACATTGATCCGCTGCAGGTCGTCGGCGATTTGCATGTCGCGGATGGCGGCGCAGCATCCCGTATACCCGGTCGGCGAAGTCTGCAGGAACGTGTTGCGTACGCGTTGATAGGCGATGCTATTGCGTTCTACGTATTCGGGCGTGAAGAAGCGGCCCATCGCCATGTCGACGATGCTTTCCATGCCGTTGGCGCGCACGGTGTCGATGCGGGTCTGCCAGGCCTTGGGATCCATTTGCGCCGACGTATTGCAGAGCACCAGGTGCTTCAGGCGCTGTGGCTTGTTGATGCCGTACCACATGCCCACCATGCCGCCCAGCGAAACGCCAGCGTAGTCGAAGGTATCGCAGCCCGCGGCAGTGGCCACCGCATCGAGGTCATTGCCGAGCTGCTCGAGCGTGTAGTCGCCCGCCGGGGCGTCGGAGGCGCCGTGGCCCCGCGCGTCGAATCGGATGACGCGGAAGTGCCGCATCAAGCGGGGCAGTACGTCGTCCCACACTGAAAAGTCGGTGCCGATGGAGTTGCCGAGCACCAGCGGCGGAAGGCTCGGATCTCCGTCGCTGCGCCAGTAGATGCGGGCGTCGCCGCTCAGAACGTGTGGCATGTTCAGTCCTCCTGAGTTTGCGAGTTCAGTTGTGCTTTTTGTTCTTGCCATTGATACAGCACGGCGCTGCACATGGGCTGGCAGGCAGCGACCTGGGGCGCGGGGCCGGCCAGGGTGTCGATGTCTTCCTCGCTCAAGACGGCCGTCACTTCCGGCAGGCGCTTGAGCAGTTCGGCCACCGGCGTGCGCTGGGCGATCGCCTGTTCGCACACTTGGCCGACGATGCGCTGGGCCTGGGCCGGCCCGAGCAGGGCCGACAGTTTCAGCGAAATGCCTTCGGAATAGACGACGCCGTACAGGCGGTCGATATTGGCCTGCATCGCGTCCGCATCCACGCGCAGGCCTTCTGCGATGTCCCGTGCGGCGGCAATGCTACTGGCCGCGAGGCTGAACAGCTCGGCGAGCACGGGAAGCGCATTGGGCCAGGTGCCCAGGCCCCGCTCGTGTTCTGAGGCCAGCTCGCCTGCAAGAATGCCGGCCAGCGAAGGCGCGCGGTAGGACGCATCAAGCAAATACATGCTGGAGACGGGATTGCGCTTGTGCGGCATGGCCGATGAGCCGCCCCGCCCTTCCCCGCTGGGTTCGAAGGCTTCGGCGACCTCTGCTTGCATGAGCAGCGATACGTCGCGTCCGATCTTGCCCAGCGCGCCGCACAAGATGCCGAGCTCGCTGCCCAGGCGGGCCAGGCGGTCCCGGCCTCCTTGCCAGGAAATGGCGGGAACTTCCAGTTGCAGGCGCTCGGCCAGCGCCCGGGCCACGCGTTGCCCTTCCCCGTAATGCGTGGCCAGCGTGCCGTTGGCCCCGCCGAACTGCAGCGCGCAGGCTTCGTCGCCGGCGCGTTTGAGGGCGACTGCGCATCGCCCGGCCGCATCGAGCCAGCCGGCGAGCTTCCAGCCGAACGTGACGGGTGCCGCCGGCTGGACCAGGGTGCGACCCAGCAGTGGCGTGCGGCGATGCGCTTCGACCTGTGCGGCGAGCGCATCCCCGAGCTTGACGAGATCCGCCAGCAAGAGGTCGAGCGATTGCCGCGCGAGCCAAACCAGCGCCGTATCGGCAATGTCTTGGCTGGTCGAGCCATAGTGCACGTAAGCCGCTGCCCGGTCATCCTTCTTTGCGACGGCGCCCTTGAGTGCCTTGACCAGCGGGATGGCCAGCGTGCCGGCCACGCGGGCGTCGGCGGCCAGCTTGGCGGGCTCGATGGTGAACGTCGAGCAGGCATCGATGATTGCAGCGGCCGCGTCGGCCGGGATGACGCCGCAGTCGCGCTGGGCGGCGGCCAGTTCCGATTCGAAGCGGATCATCGCGGCGATCACGGCTTGATCGGTCCAGAGTGCGCGAATTGCCGGCGTCGAGAAGAATGCGTTGAGAGCGTCCATGATGTCGGTTGCCGTATCGAGAGGCCTCCCGCGCGGTCGGCGGGAATGGGCATGACGATAGCATGACGGGTGTGCTGTTTCCTCGGCTAGCCGCTCGGGAAATGGCCGAGCGCGCGCATCTTCATTGGCGTTGCCGTAAGCGTGCTCGCGCGTTGCCATGCGATGCCGCATAGGCCATGAGATCCCGCTCCATGGCTTGTGCTAGGGGTGGCAGAGACGTGGCCTTGACCTTGACGATCCCGATCCGCCTGTGCCGGCTCGGTCGTACTAGCGGAATAAAGCGTAGGTCTTTGGCGAAAGCCGGTACTGCCAGTCGCGGCAGGATAGTGACGCCAATCCGATTCGACAGCATGGCGGTGAGCGTCATCATGTTCGATACATGGAAAAAGCAGCGTTCTAGCCATTTCGCTTCGGGTGTGCCTTCCAACTCTCGATGGGCAGTGGTGCCAAGCAGCGGAACGTCCGCCAGAGCAGCCCATTCAAGGCGGCGATGCCTCGCCAGGGGGTGGCCAGCATGGCAAACCAGGCCGAAGGCATCTTCAATGAGAGGAATGAAGTCGAGTTCTGGCGTGATGGAAATCTCGCTGGATAGTCCGAAATCGACTTCACCGGACAAGACCATGCGGTGGATGTTTTCGGAGTTGTCATCGATGAGTCGCACGGCTGCGCCGGCATGTCGCGCCATGAAATCTTTGATTACAGCTGGCAGCCAGTTGGTCGCGAAACTGCCTATGGATGCCAGCGTGAGCGTTCCAGCGCGTTGTCGAGATTGCGAGAGTAGGGTCTCAACGATGCGATCGTGGTGCTTGACGAGCTCCCGCGCCAAGGGTTCGCACACTTTGCCGAAACCCGTAAGGGTCGTGCGGCGGTCGGCCTCGAAAAGTGGTGCGCCAAGTTTCTCCTCCAGCAGCTGAATGGTTTTGGAAACGGCCGGCTGGCTGCGCCGGACTTTTTCAGCGGCGATGCGGTAACTCTTCGTATCTACAACGTGGAGGAAGACGCGCAATTGTGCGATTGGAATATCCGCCAGCATGTCGATTCATTGTGGTTATTGTTCGATCAATATTATTCAATTTTTCGATGGACAAAGCATGCGTATCATCCCAAACATGATTCATGCAGAACCCTGGAGAATGCATTTTCTTGCTTCAGCGGTCGTCCGGGATGCGCGTCCGTTGGCGATTGCGTTGGCCGGAGGCGGATGTAGTCCCAGGATCTACGACGGGGTCAGCGTCAACGGCTGTCTGCTGCTTGAGGTGGATTGGATGCAAGGGCCGGGGCCGTATACGCCGGAGGCCGTTGCGGGCCGCTTGGCCGAGGATTTGTCCCGGCGCGCCGCGCCGACGGTGCTATTGGGACATTCGCTGGGCGGCGTCATCGTGCTGTTGACCGCTTTGCTGGCACCTGCCGTCGTGCAGGCGGTGGTCGTCTCCAACACGGGACCGCACACGCGGGATCATGGCGATACTTCGTTGCCCGAGCGGATTCGAAGTCGTTGGACGCGGGAAGTACGGCGCGCGTTCTTGCAAGCTTGCTTCTTCCGTGCACCGCCGCCTGCTCTGATGCGAGAGCTCGAACAATACCTGGATGCGCAATCTCCCGACGCGCTGCTGGAGGCGATCGAGGGTTTGCGGCGAATCGATTTGAGCGCCGATCTTCCGTCTATTCGCTGCCCCGCGCTGGTTGCACATGGGGAGTTCGATCGTCGACGCGGTGTGGTCGACGCTCGTCGGCTGGTGGCTCTCATTCCAGGCGCAGAGCTCGTATTGCTGCCGGGTGGCCATACTCCGATGGTGGACTGCGTCGATGCCTATAACGATGCGTTGAACGCGTTTCTTGCGCGGCATTTGCGTGCAACCCAGAGTCCTTAAGGGGCCCCAAGCATAAGGAGACAAGCATGAACATCGGCAACAACGTTAGGCGACTCGTGGCAGCGGGCTTGTTGCTCTGCCCCGCAGTCTGGGCGAATGTGGTCCAGGGGCAGGCCTCCGATTGGCCGAGCCGCCCCGTCACCATCATTGTGCCTTCTGCAGCCGGCGGCGCGGCGGACTTCACGGCGAGGGCCTTCGCGAGCTTTATCACCAAGACTTATCCCCAGGCCACGGTCGTGGTGGAGGACCGTCCGGGGGCAGGCGGGGTGATCGGCACCATGGCTGCCAAGGAGGCTAAGCCGGACGGGTACACCTTCTTACTGTCAACTAATTCGACGCACGCTGCGAATCTGAGTCTTTATAAGGATTTGCGCTATGACCCGGTCAAGGATTTCGTGCCAGTAGGTCGGTTCGGAACATTTGGCTCCGTGTTGATGGTGCCCAAGGAAAGCTCGTTCGATTCGGTTAAGGATCTAGTTGCCTACGCAAAGGCGAATCCCGGACGCATGAGCTTCGGCTACTATAGTTCGTCGTCGCAGGTCCCGGCAGAAATGCTAAAGACCGCCGCGGGCGTGACCTACGAAGGGGCGGCGTACAAGAACGTCACGCAAATCATTACCGATTTGATCGGAAAACAGTTCGATTTTGCGTTCTTGGATGCGCTGTCGGCAGCTCCCGCCTTGCAGAACGATCGGCTCAAGCCGATAGGGGTGACCACTCCGCGCCGGTTGCCGCAACTGCCCGCGGTTCCGGCGATCGCTGAAACGATTCCAGGCTATGAAATGCAAGGCTGGCTTGGTTTGACAGCTCCAGCGGGAACGCCGCCTGCAATCGTGGAAACGGTGAGCGCGTTGATGGGCAAGGCAATGGAAGATCATGAAGTCAGAAAGGCGTTGGAAGCCAAAGGCTTGCAGGCGGGGTTCCTGCCAGCTAGGGAGATGAAGGCGTTTATCGCGGCAGATATCGTACGTTGGCGAGATTGGATTCGCTTGGCCAAGATTCAACCTAATTGATCGAGCTTGCATTGCGGCTTAACGCCTTTGGCAGTGCACAAAAAACTAACTGAGTGGCGGCGGTCGACGTGGAACGGCATCGATCGACGCCATTTTTTTATGCGTCCGCCCTCGGCACCCATCGATACCAACGATGGTATGCATTGAACATCATCATTTCTGTCTTCGCCCTCGGTTGCCTAAGATCTCGCCAACGGCAACCGTAGGACGACAGCATGAAAATCGGTAAGGAAACCCAGCCCCGGACGCGTATTTCCACTTCGGACGAACACACCATCGTGGTTCGCGGAAGCGATCTCTGTGCCGACCTCATCGGCAAGCTCTCCTTCACCGATTATTTCCACCTCCTGGTTACCGGCCGGCGCCCCGATGCGGCGGCCGCGGCGGTGCTCGATGCCACCTTGGTGGCGATTGCTGAACACGGCCTCGTCCCTAGTGTCCAGGCCAGCCGCATGACGCTGGCGGCAGCACCGGAGGCGATGCAAGGCGCGGTGGCGGCCGGCATCCTGGGCTGCGGCTCCGTCATTCTCGGCGCCGCAGAGAATGCTGGCCGGATGTTTAGCGAAATCGACCGCGAGGCGGGGCCGCAAGGCGAGATCGCCGCGGCGGCCGAATCCGTGGTGCGCGCCTACCGGGCCGCCGGCCGCGCGATCCCGGGCTATGGGCACCCCCTGCACAAGGCGCGGGATCCCCGCGTCGACGCTTTGTTCGACGTGGCGGCGCGCCATGGCCGCAGGGGCCGCTTCGTTGCCATTGCGGAGGCGGTCGAGCGCGTCATACCCGCTGTTGTCGGGAAGGACCTCAAGCTGAATGTGTCGGCCGCGATTCCGGCCGTGCTGCTGGACGTGGGCTATCCGGTGGCGGCGTTGAAGGGCGTGCCCATCCTTGCGAGAACGGCGGGCTTGATTGCCCACCTGACCGAGGAGGTCGAGCACTCCATTGGATTTGCGCTTTCTTATCAGGCCTCGCGCGAAGTGGTGTACGAAGGCGAGGTTCCTCCCGGGTGGGCGGGCGGTACTTCCTCCTACCCCTGACATCTGCCGCTGCTAGCCGGCGGCGTCCAAAAGAACGAGAGCTGGAGACAAGGAATGAAAACCACGAAATGGCTGGCTGCATGCTTCGGTTTGGCTTTATTCGCCGCGACGGCAGCGTCGGCGGCTTCCCCCGAGTGGCCCACCAAGCCCATACGCGTGATCGTCGGGTTCGCGGCAGGAACGCCGCCGGACGTATTTGCGCGCATGTATGGGGAATATGCGACCAAGACGCTGGGCGTTCCGTTCGTCGTCGAGAATAAGCCGGGCTCTGCGGGCAACCTCGCCGGCGCAGCGGTGGCCCAGGCGCCGGCCGATGGGTACACGATCCTGTACAACGTTTCGACGGCGTTCACGATCAACCCGTTCATCTACGGCAAGCTGCCGTTCCAGCCGGAAAAAGACCTGGTTCCGCTCTCGACCTCAATGAGCCAGGGGCTGGTGCTCATCGCGGGGCCGCAGTTTCCTGCAAGCTCTCTCAAGGCGCTGCTGGAACAGGCGAAAGCCAAGCCGGGTTCGATTTCACACGCGTCATACGGAGCGGGAAGTCCCTCTCACTTGGTGATGGAATGGCTCAAGGACGAAACCAAGACCGATATGTTGCACGTCCCGTATCGGACTTCTCCCATCCCCGACCTGATGGGCGGGCAAGTCGACGTGGTGCTTGAGCCCATGGCAAGCGCCCACCCGCTGATTGCCTCCGGCAAGGTCAAGGCGCTCGCCTACTCGGGCCCGCAGCGCCATCCTGCGCTGCCCGATACGCCGACGTTCGCGGAAGTCGTGCCGAATCTCGCGATGATGTCATGGCATGGCTTCTGGGCCCCCGCCGCAACGCCCCCGGCCGTGCTTGAGCGGTTGCATGCCGCCTTGCTGGAGGCCAGCAAGAATCCTGACCTGCAGCGGCGCATACGGGAGCTGAATTCGGAGCCGCTGGGCGTGAGCCGCGCCGAGATGGCGGCCATGGTGCAGCGGGACGCGGAAATCTACGGCCGCATCGCCAAGACGCGCAATATTCACGTTGATTGAACTGCCCGCTTGCCGGGTGCAGCGAACACGCATTCAATGGAAGCATCTATGCCCAAGGTACTCGAGGGAATCAAGGTTCTGGAACACGGGACGTTCATTACCGGGCCGGCGGCCGGCATGCTGCTGGCTGATCTTGGCGCCGAGGTGATCAAGATCGAACAGCCGCAGACGGGCGATCCGTTCCGGGCATTCCGGGGAGGTCTCTATAGCCCGCATTTCCAGACCTATAACCGCAATAAAAAGAGCGTGACGCTCGATACCAAGGTGGCGGCAGATGCGGCAGTGTTCGACGAGCTGGTCCGCGAGGCCGACGTCTACATCCAGAATTTCCGGCCGGGGGCGGCCGAGAGGCTGGGTACGGGCTCGGATCGGCTGCGCGAAATCAACCCTCGGCTCATTTATTGCGCCATCAGCGGCTTCGGGCAGGACGGGCCGGCTGCGCGCCGCCCCGCTTACGATACCGTGGCGCAGGCCGCGAGCGGCTTTCTACGCTTGCTCGTCAATCCTGCCAACCCGCGCGTGGTCGGCCCGGCGATGGCCGATGCGCTGACCGGCTTTTATGCGGCATACGGCATCTTGGGCGCGCTGATCGAACGCCAGCGCACCGGCGTGGGCAGGCGGGTGGACGTTTCCATGCTGGAGGCGATGTGCCACTTCAACCTGGACGCATTTACGCACTATTTCTCCGAAGGCGAAATCATGGGGCCCTATAGCCGGCCGAGCGTCTCGCAGTCGTATGTGCTGGCGTGCCAGGACGGCAAATGGATCGCCTTGCACATGTCTTCGCCCGAGAAATTCTGGCGCGGCCTCGTGCAGGCGATCGAGCGCCCTGGGTTGCTGGAAGACCCGCGTTTTTCCACGCGGGAGGGGCGCATCCGCAACCAAGATGAACTCATCGAGATCCTTGGCGAGGCATTTGCCGCCCACCCGCGCGCCTATTGGTGCGCGCGGCTCGAAGCGCAGGACGTGCCGCATGCGCCGATGTACGACACCAGCGAAGTGTTGGAAGATCCCCAGGTGAAACACCTGCAGCTCGAAGTCGAGACTGAGCATCCTACCGTGGGGCGCTGGAGGACAGTACGTTCGCCGGTTTCCTACGACGGGCAACGTCCTGTGGAGGTGACCGCCCCGCCTACGCTTGGCGAGCACAACGATGCCGTGTTGGGGGCGGTGCGTGAACGCTTGGCTGCGAGGCGCTGAGCGGGCCCGGCGCGGCACGCGCTACGTCTTGCCCGATGCCGCGGCAAACTTACGCAGGCTGCGTTTGAGCGCCATGCGCCGGATCTCGGTCGCGAGCGCTTTGGCCGTCGGGCGCGGCGTGGCGCCGCGTTTCCACAGTAATCCCGGCGTGCGCATGGGATTGGGGCTCTCGAGCGGGAGTACGCAGATGTCGCTGCGTTCAGGCACCGCGTGTTCAGAGATGATAGTGGCCAGCTGCGTCTTGGCAACCAGGCCGATCATGGGCATGACTGCGTTCATTTCCACCACGACGAGAGGCTCGGCGCCGCAGCTTGCGAAGTATTCGTCCAGTAGCCGGCGCGTCGTGTATTGCGAGGACAGCAGTACCAACGGCTGTTTGTGCAATTCCACCATCCTGAGCCGGCGCCGCTTGGCATACGGATGGGAGGCGGAAACCACCAGGACCATCTCTTCGTTGTGCAAGGGCTCGAACCAAAGCGCTTCCGGGTCGGTGGGCTGGTACCCCACGCCGAGGTCCAGCTGGTCCGCGATGAGGGCGTTGGCGATGTCTTGCGCGGATAGCTCCTCGACCACGATCTTCACGCCGGGGTGCCTGCCCATGAATCGCGCCAGGCATTCGGGCAGGAAATTCATGTTGAAGGTGAGCGTCGCCCCGATGCGGACTTCTCCCTTCAGGGCGCCCGACGACTGGCGCAGCTCGCCCAGCCCCTGGTCGACTTCGCGCAAGGCGCGCGACGCGTATCCCAAGAAGGTTTCGCCGGCCTCGGTGAGCATGACCTTCCTGCCGATGCGTTCGAACAGCACGTGGCCGAGCTCTTCTTCCAGCTGCCGTATCTGGTGGGAAAGCGTGGACTGGGTGACGTGGACGCGTTCTGCCGCCCGCGTGAAGTTGAGGCATTCCGCAAGGGCGGAAAAATATCGTAAATGGCGAAGTTCCATGGCGTGCGACGGCTGTCCTTCCCATAGAAGTGGGCCAGATTATCACGGCAGGACGCCGATCGCGGCGCCGCTTGCTTAAGCAGGCCCGCCGACGATGGGGCCGCTGACGATAACTATCAGGAGAGAGGTGAGTATGGATG
>NZ_JADGHH010000047.1 GCF_019689535.1 Pigmentiphaga sp.
AGGCTGTATACCTACCCTGGCGTTTTCCCTAGTGCCGCGGCGCAGCTCTTGTTAATGTCGAGCTATTCTGTATACAGTTTGTATCCAGAATAATTTCCCTAGCCACCTAGACGGAGACATGATTCGCTTTTGCCGTTCTGCCGGACGCCCAGGGTGTCTTGCACGCGCCGCTTCGCCGGCCCGCCGGAATTTTCCAGAGGTGGCCCCATGACCGAGCGTACCCCAACAGTCGTTCGCGTTGAAAGTAACAAGACCAATTCGGGCGGAGCGCAGACGATCGCGGCGGAGCTGGGCTTGCGCGAACTCATCCTCTCGGGCGAGCTCACGCCCGGCGCGCGGCTGTCCGAACCTAGCGTGGCCGAGCGGCTCGGCATTTCCCGCACGCCCATACGCGCTGCGATGGCGAGACTGGAAGACGAAGGGCTGCTGGAGCTCATTCCTTCGGGGGGCTATGCGGTCAAGGCGTTCACAGAGGCGGACATCCGCGATTCCATCGAGGTGCGCGGGACCATGGAAGGCCTGGCCGCGCGCATGGCCGCCGAGCGGGGCGTGTCTTCCACCGATCTCGACGCGATGCGCGATTGTCTGAACGACATCGACAAGGCCCTCAAGGGGCGGGACAAGGGCGTGGCCGACCTGTCGCGCTACATCGAGCTCAACGATCGCTTTCACCGCATGCTGCATTGCCTGCCGGGCAGTCCTGTCTTGGAGCGGCAAATTGCGCGCGCAACCAATCTACCCTTCGCTTCGCCCAACGGCTTTCTGCAGGCGCAGGCCGAAGACGAGACGGCCTGGGTGAGCCTGACGGTCGCACAGGACCAGCACTGGATGGTGTTGACCGCCATAGAGAATCGAGAGGGCGCGCGCGCCGAGGCCATCATGCGGGAGCACGCACGCATCGCCTTCCGCAACATGCAGTTGGTGCTGCGCAATCAGCACATGTTCGAGCAACTGCCCGGGGCGCGGCTGATACGCCGGCGCATGCCGCGGTGAGCGCGAGTTCCGGGCTGTCTTTTTTCGGAGTGGCTGCTAACGATCAAGCATGACCCATGGCGGCGGGTTGGCCGCTAAAGAAGGACGACACTGAAGTGATCAGTGAGATGGCAAGGAGACACGCATGAACAAGAAACGCTATTTGCTCAAAATGACGGTCGCGATGGTGCTGGCGGGCGCTTCGGCGCTGCCGGTGCAGGCGCAGGACGTCGTGAAGATCGGGCTCATCCTGCCCATGACCGGCCCCTTCGCCTCGACGGGCCGGCAGGTCGAAGCCGCGGCGCGGTTGTATATGGCCCAGCATGGCACGACGGTCGCGGGCAAGAAAATCGAACTCATCGTCAAGGACGACACCAACGTCGCCGACATGACCAAGCGCTTGGCGCAAGAGCTGGTCGTCAACGACAAGGTGGCCGTGCTGGCGGGATTCGGCCTGACGCCGCTGGCATTGTCGACGGCCCCCATCGCTACCCAGGCGAAGGTGCCCATGGTGGTGATGGCCGCCGCGACGGCGATGATCACGGAACAGTCGCCGTACATCGTGCGTTCGGGCTTCACCCTGCCCCAGGTCACCCTGGGCATCGGCAAGTGGGCACCGCAGAATGGCATCAAACGCGTCGTAACCCTGGTGTCCGACTACGGCCCGGGCATCGATGCCCAGAACTCCTTCAAGAAAGTGTTCACGGAAAGCGGCGGCGAGGTCGTGCAAGAGTTGCGCGTACCCGTGCGCAACCCCGATTTCGCGCCCTTCCTGCAACGGGTGCGCGACGCCAAGCCCGATGCCGTGTTCGTGTTCGTTCCCTCGGGTGTGGGTTCCGTGTTCATGAAGCAATTCGCCGAGCGCGGCCTCGACAAGGCGGGGATCAAACTCATCGGCACGGGCGACGTGACCGACGACGACATCCTCAACGACATGGGCAACGTGGCGCTGGGCGTCGTGACCTCCATGCACTACAGCGCGGCGCTCGACAACCCGGCCAACAAGAGCTATGTCGCCGGCATGGCCAAGGCCAACAACGGCCTGCGCCCCAATTTCCACAGCGTAGGTGGCTACGACGGCATGCACCTCATCTATAAGGCGCTGGAGGCGACCAAGGGCGACACCAACGGCGACAAGTTGGTGGCTGCGATGAAGGGGCTGAAGTGGGATAGCCCGCGCGGCCCGGTCATGCTCGATCCGGAAACGCGCGAAATGGTGCAGAACGTCTACATCACCAAGGTCGAGCGCGTGAACGGCGGGCTCTATAACGTGCCCTTCGATAAGATCGAGGCCGTCAAGGACCCCGCGAAGATCAAGTAGTCGTCCGCTTGCCCGCGCGCCGATGCGCTGCCTTGCGGCCGCCCCGATGCGGGCCGCAAGGCAGGCGTCTCTGGCGGCCCTCAGGCGGGCGGGAGCGTTCAGGGAGAGCTTTCCTTGTTGACCATTCTGTTTGACGGTATCGCATACGGTATGCTGTTGTTCGTGCTGGCCTGCGGGCTGGCCGTCACGCTGGGGTTGATGAACTTCATCAATCTTGCGCACGGCGCTTTTGCCATGGCGGGGGGCTATGTCACGGTGCTGGCCATGTCGCGCCTCAACGTGCCGTTCCTGCTTTGCCTGCCTTTGGCATTCGTGGTTTCCGCGTTGCTGGGCGCCATCCTCGAGCGCACGCTGTATAAACGCGTGTACGGCCAATCGCACCTGAACCAGGTGCTGTTTTCCATCGGGCTCACCTTCATGGCGACGGCGGCCGTCGATTACTTCATGGGGTCGCAGCAGCAGTTCCTGCAGTTACCCGAATGGCTAACGGGGCGGTCCGAAATCGCCGGCATAGGGGTCGGGCATTACCGGCTCTTCGTCATCGTCATCTGCCTGATGCTGGTGGTGGCCTTGCAGCTGATCCTGAGCAAGACCCGTTTCGGCAGCCGCCTGCGTGCCGCAGTGGATGATCCCCGCGCGGCCAGCGGCTTGGGGATCAACATCAACCTGGTTTTCCTGTCGACCTTCGCCTTCGGTTCCGGGCTTGCCGGCTTGGGCGGTGCGCTCGGTGCCGACCTGCTCGGGCTCGACCCCACCTTTCCGCTGAAGTTCATGATTTATTTCCTGGTCGTAGTCGCCGTGGGTGGCACGACCACCATTACCGGGCCTTTGTTGGCCTCGCTGCTGCTGGGCATCGCCGACGTTGCCGGCAAGTACTACATCCCGACCTTGGGAGCCTTCATTATTTATTGCGTCATGATCATCACCTTGATGCTGCGCCCGCAAGGGCTGTTCGCCAGGGCAGGGGGTAAGTGAAAATGGCCGTTGCGACGCAAATCCCCCGGCAGGAAGCGGCAGCGGCGCCCTCGGCGATACGCGCGTTGGGCGCACGGTGGTCGCGCATCCGTTGGTTCGAAATCGTTTTCTGGGTGGTGGCGATCGGCGCCGCCTTCGTCTTGCCCCGCGGCTTCCTGCTCTTGAACGAGTTGGCCATTTTGGCGTTGTTCGCGGTGTCGCTGGACCTGATCTTGGGTTACGCCGGCATCGTGTCGCTGGGGCACGCCGCTTTCTTCGGCCTGGGCGCATATTGTGCAGCCTTGCTCGCCAAGCACTTCGGCATGGATCCTTTGCTGGGGCTCGCGATATCGGCCCTCGTGAGCGCGCTGCTGGGGTTGGTGACCAGCGTGCTGGTCATGCGCGGGTCCGACCTGACCCGGCTGATGGTGACGCTGGGCGTGGCGCTCATACTTTACGAACTCGCCAACAAGCTCGACTGGCTCACCGGCGGCGCCGACGGGCTGACCGGCGTCACCATGGTGCCGCTGTTCGGCCGGTTCGAATTCGACCTGTTCGGTCGCACGGCATACCTGTATTCGATCACCGTGCTGGCCGTCCTCTTCTTCATCGCCCGGTTCATCGTGCATTCGCCCTTTGGCATGTCTTTGCACGTCATCCGCCAGAATCCCTTGCGGGCCGCCATCATGGGCGTGCCGGTGAACCGCCGGCGGGCCGCGGTCTACACGCTCGGGGCGGCGTACGCCGGCGTGGCGGGAGCCCTGCTGGCGCAAACCACCGGATTCGCTTCGCTCGACGTCCTGGATTTCCACCGCTCGGCCGACGTGATGCTGATGCTGGTCATGGGCGGTGCCGGCTATTTGTATGGCGGCATCATCGGTGCCGTGGTCTTCAAATTCATGCAAGACTGGCTGTCCAGCATGACGCCACAGTACTGGCAGTTCTGGATCGGCCTGCTGCTTGTCGTCATCGTCGTCGTGGGCCATGAAAAGCTGGTGCGCCCGTGGACCTGGTTCCGTCGCGGACACGGAGGCAAGCGATGACAACGGTGCTGCAAACCTTCGACCTCACCAAGCGATTCGGTGGCCTGGTCGCGACCGACAAGGTCTCGCTCAAGGTCGAGCGTGGCGCACGGCAAGCCCTCATCGGCCCCAACGGCGCGGGCAAGACCACGCTCATCAATTTGCTCACGGGGGTGATCGCTCCCACTTCGGGCCGCATCGAGCTCGAGGGTGAGGACATCACGGGCCTGCCTGTCCATGCGCGGGCGTCGAAAGGCCTGGTCCGGACGTTCCAGATCAATCAGCTGTTCGCCGAAATGACGCCGGCCGAAGCCATGGCGGTGGCGATTGCCGAGCGGGAAGGGCAGGGCTGGCGCTTCTTGCGGCCGCTCGGGCGTCGCGGCGAAATCATGGACGAATGCGCGGCAGTGCTCGAACAATGCAACCTGCTCGATGTGATGGACCGCAAGACGGCAGTCTTGCCTTACGGCAAGCAGCGCCTGCTGGAAATCGCCCTGGCGCTTGCAGCCAAGCCGCGCGTTCTCCTGCTGGACGAGCCCGTGGCCGGCGTGCCTGATGGGGAGCGGCGCGAGATTCTCCAGACCGTCGGCGCCTTGCCCGATGACGTCACCATTCTGTTGATCGAGCACGACATGGACCTGGTTTTCAGCTTTGCCGACCGCATTTCGGTGCTGGTCAATGGCGGGCTCTTCGTGGAGGGGCCCAATGCCGAAATTGCGCGCGACCCACGCGTGAAGGCTGTGTACCTCGGCGAAGAAGCGGTGGGAGGGGCGCATGCCTGAGCTGTTGAAACTCGAGGGCATCGTCGCCGGATATGGCGAAGCCAAGGTGCTGGCGGGCATCGACCTCGCCTTGGACGAAGGGCGCGCCCTCGCGCTGTTGGGGCGCAATGGCACTGGCAAGACGACCCTCATCAACACCATCGTCGGGCATACCCGCCGCTTTGCGGGCCGCATCACGCTCGGCGGCAGGGACCTGACCACGCTGCGTCCCGACCAGCGCGCCGCGGCGGGCATCGGCTGGGTCCCGCAGGAGCGAAACATTTTCAAGTCGCTCACGGTGGAGGAGAATCTGACGGCGGTGGCCCTGCCCGGTCCCTGGAATCTGCAGCGCGTCTACGACATGTTTCCCCGGTTGCGGGAGCGCAGGGCCAACATGGGGAATCAGCTCTCCGGCGGAGAGCAGCAAATGCTGGCCATCGGCCGGGCGCTGATGTTGAATCCGCGGGTGCTGCTGCTGGACGAGCCGCTGGAAGGCCTGGCGCCCATCATCGTCCAGGAGTTGATGAACGTCTTGCAGCGCATCATCCGCGACGAAGGCATGTCGGCCATCCTCGTCGAGCAGAATGCGCGCAAGGCGCTCGGCATCACCCACGACGCCATCGTGCTGGAGCGGGGAAGCGTCGTGCACCGCAGCCCTGCCCGGGACCTGCTGGCCGACGGTCCGACGCTCGACCGCCTGTTGGGGGTGGCCAAGCACTGACGCCATGACCGACGCCACGACGTTATTCGCCCGTCTGCGGCCGCGCCTGCACGCGATCGCCTATCGGATGCTAGGCACCGTGGCAGACGCGGAAGATGTGGTCCAGGAGGCGTGGTTGAGGTGGAATGAGGTCGATCGGCCCGCGCTGGACAGTCCCGAGGCCTGGTTGGTAACGGTGGCGACCCGCCTGTCCATCGATCGCCTGCGCAAGCTCAAGGCCCAGCGCGAGAGTTACGTCGGCGTGTGGTTGCCCGAGCCCATCCTGACCGAATCGCCCGAGACGCCGGAGGAGATCCGCGAGCGGCGCGACGACGTCTCCCTGGCGTTCCTCATGCTGCTGGAACGCCTTTCTCCCGATGCCCGCGCGGCCTTCTTGATGCGCGAGGTATTCGACGCGGATTATGGGGAAGTCGCCCGCATCCTCGGGAAGACCGAAGCGGCCTCCCGTCAGCTCGTGCGCCGCGCGAAGCAACAGCTGCGGGAAGCGCGGCCGCGGCGGGCCGTGCCGCAGGAGATCCATCGGCGGCTCCTGGGCGCATTCGCAGATGCCATGCGGCGAGGAGATTTCCACGAGCTGCGCGCCTTGCTCAGCGAAGATGCCGAGCTGATCGGTGACGGCGGCGGCAGGGTGCCGGCTTTCGCTCGCCTGGCGGGCGGCAAGCGTCTCGCACAACTGTTCTACGCGGTCAAGCGGCGCCATGGCGAGGGCTTGCGGGTGGAGGTCGCGCAGGTCAATGGGGAGTGGGCGCTCCTGCGTTTCATCGACGGCGTGCTGGAGTCGGTCCAGGCCTTCGAGACCGATGGCGAGCGCATCGTCCGCGTGTTCGTGCAGCGCAATCCGGACAAACTGGCGGTCGTCGCTACCGCCTGGGGCAAGCGATAAGGCGGCGCGCCGGGGCCGTGTCACAAAACGGCTACTTCGTTCGTCTTATGGGCATGGACGCGAACATTTTTTCCGGCGGGGCTGCCAGGGCCCTGCCCATGCGTGTCGGCCCACCCGACGCCCTGGCTTCCAATTTCGCTGCGAGCCATGCCGGCGTGCTGGCGTTCATCGCGGTCGCGATGGAAGGCAGTTTCGCCAAGGCGGGCGAGCGCCTGGGCATAGGCCGCTCGGCCGTCAGCCGCTCCGTCAGCAAGCTGGAAACCCAATTGGGCGTGCGGCTTTTCGTGCGCACGACGCGCCGGACCACATTGACTTCCGAAGGCGAACGATTCTACGAAAAGTGCCGCGACGGCGTGGAACGGATTGCGCAGGCGGTCGAGGAAATGCGGGAGCTGCGCGCGGGTCCGCCGTCGGGGCATTTGCGCGTGGTCTGCCCCACCGGGTTCGGGCGTAAGGTCGTCGCGCCCCTGCTGCATGGGTTCCGCGCCGCCCATCCGGCGGTTTCGGTCGAGCTGCTGCTCGACGATAGGCCTGCCGACTTCACTGCAGGCCGCATCGACGTGGCGTTTCGCAATGGACGCATGGAAGACAGCTCGATCATCGCCCGGCAACTGATGCCCATGGCGATGTTCCTGTGCGCCGCGCCCGCCTACGTGGCTGCGCATGGACTGCCGCGGAACCTCGAGGACCTCTCGAACCATCGTTGCGTGGGCTTGAGATTGCCATCCGGACACGCATGCGAATGGGAATTCAAGGTCGACGGCGGGGTCCGCAGGTTGGCACCGCGCGCCATGCTGTCCTTCAACGACGAAGACCTCGTCTTGCAGGCGGTGCTTGCCGGGGAAGGCATCGCGCAGCTGGCGGGTTACCAGGTGGACGAGCACTTGCGCACGGGTGCGTTGGTGGCATGCTTGTCGCAGCATGCACCCGCGGACCGCGGGCATTACCTTTGCTATCCGAGCCGCCAGCATTTGCCGGGACGCATACGTGCGTTCGTCGACTACATGATCGAGCACATGGGCGCGCGTGGGCGGCCGCGACGGGATGGCCCGCGCTTGCATTTACCGTCTTGCGGACAGTCGGCAGATGCCTGGCCGCGCGCCGGGGCTACCTGGGGCGCCAGGGCTGCCTGACAGCGCGGTCACGCGAGCCCGGCCTTGTCGAGGCCGTAAGCCTTGTCCGCCGTGCCGTGCAGGGTACGAAAGCCCACGTTTAGCCGGTTCCAGGCATTGATGACCATGATCGCGAAGCTCAGGTCGGTGATTTCTTTTTCCGAGAAGTGCTCCCGCACGTGCTCGTAGATTTCGTCGGGTACGCCCTCCGCGGGCAGGCGCGTCAGGACTTCGGTCCAGGCCAGCGCTGCGCGTTCACGCGGGGAGAACAGCGTGGACTCGCGCCAGACCGCGACGTGGTGCAGCCGCAACTCGCGCTCGCCATGGATCTTGGCTTCCTTGACGTGCATGTCCAGGCAGAAGCCGCAGCCGTTCATCTGCGACGCGCGGATGTCTACCAAGCAAAGCGTGGAGCGCTCGATGGAACAGGTTTTCAAGAAAGCGCTGAGATCGACGAGTTTCTTGAACAATTCGGGCGATTGCTCGAAGGCATTGATGCGTTGGGTCATGCGATTGCCTCATTCGGAAAAGGTCTGTCCGGAACCTCCGGAAGATCGGGAGCCGCATGGCGGCTGACGATGGGACCATCCTAGGCTCAGGGCACGCTTGGCGGTAGATACCCGAGAGTGAACAGCGTGTTGCGTGGGAGGAAGCAATGCCGGGATGGGAGTATCTGGAAAAGCCAAAAAAATCGCGGCGCTTGGCACGCCGCGATTCATCTTCATTTCCAGGCTACATGGCTTCAGGGGGAGCGTTGTCGGGCCGGTTGGCGCGCGGCGATTCAAACGGAACGAAGAGAGGCTCCGAAGCAGGGATCAGCTCCTTGGCCCGGGCATTCATGGCATCAGGACTCAGGTCGGGCCAGATGCCGGTGTTGATTCGCGACAGTAGGGCGTCGACGGCGGCAGCGGACTCGGAGGGATCGAATGAGCAATGTCCCGGCCGGTCCACTACCGTGGTTCGGTAGAGGGCGGTGTTCCCGCCATTAGCCTCCATTTTTTGTACATAAGCATCCATGATGGTGGGCGGCACAAGACTGTCTCCGGTAGTGTGGAACCGCAACACAGGAATCGTCGGTGTTCCATGCACGGTCCTTCCCGGTGCAGCCCAGAATGCGATTGCCTCAGGATCTGCTTCGATGCGTTCGGCGGTTGCCAGCTTGTCGAGATCTTCTTTCATATCGAGGCCGGCATCTGCGTACAAGGCCTGCACGAGCGCGCCCAGCATGGGTTCCGCGTTACCAAGGAAGTCTTCGTAATGGATTCCCTTGTTCCAAGAAAGTTGTCTTGGCACCGGGGAGCCGCCCGCGTGTTCGGACATAAATCGGGATTGTCCGCCTGGTTGACCGGCGTTGAAAAGGACGGTCTCGAAAATCGCCTCTTGTAGTGCCGCCTTATCTTCGGGGTCTGGCTTCGGAACGGAGGTGGTTCCCCACGCCGGCCATTGGCCTATGGCTGCTGCCAATGCAATTCGAGCCCGGCCTTCAGGCGTCTCTTGTGCGGCACTGAGCGCTTCTTTCCATTTCGCGGATTGTTCGCTCACGGTATCGAGATCATCAAAGCCTACGATTTTCAATTCAGGTGCAATCAGGGTTTTTAGGACGAACCACCCATCCATCATCATGTTCATTAACGGGACTTGCTCATGCGCACAGCCGGCCACCACGCCGTCGACGCGATCCCCAAAGCGTTCGGCGATATTGAGGGCGTCAAACCCGCCGCCGGAGTGCCCGTACTGCACGACGGTCTTCGGTTTGCCGTACCGTTCCGCGAACATGTCGATGAGTTGCATCAGTTCATCTTGCTCCCTCGCGGGGTCGTAGTTGTATGTCCTCTGGGGGTTGCGCGCCGTCCCCGAGAGCCCATAACCATTCATGAGCCAATAGCAGCTTCGGGCACTGTCTTTGGCGCCCACGTAGTCCAGGTCGTTGATGAGTACGCCGTTCCACTTGGTGGGGCGCCGCATGTTCCACGGTGTTCCGCTGGCGAAGGTGCCTTCCGTTTCAGCGAACGTAACGGTACCGTCGCAACCGGCGATTTCCTCTTCTTGCGCCGGGGGGCCGTCATTGTCACTGCCGCACGCTGCGAGGAGCCCCATCGCCAATGCGCTGGCAGCAAGAGAAACTCTCTTTCGCGAACGAAGCAGGCCATAAGCACGCGGACGCTGTTGGGGTTTGGGCATGGTCGTCTCCTCGACATGTTTTGGGGATGTGGTCCTTGGCTATTCGTTCGCCATAGCGTTCGGACTCTGCTTAGCCGCCAAAATAATTAGAGCGCTAAGTATCGAGGATCCTATAGTTGCCCAGGGGTCGCGAGCAACGAAGCAAAGATAAGAAACGTAAGGGCTTGTGTGCGCATGGGACGAGATGCTAGCCGCGGGTGCCCGGGGTGCTGAACGCGCCGGTGAAGCGGTCATCCCCGTTTCATTTTGTTGCCTTGTCTTGACTGCAGAACCGTTGCAAAGGCACGGCCTCGCAAGGCTTAGTCGTCGCAGGCTACTGTCAGAAAAGGAGCGAGGGACAACCCATTGCCCGGAACGTCCGAATGCCTTAAAAGCGATCCATGCATGTGCTTTGGACTTACCTCACTCCCCACCGCACCCTGGCTTGCGTTGCGCTGTTGCTGGCCGGTGCTTCTCAAATCCTGGCGCTCGTCGACCCGATCATCTTCGGCCGGATCATCGACGAATATGCCCTCAACCGGGCCGGGAAGACCGAGCGGGAACTCGTGACCGGCGTCATGGCCCTGCTTGGGCTGGCGGTGCTGGTCGCCGTTCTTTCGCGCCTGGCCCGGGCGATCCAGGAGTACCTCACCCGCTTGGTGGTGCAGAAGCTGGGTACGCAGCTGTTCAATGACGGCTTGCGCCAGGTGTTGCGCCTGCGATTCCAGGAGTTTGAAGATTTGCGCAGCGGCGAGGTCCTCTCTTTGCTCCAGAAGGTCCGGGCGGACAGCGAACGGTTCATCAATACCTTCATCAACACGGTTTTCGCGGCCGCGGTGGGCGCCGGTTTCCTGACCTGGTACGCCGTGACGAAGAACTGGCTGCTGGTGCCGGTGTTCTTGGTGGGCGTCGTGCTGCTGGGCGGCCTGACGGGGTGGCTCAGCCGGGAGATCAAGGCCCAGCAGCGCTCCATTGTGCGCGAGACCAACCGCAATTCGGGCTTCATCACCGAATCGCTGCGCAATGTAGAGCTGATCAAGAGTCTTGGCCTGACTTATCCGGAGATACGTAGGCTGCAGGCGCAGACGGAGGCGATCTTTGCCATGGAGATGGAGAAGGTCAAGCGGATAAGGGTGCTGTCGTTCCTCCAGGGGATGACGCTCAGCCTGCTGCGCCTTTCCATATTGTTTGCGCTGTTGTGGCTCATTTTTCGCGACGTGTTGAGCCCGGGTGAGCTGATCGCGATGCAGTTCATTTCCGTGGCGATATTTGCGCCGCTCCAGGAGCTCGGCAACATCATTCTTGCCTACCGCGAAGTGGACGCCTCGCTGGCGAACTTTGCGGCGTTGATGAAAAAGCCGGTCGAGCGCAGGCCTCCCGGCGCGGTGGACGTCGGGCCGGTGAGCGACGTTCGGTTCGACCACGTCAGTTTTCGCCACAAGGGGGCAGCGGATTACGCGCTCGAAGACGTGTCGTTCGAGGCCCGGCTCGGGGATACGATCGCCTTCGTCGGCCCGTCGGGTTCCGGGAAATCGACGTTGGTCAAATTGCTGGTGGGCTTGTATCCGCCCGCCGAAGGCACGGTTTCGTACAACGGCCAACCGACGACTTCGCTGCGCTTTAACCGCGTGCGGCGGCAGATTGGGTTCGTGACGCAGGAGGCTCACATGTTTGCCGGCACGATCCGGGAGAACCTGCGCCTGGTCAAGCCCGACGCCACCGACCAGGAAATGATCGCCGCGATGGAACAGGCATCTTGCGCTTATTTGCTGGAGAAGTCGCCCGACGGGCTGGATACGGCCATAGGCGAGATGGGAATGAAGCTGTCGGGCGGGGAAAAGCAGCGCCTGTCCATCGCGCGCGCCCTGATCCGCCAGCCGCGGCTGCTGATATTCGATGAGGCGACCTCGGCGCTGGATTCCCTCACGGAAGAGCAGATCAACGAAACGGTGCGCCGCATCTGCGCCCGCCGCACGCAGATCACGGTCTTGATCGCGCATCGCTTGTCCACCGTGATGCAGGCCGACGTCATTTTCGTGCTGGAGAAGGGCCGCATCGTAGAGCGCGGCAGCCATGCCGAGCTGCTCGAGCGCAAGGGCCTCTATTACGCCATGTGGAGGCAGCAGATCGGTGAGCGGCCCGGCGTGAAGGCCGAGCCGGCGACGCCTTTACCGGAAGCCGCTGCAGACCTCTAGCGCGGCCGGTCGCCCTGGGGAGTCATGCAGGCGCTGCCATGAATTCGAGGACCTGGCGCCCGAGGTACTCTTCGGCCGTATTGAAATGCGCGACGATCGACGTGTGGTTGTGGCCGGCCAGCCAGACGAACCGCGGCGCGCGCCGCCTCAGGCGGGCCAGGGCGTGGAAGAGTTCCGCGCAGTGCACGTCGATGAGCGGATTCTCGTATTCCGCCACCGCGATCATCGTCGGCGGGACGGCTGGCGTGACGTGGTTCACGGCCGAGCCGTCTTCCATGACCTGCGGATCCTTGCCGTAGTAGGCCTCGACGCGGCTGGCGTTCGGGTTCTCCGGCGTGTTTTCCGCCCGTACGCGCCCGGACACCACGATCAACCCCGCCAAGCCGTGCCCGTCGGCGGGTTGGAAGCGGGCATCGTAGGCGTAATGCGCTGCATGGGCGCCGCCGGCGGAATGCCCCATGAGGAAGATCCGGTTCGGGTCGGCGCCGAGTTCGGCCGCGTTGCGGCGTACCCAGGCGACGGCCGCGGCGATGTCTTGGGTTCCGCTGGGATAACGGTGCTCGGGTGCGAGCCGGAATTCGACGTTGACGCCGATCACGCCATGGCGGGCGAAATACCAAAGCACATTGCCGTAGATTTCCTCCGTGCGGTCTTTCTCGCCTTCGACGAAGGCGCCGCCGTGCACGAACATCAGTACGGGGCGGGGTTGGTCGCTTGGCTGCTGCGGGAAGTAGACGTCCACGCACTGGCGAGGGTCCGTCCCATAGGGAAGATTGCGCCGGACGGTGCCGAGCTTGGGCGCGTCGCGCAGCACTTGGGTGAAGCCGTCGACCATTTGCTTGACGTGCGCCTGGACGCTGGTGCCCCAGCGGGGGCCGACCTCCGCCATGGACTGGCGGAGCCACGCGGGAATCTCGGGCAGCGCGGGAGAGGAAATGGTGCTCACGGTCTATCCTCGCAACGATGAGCGCATGCAGCGCGCGGGCAGGGAACGGGGGCAGGGGCGCCGCAGCGTCTTTCGTCGCCCCTTTCCCTCATCGGGAAAGCTGCCATTATGATGCGGGTTGCGGCAGTACGCGATAGTCTTGCGGCCGCATCCGTATTCCCGATGCCCGAGGACGCCCATGACGCCATGTCCCCCAACGGCTTCCGACCCCGCCAGCCCGCGTTTCGCGGCCGGGCGGCACGCCCTGCGCGGCGGGATGCTCAGCTTCCACGCCGACCCGTTCCTGGCCGAGCCGGCCGAATCGTTCGTCCATTTGCCCGATGCGCTGGTGGTGATCGAAGACGGCAAGATCCTCGAGGCCGGGCCTTATGACGGGCTGCGGGCGCGGGTGGAAGGGTCCATGCCCGTCGCGCACTATCCCGACGCGCTTATCCTGCCGGGCTTTATCGACACCCATATCCACTACCCACAGACGCAGATGATCGGCGCCTGCGGCGAGCAATTGCTGGAGTGGCTGCACAAGTACACCTTCGTGACCGAGCAACAGTTCGCCCATCGCGCCCACGCCGAAGTGGTGAGCGAGCTGTTCTTGCGGGAGTTGCTGCGCGCGGGCACGACGACCGCGGCCGTGTATTGCACGGTGCACCCCGAGTCGGTGGATGCGTTTTTCGAAGTTTCGGAGCGCTTCGGGACGTGCATGATCGCCGGCAAGGTGCTGATGGACCGGAATGCACCGCCTGCCCTGCTCGATACCGCGGAGTCCGGGTACGCGCAGTCCAAGGCGCTGATAGAAAAATGGCACGGCAAAGGGCGGCAGCTCTATTGCATTACGCCCCGCTTCGCGGGGACGTCGTCCGAGGCGCAACTCGCGGCAGCGGCCCGTCTCTGGCGCGAACATCCCGGGACTTACGTCCAGACCCACCTGAGCGAGAACCCAGGCGAGGTGGAGTGGATCGCGTCGCTTTTTCCAGAAGACGAAGACTACTTCGGCATCTATCGGCGCGCCGGCTTGGCCGGCCCGCGCGCCATCTTCGCCCATGCCGTGCACGTGTCCGAGGCCGAGTTGTGCGCCTGCCACCACTGCGGCGCGGCACTTGCGCACTGTCCGACCTCGAATCTTTTCCTCGGCAGCGGGTTGTTCCGGCTGTTCGACGCCAAGCGCGCGGATCGGCCGGTACGGGTCGGCCTGGGCACGGACATTGGCGCAGGCACGGCATTCTCACCCCTGCAGACGCTGAACGAGGCATACAAGGTCGCGGCCATGAACCGGACCAGGCTGACCGCTGCACACGCTTTCTACCTCGCTACCCGGGGTGGGGCACAAGCCTTGTATCTGGACGATAGGCTCGGTGCCGTGGAGCCCGGATACGACGCGGACCTGGTCGTGCTGGATTTGAAGGCCACGCCCCTGATGGATTTCCGGATGCGCTATTGCACGGATGTGATGGAACGCCTGTTCGTGCTGATGACGTTGGGCGACGATAGGGCGGTGCGTGCCACCTACGTGGCCGGTCGACCGGTGTACGACCGTGCGCGGCAACCGCAGCCTTTCTGCTACGCCGACGGCATGCCGGTGCGTGCTGATGCGTGATCCAGGGTGCCGTGCGGCCTGTTGCCGCGGGAGGAAACGCGACGGCAGCCCGCCAGATTTGTTACAACGCGACTTATCGGCCCCTGCGCACCAGCCGTCATGCGGCTGTCGCGGGGCTTGCTAGAATCGACCTCCTTTCCGCGCTCGCCTTTCGCGGGCAAACAAGGCCATCATGCACGTACTTTTCATCATTGACCCACTTCCAGCGCTCAAGGCCTACAAGGACACGTCCGTGGCCATGATGCGGGCGCTCGTGGCGCGCGGCCACAGGCTGAGCGTCGCCATGCAGGGGGATCTCTACGTCATCGACGGCGTGGTGCGCACGGCGTCGCGGCCCATCGAGCTTGTGCCCGGTGCGGACCTGCGCGGACACGCGTGGTGGCAGGAAGGCCCCGAGGGCGACCAGCCGCTCACGGCGTTCGATGCAGTATTGATGCGCAAGGACCCGCCGTTCGACATGGAATACGTGTATTCCACGCATCTGCTCGAACGGGCCGAAGCGCAGGGCGCACGGGTGTTCAATTCCGGCGCGGCCATACGCAACCACCCCGAGAAACTGGCGATTGCGGAATTCCCCCACCTGACCGTGCCCACGCTGGTGACCCGGGACATGCCACGGCTGAAGGCTTTCCACCGGGAGCATCACGACGTCATCGTCAAGCCGCTCGACGGCATGGGCGGCACGGGCATTTTCCGCATCGGGCCCAAGGAACCCAACCTGAACGCCATCCTCGAAATGCTGACCGACAACGGCCGGCGCAGCATCATGGCGCAGCGCTACATTCCCGAGATCGTCCACGGCGACAAGCGGGTGCTGCTGATCGGCGGCGAGCCGGTGCCCTATTGCCTGGCGCGCATTCCCCAGGCGGGCGAGACGCGGGGGAACCTGGCGGCAGGCGGGCGCGGGGTGGCGCAGCCTTTGTCCCAGCGCGAGCTCGCGATCGCGCGCGAACTCGGCCCCAAGCTGGCCGCGCGCGGATTGCTGCTCGTCGGGCTGGACGTGATCGGCGACTATGTCACCGAAATCAACGTGACGAGCCCGACGACCTTCTGCGAAATCACTGAACAGACCGGATTCGACGTCGGCGCCATGTTCACGCAGGCGCTGGAGGAGGCCGTCGCTGCGTCGCAGGGAGCGCGCTAGGCATGGCCGGAATCGTCATCGTTGCGCACGAGCCGCTCGCGTCCTCGCTGTTGTCGTGCGCGTCGCATATCTTCGGCGAACTGTCCGGCGTGCAAGTCTACGACGCGGGGGCGGACGAGGATCCCGACCACATGTATCGCGCGGTGCTCGAGCGCATCCAGGCCTTGTCCGGAGAGGGCGGAGTCCTGGTGTTGACCGACGTGGTGGGGGCCACCCCTTCCAACCAGACCCATCGCGCCGCGCGCGAGGCCGCCCGCCTGGGAACGCCGACGACCGTGCTCGCGGGCGTCAACATCCCGATGCTTTTGCGTACCTTGCCGTATAGGCACCTTTCCTTGGAAGATTTGGCGCAGCGCGCGCTATCAGGCGGCGCACAAGGTGTCTTGCGCGTCGAAGGCGACTCCGAAGACCACTGAACATGCCGAGTATCGACATTATCGTTAGTAACAAGCTGGGCCTGCACGCGCGGGCGTCCGCCAAGCTCACCCAGCTCGCCACCAAATTTCGCAGCGAGATCCACATCAGCCGGGGCTCGCGTCGCGTCAACGCCAAGAGCATCATGGGGGTCATGATGCTGGCCGCCGGCATGGGCAGCAAGGTGACGATCGACGCCGAGGGCGAGGACGCCCAAGAGGCCTTGGACCAGATCCAGGCCCTGTTCGAGCAGAAGTTCGGCGAGGCGGAGTAGTCCATGGAAACCTCGATGTTGGCTTTGCACGGACTGGGAGTGTCGCGCGGCTATGCCATAGGCCGCGCCGTCATCATTGGCGCGGCTGCACTCGAGGTGACCCACTATCGCATTGCCGAGGAGGACGTCCAGGCCGAATGCGCCCGCCTCGAAGCTGCCATTCGCGCCGCCTCCGACGAACTGGCCCAGCTGGCCGCCCACCTGCCCGCGGACGTGCCCCGCGAACTCGGCGCCATCCTGCAGGTTCACAGCATGATCCTGGCCGATCCGATGATCTCGCAGGAGCCGCTGCAGATCATCCGGAGCAGGCATTACAACGCGGAATGGGCGTTGACTGCACAAGGACAGCTCCTGGCAGAGCAGTTCGAGCAGATGGACGACGAATACATGCGCGAACGCGGGGGGGACGTCCGGCAGGTGATAGAGCGCATCCTGCATGCGCTGGCCGAGGCCGACGGCCGTCCGCGCAAGCTCAAGAGCGAGGCGATCCCCGACAACGGCGACCCTCTCATCGTCGTGGCCCACGATATTGCCCCGGCGGACATGCTCAAGCTGCGGGGCGCGCGCTTTGCCGCCTTCACCACGGACCTGGGCGGTGCCACCTCCCATACCGCCATCGTTGCGCGCAGCATGGGCGTGCCGGCCATCGTGGCGCTTGGCGTGGCGCGCACCTTGGTGCGCGACGGCGACATGGTCATCGTCGATGGCGAAGCAGGGGTACTCCTGGTCAATCCGCCCGCCGCGGTCATTGAGGAGTACCGGGTCCGGCAGGCCGATTATGTGCGGGAGCGCGCCACGCTGGCGTCCTTGCGGGACGTGCCGGCCATCACGCTGGATGGCGTGGCGATCTCCATGCTGGCCAACATCGAGCTGCCCGAGGAAGCACAGGCCGCGGTCGATGCCGGGGCGGAGGGCATTGGGCTGTTCCGCAGCGAATTCCTCTTCATGGGGCGCGACGACCTGCCCAGCGAGGACGAACAATATGAGGCCTACGCGTCCGTCGTGCGTACGCTGGGCGGACGCCCTGTCACCATTCGGACGCTGGACATCGGCTCGGACAAGGCGCTCGACGGCGAAGCCACCGTGGCCACCAACCCGGCCCTCGGCAAGCGCGCCATCCGTTATTGCCTGGCGCATCCCGAGCTGTTCGCGACCCAGCTGCGCGCCATCCTGCGGGCTTCCGCACATGGGCCGGTGCGGATACTGGTCCCCATGATCGCCCACTTGCGGGAGGCGCGCGCGGCGTATGCGGCGCTCGCGGCAGCCCGGCAGGAGTTGGACGCGCGCGGGCAACCTTATGGCAAGGACATTCCGGTGGGGGCCATGGTGGAAGTGCCGGCGGTCGCCATTGCGATCGAGCCCTTCGTCGATGCGTTCGATTTCCTGTCGATCGGGACCAACGACCTCATCCAGTACACGCTTGCGATAGACCGGGCTGACCCGGAGGTGGCGGACTTGTACGATCCCCTGCATCCGGCCGTACTGCGCCTGGTCGCCAATACGATCAACGCCGGCGCGCGGGCCGGCAAGCCTGTGTCGGTGTGCGGGGAAATGGCCGGGGACACCGAGCTGACGCGCCTGCTGCTGGGCTTGGGCCTGACGCAGTTCTCCATGCACCCGCAGCAGTTGCTGGACGTCAAGCGCGAGATCCTGCAGGCGCATTCCAATGCGTTGCGCACCAAGGTGGCAGCCGTCCTGAACCGCGCAGCCGAGATGGACCTTTCTCTGCTGCGTCAATAGGCAATAAGTGCGCCCTTTTGAGCGCAGTCCGTGCTATTCCCCACCCGGTGAGTATGTCATATTAAGTTACAAAACTTACATCGCCAGGTGGAATGAAAGGTCCCGTGCACACCTCGAAGCCGCCGCGTCGCGGGGCGGTCCGGGGCCCGGAGAGCCAGGAAACGGCGACCCGTGCGCTCAGTACCCTGCGACCTCTTTTCGAGGCTTCGTCCGTCGCGGATCTCAAAAAGGTGGTGCAGGAATTTACGGACGAACTCGGCGCGCGGCGCCATGCATTCAGTGTGATCGAACGCGCCCAGGGCGGTCCCTCGCTGCGCTGGTTGTGCGAAGACGTGCCCAGGTGGTGGAGCGGCTTCCGGTCCGAGCTGCTGCCGCTGGTCACCCGCAGTGGCAGCCGGCCGGGCCACATCCGGACCCTGCGCTGCGCGTTGGACGATACTCCGCCTTCCTCGCCGTTCCACCGGGAGCTGCGCCGCCTCGGCGCCCATAGTGCGTTGTTCCTCGTCGCCGAGGCCCAGCATCCTGGCGCCACCGCGGCCTGCTTTTCACTCTTGTTCGGAGCGGGTAGCGGCTACGCGCCGCCGCTGGGGCCGGGCCAGTTGACGAGCCTCTGCCATCATGCCGCGTCGCTCCTGCTTGACGCCTACCTGAGGTTGCCCCCGCCCACGCCCAAGTCGGCCCGGCTCTCGGCGCGCGAGCTCGAATGCCTGCGCTGGGCTGCGGTCGGGAAAACGAGTTGGGAAACAGCGCACATCCTGGGCGTTAGCGAGCGCACCGTGAACTTCCATTTCAGCAACGTGTTCGGCAAGCTCAAGGTGAACAACAAGCAGGCCGCCATCGCCCAGGCCATCTTCCGGGGGCTGTTGTAGGGGGAGCGTTTTCCGGCGGAGTCGGGGCCTTAGTCGGCAACGATGTTGGCCGCCTTCACGACCTTCGTCCAGCGAGCGAGCTCTTCTTGGATGAGCGATCCCAGATCCTCTGGCGTGCCGCCGCCCGGTATCAGCCCTTGGTTCTGAAGCGCCGCGATGATTTCTGGCGACCGCAGCAGCTCATTGAGTTCCCGGTTCCACTTGGCGATGATGGCGTCGGGCGTGTTTGCGGGCGCCAGCATGCCGTACCAAGTATCGACGACAAGGTCGGGATGCCCTTGTTCGACGACGGTCGAGGAGTCGGGAAGTTCGGGTACGCGCTTCTTGCTCATGACGGCGAGCACCTTGAGCTGTTTGCTCTGCAGGAAAGGTGTGGCCGCGCCAAGGCTGGTGACCATCGCCTGGGCATGGCCCCCCATCACGTCAGTCAGTGCGCCAGCCGTTCCCTTGTACGGCACGTGGACCATGTTGATGCCGGCGCTTTGCTTGAGGAGCTCCATGGCCAAATGCTGGGCCGTTCCCACCCCGGGTGAAGCGTAGTTGAGCTTGCCTGGCTGGGATTGGGCGAGTTGGATCAAGTCCTGCACGGAGTTGGCGGGCAGTTTGCTTGGCGCCACGAGCGCCATGACGCTCGTGGCGGCCAATCCGACCGGGCGAAAGGACTTGATGGGATCGAAAGGCGTGTTCTTGTTGAGCACCGGGGTCGTCCCGAATGCGGTGGCGGTCATGAGCAGGGTGTACCCGTCCGGCGCCGCGCGTGCCACATATTCTGCGCCAATGTTGCCGCCGGCACCGGGGCGATTTTCCGTCACCACTGCGACTTTCCACCGTTCCGATACCTTGGGCCCGATCAGGCGCGCGAAGATGTCCGCGCTGGTGCCTGGGGTAAAGGGAACGACCAACGTAATCGTTCGCTGGGGATAGCCGCCAGGGTTTTCCGCCGCATGGACGAGCGAAGGCGCTGCCGCGGAGGTGCCGGCGGCCAGGAGCGCGCATCCGGCGAGAAATGCCCGCGGCCGTGCGGACATGGAGATGGGGCGCGACCTGGCGACTGTGCTGGGAAGGAGAGACTCACCACCAT
>NZ_JADGHH010000048.1 GCF_019689535.1 Pigmentiphaga sp.
ATTTTCGTCGGCTGCTGATGTTTTTTATCCCGCCCGGGCCTTGCTCCTGCTTCGTGATGGCAGCAGGAGCAAGGCCCCGTCCCCCACGCGCCTGGCAACCTGACGCGCACTGCCTATTCGAGGCGCCCGTACGCCGCCACGGGCCCGGATATCCAATCAGGGTTATCGTTTCCCTGAGAAACCCCGGAAGCATTGCCTTGAGAAACCCTGTTCCTACGCGCCGCTCCGGCAGCGGATTCGCTACGCTGCGCACGCTCCTTCCTTACCTGTGGCCGCCCGGCGCCGCCAACCTGCGCTTGCGCATCGTGACGGCGGTAGCCTTCCTCATCGCCGCCAAGGTCGCCAACGTCTACGTCCCCATCTTCTACAAGGGCGCGGTCGATGCCCTCGGAACAACCGCCGGCGCAACGCTGGCCATTCCGCTCGGAATGATCCTCGCGTATGGCGGCGCGCGCGTACTGACACTGCTATTTTCCGAGCTGCGCGACGCGGTTTTCGCGCGCGTGGCCCAGCACGCCATCCGGGTAGTCGGGCTACAGGTCTTCCGCCACCTGCACGCGCTGGCGCTGCGTTTCCACCTGGCCCGCCAGACGGGCGGCCTGACGCGCTCCATCGAGCGGGGAACCAAAGCCATCGACACGCTGCTGTCCTACATGCTTTTCAACGTGCTGCCCACGCTCTTCGAGATCGGGCTGGTGACGATCATCCTGTGGCGCATGTTCGATGTCTGGTTCGCATTGGCGACCTTCGTCACGGTCGCGCTCTACATCGGCTACACGCTGGTCATCACCGAATGGCGCACGAAGTTCCGCCGCCAGATGAACGAGACCGACTCGGAGGCCAACACCAAGGCGATCGACAGCCTGCTCAACTACGAAACGGTCAAGTATTTCGGCAACGAGGAGCACGAGGCCCGCCGCTACGACCACGCGCTCGATCGTTACGAACGCGCGGCGGTCAAGAGCCAGGTCAGCCTCTCGCTGCTCAACATCGGCCAGGCGGCCATCATTTCCATCGGCCTGACCGTGGTGATGTGGATGGCAGCGCGTGGCATCGCGGCCGGCCGCATGAGCATCGGCGATTTCGTCCTGGTCAACGCCTATCTCGTGCAGCTGTACCAGCCGCTCAATTTCTTCGGCTTCGTCTACCGCGAAATCAAGCAGTCGCTGATCGACATGGACCGCATGTTCGAACTGCTTTCAGAAGACCGCGAGGTCGCCGATCGCCCCGGCGCACCCGCGCTTCAGGTACACGGGGCCGAGGTCGAGTTCCGCCATGTGGTGTTCGGCTACGACCCCCGCCGCCTCATCCTGCAGGACGTCAGCTTTACCATCCCGGCGGGCAAGACCGTCGCCGTGGTCGGTTCCTCGGGTGCCGGCAAGTCCACGCTCAGCCGCTTGCTTTTCCGGTTCTACGACGTGAACGCGGGCGCCATCCTGGTCGACGGCCAGGATATTCGCGACGTTACGCAGGCCAGCTTGCGGGCAGCCATCGGCATCGTGCCCCAGGACACGGTGCTGTTCAACGACACCATCTACTACAACATCGCCTATGGAAGACCGGGCGCCACCCAGGCCGAGGTCGAAGAGGCGGCCCGGCTCGCGCACATCCACGATTTCATCCTTGCCATGCCCGACGGCTATAACACCATAGTCGGCGAGAGGGGATTGAAGCTCTCCGGTGGCGAAAAGCAGCGCGTCGCCATTGCCCGCACCATCCTCAAACGCCCCGCGATACTCGTTTTCGACGAAGCCACCAGCGCGCTGGATACGCATACGGAACGCGAGATCCAAGCCAACCTGCGGGAAGTGAGCAAGGGACGGACCACGCTCACCATTGCGCACCGTTTGTCCACCATCGTAGATGCGGACGAGATCATCGTGCTCGACGGCGGAAAAATCGTCGAGCGCGGGCGCCATCATCAGCTGCTGACGCGCAACGGCGCCTACGCCGCCATGTGGAAACGACAACAGGCAAGCGGGGAAGGCGAGGAGCTCAAGCCCTACGGCGCGGTGGTCGACACGGCCTGAACCTGCCTGCGACAAGACGGCGGGCAATGGCTAAGCCGCCTGCCCCCGTCGGCTCACACGGCTGCGGCTTCCTTCAGCGTCTCCTGCAACTCGGCCACCAAGGCATCGGTATCGCGCGCCGCGAGCTTTTGCTTGTCGAATAAATTGCTTCCCATGCCCACGATCTCGGCTCCCGCCCGGAAATAGGCGGCCATGTTCGCGCGCGTGACGCCGCCGGTCGGGCAAAAGAGCGTGTCGCGGAACACGGCCTTGATCGCGGCCAAATGGCCGGGCCCCCCGGTTTCCGCGGGAAAGATCTTCACCACGTCGGCACCCGCCTCACGGGCCGCGATGATTTCGGTGGGAGTAAACGCCCCCAGCATGCTCAAGGCGCCGGCTGCCCGCGCCAACTCCGCCAAGGGGGGCACCACGCCCGGAGAGACCAGGAAGTCCGCCCCCGCCTCCAGGGCAGAGCGTGCCTGGTCGGCATCCAATACCGTGCCGACGCCGACCAGCGCGTCCGCCCGGCCGCTCAGCTGCGCGTCCGCACGGACCGCGCGCAGCACCTCGAGGACATCAGGTATGGTCCAGGTCAGCTCTATGCCCAGGCAACCGGCCCGTAGCGCGACCTGGGCCGCGTAGAGCGCAGTTTCGGCATCCTGGTACCGCAGCACCGGAATCACGCGGGCCGAGCGCAGAACCGCCCGGCGTTGACGAGAAACTGAATCAACCATGTTGGACACCCGCTGAGAAAGCAAGCACAGCCTAGCACGACCGGCGTGCGCTGCCTGTAACCGACTCGCAGCGGATCAAGGCTGGCCGGCCTGGCAGCCCGGCGCACCGCGGCTGCGCATCGCCCACACCAGCAGGCCGGCCAGCGCCATGCACGCCCCGGCCCCCGTCACCGCATGCCAGCCGCCGTGCGCGTAAGCCCAGGCGGAAATCATCGATCCGATCGAGCCGCCAACGAAGTAGCTGGTCATATAGACCGCCGTGAGGCGGCTGCGTGCCTCGGGGCGGATGCGATAGATGGCGTTCTGGTTGCTGATGTGAATCGCCTGCGCCGCCAGGTCGAGCAAGATCACCCCCGCCACCAGGAAGGCCACCGACACCTTGGCGAGCGAAACCGGCAGCCAGGAGCAAAACATGAGGATCAGGCCGTAACGCGTCGCGACGTCGCCCTTGCCCCGGTCGGCCAGCCGCCCCACCCGGGCAGCCGTCAGCGCACCCGCGGCACCAGCCAGGCCGAACAGCCCGATGGTGAAGGTCGAGTATCCGAAGGGCGGGGCGGACAACAGGAAGGCCAGAGAAGTCCATAACATCGCGAAGCCCGCAAAATTGAACGCGCCGAGCAGCGCCCGCGTGCGCAACATGGGCTCTTGCGCAAACAGCACGGCCAGCGAGGCGATCAGGCGCACATAGGGCATGCCGGCGGCGTGCGCCGGATGCCGCGGCAGCGCCCGGCGCATCACGAACGCAAGAACGGCCATCAGCACGGCGGCGATGGCGTATACCGCACGCCAGCTGCCTGTCGAGGCCAATGCGCCGGACACGGTGCGCGCCAGGAGGATGCCCAGCAGCAGGCCGCTCATCAAGGTGCCGACCACCCTGCCGCGCTCATTGGGCGCGGCAAGGGTGGCGCCGAAGGGCACCAACACCTGGGCCACGACCGAGAACAGTCCCGCGGTCGCGGTTCCCGCCAACAGGACGGGAAGGCTGGGCGCCGCGGCGCTCGCGCAGAGCCCGCCCGCCGCCAGCAGGGTCATGACGAAGATCAGGTTGCGCCGCTCGAACATATCGCCGAGCGGCACCAGGAAAAACAAGCCGACGGCATAGCTAACCTGCGCGGTCGTGACGATGGCGCCGGCGGCTGGTATCGACAGCCCCAAGTCGGCGGCGATAATGTGCAATAGGGGTTGAGCGTAATAGTTGGCAGCCACGGTCAGGCCCGTGGCGATCGACATCAGCCAGACCAGGCCCGGGCTAAGCCTGCCCTGGGATACGGGATTCATACTCATGCGGGGGGGACTCCTTTCCCCTGCATTATTTCGCACTGGTAGACTCTATGCGAAAAGACGGCGTGCCGCGGCCCCGATGCCGTCGAACCGCAAAGCCGCGCGCGCCCATCATTGGCACCACACCGAACTCCGACCATGCAAGAGCAAGAGCAAGAGCACGATCAGCCACTGGAAACCGTCCTCGTCCGCGTCACTGGCAAAGTACAGGGAGTGGGCTTTCGCTTCGCGACCGTGCGCCGCGCGCACATGGTGGGCGTGGGTGGCTGGGTACGTAACAATGACGACGGTTCCGTCGAAGCCCTGGTGCAAGGCACGCCGGACCAAGTCGACCAGATGCTGGCGTGGCTGCGCCAGGGGCCGCCCCAGGCCCGCGTGGACGAGGTGACGAGTGAACGCCAGTTCATCGACCGGCGGTTCACCCGCTTCGAGCAGCAGTGATCAAGCGAGCTTGACGTTCACGTTCTTGGTATAGGTGAACTCGAGGAGTTCGGCGAAACACTCCTCCCGCCCGATGCCCGACTGCTTGACGCCGCCGAAAGGCGCGCCCAGGAAGTGCTGGCTGGTGTTGTTGATCCAGACGTAGCCCGTCACCATGCGGCGCGCGGCACGATGGGCGGTATTGAGGTCGCGCGTCCAGATCGAACCGGTCAATCCATAGTCCACCCCGTTCACCTGCTCGAACAGCGCGTCCTCGTCACGCCATTTGAAGACGGACATGATGGGCCCGAACACCTCTTCGCGCGCCACGCGCATATGGGGCTGGACGTCCGCGAACACTGTCGGTTCGTAAAAGAACCCCTTGGCGAGCGCCGGATCGGCAGGCCGCTTGCCCCCGCACACCAGGCGGGCGCCTTCCTCCAGCGCAGATGCGACGAAGCCCTCGACCTTTTGCAATTGGGCGCGGCTCACCAGCGCGCCCATGGTAGTGGCCGGATCCGTGGGAATGCCCGGCTTGTGACGTTGCGGCAGCAGCTTCGCCACGGCATCGAGCACTTGGTCGTGGATGGACTCGTGCAGGAACACCCGGCTGGTCGAACCGCAGCTCTGCCCCGACCAGGTGAAATTCATCCCGCCAATGATCCCTTCGACCAGCTTGTCCAGGTCGGCATCGGGATAGGCGATGAGCGCGTTCTTGCCGCCCAGCTCCAGCAGCACGGGCTTGAGGTCCCTGGCCGCCGTCTCCATCACGGCCTTGCCCGTCGGGACACCGCCGATGAGCGTGATCTTGCGCACCAGCGGGTGCCGCGACATCGCCTCGCCGCACTCGCGACCGCCGCACAGAAAGTTCACCACACCGGGCGGAAAGAGGTGGCCGATCAACTCGGCGAGCCGGATGACGGACAGCGGCGCCTGGTCCGGAGCCTTGACCACGACGGTATTCCCCGCGGCCAGCGGCGCCGCGATGCGCAATGCGGCAAACATGAGGGGATGGTTGTACGCCACGATGCGTCCGATCACGCCCATGGGTTCCCTCAACGTGTAGTTCAGGTGGCCGTCCCCCATGGGAATGGTCTCGCCCTTGATCTCGGCGGCCAGCCCCGCAAAATACTCCAGGCCGTCCGCAGCGAACCCGGCGTCGTGGAGCAGGATCGATACGGGGTTGCCGTTATTGAGGGAGTCGAGCTGTGCCAACGGCAGCGCATGCTCGCGCAGCACGGCAGCGGCGCGGCGCAGATACTCGCCGCGACGGGCAGGCGGCGTGCTGGCCCATGCGGGAAAGGCAGCATGGGCAGCCCGCACCGCCGCATCGACGTCCGCCGCGCCGGCCACGGGCGCTTGGGTGATAGGCTCGTCGTAGGCCGGGTTGATCGTGTCGGCATACTCGCCGGATAACGGCGCGTGCCACGCGCCGCCGTAGTAGAGCCCCCGCTGAACGGGGAGTATGCCCTCGGGGATTTCATGGGCTCGCATGCAAGCCTCCTATCCGAGCAAGGTTAGTGCGAACGCGTCAGGCCGGCGGTCATGGCAGGGTTGTAGCCGGGTTGGACGACGGCATCCACCACCACGATGCCCCCGCCGCGCACCGCGGCAACCGCCTCGGTCAATACGCGCTCGAGCTCTTCGGTGCGGCGCACGGGCCCGATGCCGGTCAACCCCTGCGCCCTCGCGATCGCCGCCAGGTCCGGGGCTGGCTCGTCGATGCGCTGTCCTATCCAGCGGTTTTCCACGGGCCGGCCGCGTTGCCGCGCCACGCGCTCCTGGTGGATCTCGTCGTTGAAGAACGAACGGTTGTTGCAGACGATCATCAGCATGGGAATGCCGGCATTGGCCGCCGTCCAGAGCGCATTGTTCCCCATCATGTAATCGCCGTCGCCGATCAGCGCCACGGGAAGCCGGTCACTGCCCTTGAGCGCAAGTGCCGATCCAATCGCCATGCCCGGGCCCGACCCCACGCCGCCGCCACCGTCGTAGCCCAGGAAATCCAGAGGATGCTTGAAGTCCCAGAACTCGCCACTCCAGCTCAGCGGCAAACGGGTCAAGCACACCGGCATCGTGCCCACGACCTTGCGCAGCACCGCCGCGACCGTCGGTACCGTCAACGGCGACGACGGGTCCTCAGGGATGGTTGGCCGGGCGACCGGCGCCGGCGGCGGGGGAGGCACCCGACGCGGCGTAACGTGTTCGTTCAGCAAGGCAACGGCCGGCTCGGGCTCGGACAGCAGGAAAAGGTCCACCGGGGGCAGCCCCTGGTGATCCATGCTCCAGCCGTTGTGGCTGTAATGGTCGACCGATACCTGGATGATGCGGCTGCCCACCGGCTCGCTCCCCCAAGCCTGCTTGAGCGTGCCGGCCAGGTCCAACCAGTCCAGGCTGAGGACCACGTCGGCCTCGCGCAGCACCTTCGCCGACTGAGGATTCAGGAACATGCCGCAGGGCGCCGCATGCAGCGGGTGGTCGGTCGGAAAGGCGGCGCCGACTTTCAGGTCGGTGAGCACCTGTGCCTGCAGCGTCTCGGCCAGGCGGATGCGATCTGCCCAGCCCGACTCGGAACGGGACACCCGGCCAGCCAGGATCACGGGCCGCTTGGCCTGCGACAGCCACGAGGCTGCCTGTTTGATGAGCTCGTCGGCCGGCCGCGCCGGCGGGGGCGGCAGGTAGCGCGCCGGATCGGGCAGGGGATAGTCCTCGTCGCAGCGCGATTCCTGCAACCCCGCGTCGAAACACACGTACACGGGGCCCTGCGGCGCCGTGGTGGCAATCTGCTTGGCGCGCAGCAAGGCTTCGAGTGCCGCCGGGATGGAAGCCGGCTGGGCGTCCCACTTGACGAAATGGCGGATCAGCGCACCTTGGTCTTGCACGGTGTGGATCCAGTCGATCCACGGGCGCCGCTTGGCCGCATCCACCGGGCCGGTGGCCCCGAGGATGATGACCGGCGCGCGGTCGACCCAAGCATCGTAGATGGCCATGGAGCCGTGCATCAGCCCGACGTTGGCATGCAAGGCCGCCCCGATCGGCTTGCCCGTCACTTTGGCGTAGCCATGGGCGATCGCGACCGCGTGCTCCTCGTGCAGCACCACGATCATCTGGGGATCGCGGTTGCCCAGGTGATTGACCAAGCTGTCGTGCAATCCTCGATAGCTCGAACCGGGGTTGACGATCAAGTAAGGGATGTCCAGTTCGCGCAGCATGTCGGCGATGCGGTCGCTTCCCCAGACGACACCGTCGTCTTGCCAGGCCAGCGGTTCGTCGCGTCGAACCAGCGATTCGGTCGAGGACTTCATAAGACTTCCTATCAGTAAGTAAAAAATGATCTTCGAACAGAAAGGATCAATCGACCCGGATGTTGGCGCGCTTGATGACCTCGGCCCATCGTTGCTTGTCCTCGAGCATCATCCGGTCGAATTCGGCGGGTGTACTGCTCGCGACTTCGATGCCTTGCTCCCGGAGCTTGGCCTGGACGGCCGGCACCTTGAGTGCCCGGTTGAGTTCGCCGTTGAGCTTGTCGATGATTTCGCGTGGGGTGCCGGCAGGCGCAATGAGCCCGATCCAGATATCGCTCTCGAAGCCCGGCACCTTTTCCGCGATCGCAGGAACGGACGGCAAGTAGGGCAACCGATGGCCAGTGACTCCCAGCGCCTTCAGGCGGCCGTTTTGGATGTACGGCAGGGCGGAGTTGATGGGGCAGAACATCAGGTCCACTGTTCCGGCCAACACGTCGACGAGCGCCGGCGCCGAGCCCTTGTACGGAACGTGCGTGAGCTGGGTGGAAGTCAGCGACTGGAAGATCTCGGCCGACATGTGCTGCGGACTTCCGGCCCCGGCCGAGGCGTACGTCAGCTTGGACGGCTCAGCCTTGGCCATCGCGACGAGCTCCTCGATAGAATTCGCCTTGAACTTCTCGGGCACGACCAACGCCATTGGCACGGTCGCCATCAGGCCGACGCCGGCCAAGTCTTTCTGCACGTCGAAAGGCAGCTTTGGATACAGCGCCGGATTCACCGCGACCGTCTGGTTGGGGGCGATGCCCAGCGTATAACCGTCGGGTTTGGATTTGGCCACCAGGTCCGTACCGATGTTGCCGGCGGCGCCCGGCTTGTTCTCGACGACAAAAGGCTGGCCGAGCGTCTTGGCCATTTCTTCGCCGAGCACGCGCGCAAGCACGTCGTTCGAACCGCCTGGCGGCAACGGCACGATGATGCGGATAGGTTTGTTGGGGTAGTCGTCTGCATGGACGAGCGGAACCGCGCAACAACTACCGACGAACGTCGCGGCCACCGCCGTCTTGTAGAAGCGTTTCATCATGACTCCTCCTATGGGCCGGTCCGCTGCCGCGATGAAGATGGGCGGCAAAGCAGGCCTGTTTTCTTGGCGGAGCAATGATAGAAAGCGCTTACGGGCGATTCAATCTTGAATATTGATTCAACTTACTCAATCTTGAATGTTGATTCAATACATAGGATCGTGCCCGGCGGGAAGATCGCTGCCCCATTCGCGGGGCAGCGCCCATGGAGAAGAGGCCGCCGCTCTGGCGGCGGGGCTCAGCGCCCCTTGAATACTGGCTTGCGCTTTTCGATGAACGCCTGCATGCCCTCTTTTTGGTCTTCGCTGTCGAATAACCGTTCGAAGGCGCGCCGCTCGAGCGCCAGGCCGGATTCGAGGCTGGCATCGGCACCCAACCGCACGGCCTCGCGGATGGCGCGCACGGCAAGCGGAGGCATGGCGCATATTTGGCGGGCGACGTCCAGTGCGCGCTCGAGCGCATTGCCGTCGGCGACCAGCTCGCTCACCATGTTCGACGCATAAGCCGTCTTCGCAGGAATGCGCTCGCCCGTGAGCGACCAGAGTAGCGTCTTGTACTTGCCTGCCGAACGAAGCAGCCGTTGCGTGCCGCCGCCTCCCGGCATGATGCCCACCCGGATCTCCGGCTGGCCGAAAGTCGCCCCTTCGCCGGCGATGATGATGTCGCACGCGAGCGCCAGCTCGCAGCCGCCACCCAAGGCATACCCCTCGACCGCCGCGATCACGGGCTTGCCGAGGGTCCGCAGTACATGGAATACCTGGTCCCCGCCCTGCAAGGCATGGTCCGTGGGGCGCATGTTCGACATCTCCACGATGTCCGAGCCCGCGGCGAAACAGCCCCCGGCGCCCGTCAGGACGATGCAGCCGATGCCGGCATCCTGCTCGAGCTCGCGCAGGTTCTGGATCAGCAGGGCCTTGACTTGCGAATTGAGCGCATTTTTCCGTTCGGGACGATCGATGACGATGACACCGACGCCGCCATGACGTTCTTGGCGCACCGGCGCCTTGTCCTGTTGTGTGAGGTTGTCAGACATAGTCAGAAATCCAGGTGGCGATCTGCGCAATCGGCTTGCGCATGGGAAAGGCCCGCCGGCTGTCTCCGCGCCGCGGGGCCAATCCGCCCAGGATAACAAAACCAAGACAAAAACGCGCCCGCACGCCGTCAGCGCCGGCGCCCTCGTCGCGCAACAATTTGTTGGAGAAAACCGGCGCATGACCGCAGCCAGGCACACCCCGGAGCCCCTTAGCGAACACAGAGGGGAGACCGGCTGGTACAGTGTTCGGAAAGCATTCTCCGCAAATAGGCCATGAACCGACTGTTGTCTTACCTCGTCGTGATATTGGGGCTCATCGCCATCGGCGCCGGGCTCTATCTCTGGCTGCAACCCAGGGATGACGCGCCAGTCGCGACCATCACGCCGCCTGCAGGACACTCCGACGCCCTGGCGGAACAAGAAGAGCTGCCCCCGCCACCCGCCGAGCCGCAGCCCGAGATCCAACATCCCATCGAGCAGCCTCCCGCGCCCGACCCCGCGTTGGCCGAGGCGCCCGACATCGGCGTGGCGATGAGCCGGTTGGTCGGCCGGGAAGCCCTGTTGGCGCTGTTCAACCTCGATCGTTTCGTCTATCGCGCAGTCGCAACCATCGACAATCTTGCACGCCCCCACGCGGCGCCGGCGCTCTGGCCGGTCAATCCCACCCCGGGACGCTTCGCCACGGAAGGCGCAGCTCCCGGCGAACGCATCGCGGCCGCCAACTACGCACGCTACCGCGCCTTCGTCACGGCGGTCACGCGCGTGGACAGCGCGCAGGCCGTCGCGCTCTATAGGCAGCTCTACCCTCAGTTCCAGCAGGCTTACGAAGAGCTCGGCTACCCGCGCGGCTACTTCAACGATCGGTTGGTCGCCGTCATCGACCACCTGCTCGCCACGCCCGAGCCGGGCGAACCGGTGGCGGTAGTCTTGCCCGAGGTCAAGGGCCCGCACGAGATGCGCCGGCCCTGGGTGCGCTATGAGTACGCGGACGCCTCGCTCGAAGCGCTCAGCTCCGGCCAGAGGATGCTGCTACGCATGGGACCGGAAAACCGCAAGGCGCTCAAGGCCAAGCTCGCCGAAATCCGCCGGCTGCTGGTGCGCGACGCACCGCACAACTGATTCGGGCGGCGGACCGTGCAAGCACGTCCGCCCTGGCCTCGCGCATTGCCCAAGTGCGCTTGCGCAATGCGCCCGCCTCGCTGGGCTGCCGCTCAGCCCGCAGCGGCCTGGGTTGCTCGCGCACCGACCGACGCCGCCATGCGCTTGGCCCGCTCTGCGGCTTCGGCCGCCACCAAGCGTTCCAGTACTTCGCGCGACTGCACACCGCCCGAATCGATGTTGAGCTTGAGCAGCTTGCGGTCCGGATTCTCTGACAGATTCCGCTGCTGGGCCTCCAGCATGGCAAGGTCTTCGGCAAATATCTTGCCCTGCCCCTCGCGTATGGATGCCGTCAATTGCGCATCTTCCGGCTTGAAGTTGCGGGCCATTCCCCAGAAATACCACATCGAGGTCTCGGTCTCGGGCGTGAGGAAATCCACCACGATGCTCGATGCCTTGAACTCCGGCGGTGCGTCGTAGCCACCCTTGCCGGCGTGCGCCACGCCCACTTCGATCAGGATGTGGCTGGGCGGGGTAAAGCGGCAAATCTGCCAGCGGTCGCATAGCACGTCGTCTGCCAGCCCGTTGCCGCGCAAGGCGGCGGCCCAGAACGGAGGCGGCTTGATATTGTGCATGTAGCGGCTGGTCACCACTTCGTCGCCTATCGTCCGGGTGGCGGGGGGCGCCTCCTCGATCTCCGCCTGGCCGATGCTGGTGGCATGGACATAGGTCTCATGGGTGAGGTCCATGAGGTTGTCGATCATCAGCCGAAAATCGCAATTGATGTGATACAGGCCGCCGCCGTATGCCCATGCCGGATCTTCCGCCCAAGCGAGGTGGTGGATCTTGGCCGGGTCCGCCAGCTCCGCATCGCCCGGCCATACCCAGATGAACCCGTAACGCTCCACCACCGGAAAGCTGCGTATGCTGGGGAAAGCGCGCACCCGCTGCCCCACCATGCTCGAGCATGTGCCGTCGGGGTTCATGCGCAAGCCGTGATAGCCGCACATCAACTCTCCCTGCTCGACCCAACCCAGGGAAAGCGGCGCACCGCGGTGCGGGCAGAAATCCTCGAGCGCGGCGACGACCCCATCCTTGCCGCGGTAGAAAACCATGCGCTCGTTGCAAATCTGGCGCCCCAGCGGCTTTTCGGCGATCTCGTCCGGGGTACAGGCGACGTACCAGGCATTCTTCAGAAACATTGTCTTCCTCCAAGCCTGCGCCGTGCCATGGAGACGCGGCCGCAGTACCTTGTCTGTATACAGCTTGATTTTGCTATCGATTCTTCGTGCGGGAAACAGCGGGTAAACCCTAGGTAATTTACCGGAACACCGCTGGCGAACCTGTCTTCTACACTTAAACTTGTATACAGGTCAGGAGCGAAGCGTCGAGTGTTCCCGGCTGGGCGACGCCGCGGCCTTCAATAGCAACGCCAACCCTACCGCCGCACAGAGGCAAGCCCCCATGGCCGCCATTCCCCAGGAGAAACTTCCCGTGCTTTCTTTGATCCAGCCCATCAAATAGGGTCCGACAAAGCCGCCCAAATTGCCCACGGAGTTGATCAGCGCAATGCCTCCGGCCGCCGCCGAAAAACCCAAGACTGCTGATGGCAGCTGCCGTAGCGACATGCAGCACGCGCTCCCCCCGCCGGTCGCTGTGCCTGCCCCAGGCCAACATGGCCGCCGCCGCAACGGCATAAGGCATGGCCACGATAAAGCCGACCGCGGCGTTCGAGTAGCCCATCGCCTTGGCGATCTGGGGCAGCCACAGGCCGATGCCGTAAAGACCGATCACGACGCCGAAGTACACCCCGCACAGCACGAGCACGCGCCAGTCCGTCATGGCCGGCCATATGGCGTGGTGCGCATTCGGCGCCGCATTGCGCCGGTCGTTCGCCAAATCGGCCTCGACGAAGGCCCGCTCGGACGCAGTCAGCCATTTCGCGCGCGCGGGCCCTTCCGGCAAGGCATGCAGCACCACGACGCCGAGCAAGCAGGACGGCAGGCCTTCCAGGAGAAACAGCCACTGCCAACCCTTCAGGCCGAGCCACTCGTCCATGCTTACCAACAACCCCGATATCGGCGAACCGATCGCACTCGCGAGCGGGACGGCGGCCATGAAGAGCGCGATGAACTTGGCGCGATGGCGAGCGGGAAACCAGTAGGTGAGATAAAGCAGCATCCCGGGGAGGAAGCCTGCCTCGGCCACCCCCAGCAAAAAGCGCAGCGCGAGGAAGCTCCACGTGCCCGACACGAACGCCATGCCCGCTGAGATGAGCCCCCAGGTAATCATAATGCGGGCAATCCAGAGACGGGCGCCGACCTTCTCCAGGATGAGGTTGCTCGGTATTTCGAAGAAAAAATACCCGATGAAGAAAATGCCCGCGCCCCAACCGTAGATGGACGGCGTAAAACCCAAGTCCTGGTTCATGGTCAGCGCAGCAAAGCCAATATTGACCCGATCCAGGAAGGCCATCAAATAGAGCAGCATCATCAGCGGGATGATGCGCGCGGCGATCTTGCGGTAGGGACTGCCCGGCGCTTCGTTCTTCATCGTTTTCCCGGCGGGTAGGGTTTGACCGAAAGATCGTAGCGCATGGCTGCGCGGCCGACGGGCAGGGCACCGCTTCCTTCAAGAGCAGGGTCGCGGCACTTGGCCCGAAACGTGCAATGCGCTCGCAGTGCGACCGGACGCAGGCGTCATCACCCGCCCGCCGATAGGTCGTGCACCAAAGCCGGTCTTTTGCACCAAAACCGGCAGGCCGATTCCCCATGCCGGGGCGACGACGCTATCACCCAGACTATCGCATGACCGCCATCGATACGCTCATTCCCTCCGTCAAACCTGCCCGCAAAGGGCGTGAAGCCGCGTTGGCCCGCATCCGGAAAGCGGCCATCACGGAGTTCGCGCTCCACGGGCTGAAAGGCGCATCCACCCAAGACATCGCCGAACGCGCCGGCATGACGAAGGCGCAATTGCACTATTACATCCTCGGAAAAGAGGAGCTTTATGAAGAACTGCTCCAGTCTGTGCTGGATGCATGGGCGGACCTGGCGCCGTTCGATGAGCGCGCGGGCGACCCTCGCACTGCTCTGACGACCTACATCCGCGCCAAGCTCGAATATTCCTTCGCCCACCCGGAACTCTCTCGCATCTTCACGCGCGAGGTCCTCAGCGGAGGCCCTTATCTACAGAAGTATTGGCAGCAGGCCTCGGAATCCGCCCACCGCAAAGTGGCCATCATCGAGCGCTGGATCGCCCTGGGGCTGATGAGGCCTCTCGATGCGCGCATGCTGTTGATGCACATTTGGACCATCACCCAGCACTACGCTGACTATGCCCCGCAAATCGCCGTGATGTTCGGCGGAGTCGGCAGCCCGTCTCTCTCCCACGAACATATCGTCGAACAAGTCACCCGCTTCATCCTGCTCGGCTGCGGCCTAGACGTCCAGCGATGATTGGCACGGCGATTGCTTGAAGCCTGACCGGCAGATTTGACCAGTCGGAAAGTTTTCGGAGTCCGCCTTGAGCGCACCTGCAATCGCCAAACCGCTCGCCCGCTACGCCGCCTACAAGCGGATGGGCGATTTCGTCTTCATGTCAGGCGTCATCGCCGTGGATCCCGATGCCCAACGCATCGTGCGCGGCTACGCCGACATCCCCGATCACGCGCGCACCGCTCTCGGCGAAACCGGAGAGTTCTCCGTCGACTACAAGGAGGGGCCTATCTTGGCCCAAAGCTGGTACGTACTGGACAGGATACGGCAAACCATCGAGTCGGCCGGCGGGCAGATGTCCGACGTTTTCAAATTGGTCCAGTACTTCCGCAACCTGGACCACTTTCCCTACTACAACCGCGTCCGCAAGCTTTTCTTCCCGCAGGATCCTCCCGTCTCCACGGTCGTCGAGGTCTCCGGCCTCATGCCGTGCGACGACATGCTGATCGAAGTCGAAGCCACGGCCTATCTGCCGCAGTCCCGTTGATCCACTACCCGGCGCCGACCACCATGCTGCACGGATTCATACCGCCCCAACGCTTTCTTCCCTACCTGAGCTGGTCGGACATCGCTGCGCTGCCCGATCGCGAAAACACGGTCATCGTGCTGCCCGTAGCCGCGATCGAACAGCACGGACCTCATCTTCCCTGCGCAGTCGATAGCCTGATCGCCGCCGGCATCACCGGCAAGGCGCTCGAGCGCCTCGACCCCACGGTCCCGGCATATGCGCTGCCGCCCCAGGTCTATGGCAAGTCGGACGAACATTTGCACTTTCCCGGCACCATCACGCTCACAGGCGAGACACTGTTCTCCATACTCGTAGAGATCGGCGAGTCCGTGTATCGCGCCGGCTTCCGCAAGCTCCTCATCATCAACGGCCACGGGGGACAGTCCCAGCCCATTGAAATGGCAGCACGCGAATTGCGCCTGCGCCACGGCGATTACCTGGTCGTGCCGCACTTCACCTGGCGCGTGCCGCACATCGCCGGCCGCTATCTCTCTGAAAAAGAGAAAAAACTCGCCATGCACGCCGGACACGCCGAAACCGCCATCACCATGGCCCTCGCACCGGAAACCGTACACATGGACCGTGCCGCGGCCAACTATCCGCCCGAGTTTCCATCTCGGCTTCTTTCCCCCGATGGCCGCCCGGCAGTGGCGTGGGTGGCGCGAGACTTCGGCCCGACGGGCGTGATCGGCGACCCGACCGGCGCTACCCGCGAGCAGGGTGAAGCCATCCTCGAGTCGCTCGCGGATAGCTGGGCCGCGGCGATCAAGGAGTTCCACGAACTCAAGTGGGTAGAGCGCAAAGAGCCGACGTGGGCGCGCTCGCATTTCACCGGCCACGTCGAACCGGCCGGAGAGGGGTCGCAATGAGCACAGATGACGCACGTCTGGCGATGCTGCAAAAGCTCGAGCGCATCCGCACCCAATTGCCCCACATCGATTGGATCGTGGACGACGCCCGCGTCAAGCGCCTCTCCCAGGATTACTTCTGGTTCAGCCCCGTCCTCAAGCGCCTGTTCGACGACAAGCAAGCCGATGCAGTGGCGCGACCTCGCAACGAGGAAGAGATACGGAAAGTCGTCAGCGCCTGTGTGCGCGAGGGCGTACCGCTTACCGTCCGCGGTGGCGGCACGGGCAACTACGCGCAATCTACGCCGCTCGCGGGCGGGCTGGTTTTGGACCTGTCGCGATTCGACGAACTCCTATGGGTGCGCAACGGCGTCGGGCGCGCCCAAGCAGGCATCCGGCTATCGGAGTTCGATGAGCAGGCCAGGCCGCAAGGCTGGGAGCTGCGCTGCCTGCCTTCGACGTTTCGCATGGCTACGCTAGGCGGCCTGTTCGGCGGGGGATTCGGAGGTGTCGGGTCGATCACCTACGGCCCCCTGGGCGCCCCGGGCAATGTCCTCGCCATCAAAGTCATGACCGTAGAAGCCGAACCCCGCATCGTCGAGCTGACCGGCCCCGAGGCGCTGTTGCTGCACCATGGATACGGGACCAATGGCATCGTGCTGGAGCTGGAAGTCGCCTTGGCGCCGGCGCATCCTTGGCTCGAGAACATCATCGTGTTCGACGACTTCGACCGTGCGCTCGACTGCGGCCAAGCGCTTGCCCAAGCGCCCGGCATCATCAAGAAATCAGTCACGGTGCTGGCCGATCCGGTACCCGGCTACATGACGGCCCTCCAGGCTTTCCTGCCCGCTGGCAGCCACGCGCTGCTGGTCATCGTGGCCGAATTCAACGAAGCGGCGATGAAGCAGATCGTGGCCGACTTCGGAGGCCGGATCACTTACCGGCAAGACATGGAACAAGTCCGGGCCACCCGGCGCACGCTGGTCGAGTACGCCTGGAACCACACCACCATGCATGCGCTGAAAGTCGATCGCAGCCTCACCTATATCCAATGCAGTTTCCAGCCCGGCCGTAATCTGGAACAGGTTCGGACACTGCGCAAGTTGCTAGGCGATGAGGTGCTGACGCACGTGGAGTTCCTGCGCCTGCGCGATGGCACCCTGACCTGCAACGGACTGCCTATCGTCCGCTATACGACCGACGAGCGCTTGGACGAAATCATGCAGATCTACCGGGACCACGGCGTTGGCGTCGCCAATCCGCATGTCTACGTCGTCGAAGACGGCAAACAGGGGCAGATCAACCCCGCCGTCGTCATGAAGAAAGTCGCTTTCGACCCTCATGGTTTGCTGAACCCGGGCAAGCTGCGCGGCTGGGAGATCCGCGACCAGATCATCGCCGCCCACGCCGAAGCCTAACCTCCCCATACCAACACACACGTCAAGGATCGTCCATGCTCGCAACCCGCATCAAAGCCACCGTCCTGGCGCTAAGCGCCACCCTCGCCATCCTGCCCGGTCTCGCCACGGCGGAGACGATCAAGGTGCGCTATTCCTGGAAACTGAAAGGCGAGTACGCAGCGTTCTACATGGCACAGGAGATCGGTGCCTACGCCAAGCGCGGCCTGGATGTCAGCCTGGGTGAGGGCGCCGGCGCGCAAGCGGCACTCGGCGCGCTCATACAAGGACAAGAGGATGCAGCCGTGGTGCCCGCCGCTTTCGCCTTGACGGCCATTTCCAAGGGAATGCCCGTGAAGATCGTGGCCCTGTACCACCCGCGCGCCCCCATCGGCGTCGTTTCGCACGCATCCAATCCGGTGGCGACGCCCAAGGACCTCGAGGGCAAGAAGATCGCCGTGTCCGTGGGCGACACCGTGGCCGCTTACCTGGGCGTAATCTGCAAGATGAACGAGGTCGATTGCAACAAGATCGATCGCGTCATGATGGACAGCCAGGTGCGTTCTTCGCAATTCCTCGCGAATCGCGTCGATGCACTCACCACGTATCTGAACGTGGATCCCCCGCTGCTGGCTAGCATCAGCAAGGATCCGCTCGTCACCCTGGATTTTTCGAAATTCGGCCTGGTCCTGCCGGGGCTGTCGATCGTGGTGAAAGACGATGCGATAGCCAAGAAGGGCAAGCCACTCTCGGACTTCCTGGCCGCACTCGACGAGGGCGTTGCTGCCTCGCGCAAGGATCCCGCCGCTGCCGCGCAAGCCATTCGAATGGCTTGGCCGGGCAGTCCCAAGCCCGACATTGTCCAGGCACAGGTCTCGGCAACGCTAGACGCCATTCCGCAGCTGCCTGGGCGCCCCGCAGGCTACATCGAAGCAAAAGACCTGTCGGTGGCGATAGACATGCTCAAGTCGGTGGGCGAACTGCAGGGTGACAAGCCGGTCGACGCCTATTACAGCAACGCCTTGTTTGCCCGCTGACCCGAGGGAGCGCACCATGATTCTCTATACGCCGCCCCATGCCGCGCAGGAAATTCCCGTCATCGACTTGGCGGACAGTTTTTCGGCCGACCTGGCACGCCGGCAAGAGGTGGCCTGGAACATACACAAGGCCTGCCGCGACACGGGTTTTTTCTACGTCGCGAATCATGGCATCCCGTCGAGCGTCCTGGCTGCGCAGCTGGAGGAAGCACGGCGGTTCTTCGCGCTCCCGCTAGAAGCCAAAATGCGCATCGCAATGTCGAAGTCGACTTGCCATCGCGGCTACGATCCAATGCATAACCAGGCCCTGGACATCGATTCACCGCCCGACTTGAAGGAGGGCTTCCAGTTCGCGCGCGAGCTGCCACCTACCCACCCGCGGGTCCTGCAAGGCGTTCCCAACCATGGGCCGAACCAGTGGCCGGATGAACTGCCCGGATTCCGGGAGCAGATGCTCGACTATCAAACCCACGTCATCAAGCTCGGCCAGCACCTGATGCGCTGCTTGGCGCTTTCGCTGGAGCTGCCCGAAACCTATTTCGACGAGGGAACCGCCGACCCCATGTGCACGGTCCGCCTGCTGCACTACCCACCGCATCCGGAAAACGCCAGCTTCAATCAGCTCGGCGCTGGCGCGCATACCGATTGGGGAGCCATCACCATGTTGCTGCAAGACGATCGCGGCGGTTTGGAAGTACGCAATCGCGACGGGGTATGGATACGCGCCACGCCCATTCCCGACACCTTCGTCGTCAACCTCGGCGACATGGTGCGCCGCTGGACCAACGATTTGTACCAGTCCACGCTGCACCGGGTCATGAACAACGTCAGCGGCCGCGACCGCTATTCGGTAGCGTCTTTCTTCAACCCGGAGCATTTCACGCGCGTCGAATGCGTGCCGACCTGCCGGCCGGCCGAAGGTGAGCCGGCGTACGCACCATGCACGGTCGGCGAGCACATTGCCGACATGTTTCGGCTGACCTACGGCAAACCGGCGATGGCATGATGTCCACATCCGCAATCCCTCGCGACCCGTCCACTCCGTCCGCTCCGGCGACCACCCGCGGCGGCGCTTCGTTGCAACCGGAAAACGGCCGGTCCGCTTTGGCGCAAGGCGCGCCCGCCAACCCCTATCGCACCGATGCCGAACGCGAGGCGCTGCGTTTGCAGCGCCGGCGGCGCCAACGCCTATACAAGCTCGCCGCGCCGACGCTCGTTGCGCTATTGATATTGGCTTGGCAACTGGGCGCCGCGATCGCGGGCCTGTCAGAGTTCATCCTCCCGACGCCATTCGCCACGCTGCAGCGCATCGGTGCCGATGCGCCCATGTTCCTGCGACACGCTTGGATCACCGGACTTGAGGTGGTCCTGGGCTTTGCCATGGCAGTCGTCCTGGGGATGGCTACGGCGCTGCTCATTTTCTATTCACGGCTGTTCGAACACGCGGTCTATCCCATTCTTGCAGGATTGCAGACCGTGCCCAAGGTTGCGCTCGCGCCGCTGCTCGTCCTGTACCTCGGCTACGGTTGGGGCCCCAAGCTCTTTCTTGCGGGATTTCTAGCCTTCTTTCCCATCGTCGTATCGACGGTGCTCGGCCTCAAGAGCGTCGACCCTGGCCTCGTCAACGCCGTGCGCTCCATGGGCGCCACGCCGCGCCAGATTTTCTTCCGCGTGCGGCTACCCGCCGCCTTGCCGAATATTTTCGGTGGGTTCAAGGTCGGCATGAGCCTAGCCGTAATCGGAGCGGTCATCGGCGAATACGTGGCCGCGGAAAAGGGTCTCGGCTACCTGCAGTTGCAAGCCAACGCGAGCTTCGATACGACGCTCAACCTTGCTTCGGTCTTCATCATCGCCATCATGGGTTCACTGCTGTATTGCCTGCTCGCGGTCATCGAATCGAAGTTCGTCTTTTCGCGGAGTACCTCGCGGTGAATGCGCTGCCCACCCCCACCCCGG
>NZ_JADGHH010000267.1 GCF_019689535.1 Pigmentiphaga sp.
CTATAGCGCAATGTGTATATAGTAAACATTATGTGCATATAACGCACATTAAGAAACCAGGGAAAACGCCATGAAAGCTGTACTCCTTTCCGCTTTCGGGGGCCCCGACTCGCTGGAGATCCGGGACGTCCCCACCCCTACGCCGAAGGCGGGGGAGGTCCTCGTCCGCGTCCAGGCCGCAGGCATCTGCCACCATGACATTCTGCACCGCGCCGGCAAGTTGCCGGGTGCCAAGACGGGCGTGGTGCTGGGACACGAGACCGCCGGAGAGGTCGTCGCGGTGGGCGAAGGCGTCATCACGCACGCCGTGGGCGATCCGGTCGTGATCTACCAGCGCCAGTTCTGCGGCATGTGCCGCAACTGCCTGCGGGGCCGCCAGGATATGTGCCGCGCGCTCGGCCTGCCGGCCGTCGACACGGTGGGCGGCTATGCCGAGTATGTTTGCGTTCCCGCCCCGATGGCGATACCCGTTCCCCGTGGATTACCGTGGGAAGCCGCGGCGCTATCGTGCTGCCCCATCGGCACCAGCCTGCGCGCGCTGCGCACCCTGGCCGGCACGAGTCCGGGCGACACGGTCCTCATCACCGGGGCCAGTGGCGGGCTGGGCATGCACCAAATCCAGATCGTGCGCGCCCTGGGCGCGCGATCCATTGCCGTCACGTCTAGCCCCTCCAAGGCAGGCCACCTCAGGGAACTTGGTGCCGACGAAGTCATCGTATCCCCCGACCTCAAGTTCAGCGCCGAAGCTTGGCGCCTCACCAGCAAGCAAGGCGTGGACGTCGCAGTCGACAACCTGGGCATGACGCTGCCCGAAACCCTGCGTGCCATGGCCCAAGGCGGCACAGTGGTGGTCCTCGGCAACATCGATGGCCATCCCGTGGACGTATTGCCTGGCTTGCTCATCGGCCGGCGCATACGGGTCATGGGCTCAGGCAGCGGCACGCTGGAAGATATCCGCCAGGCGTTGGCGATGCTCGTGGCGGGACAGATCCGGCCTATCGTTTCGGCGAAACTGCCCTTCTCCGAAATCCGCCGCGCCCATGAACTGCTCGACACCAAGGGCGTGGAAGGGCGGGTCGTCATGCAGGGCTGGTCATGAACGTCGGCGCGTTGCTGCTGCGCTGCGCCCAACAGTGGCCTGATCAACCGGCGCTCATCGACGCCCGGGACGGCAGCGCCCTCACTTTCACGCAATTGGCCTCGCGCGCATTCGGCTTGGGGCATGCCCTGCGCGCGGACGGACTGGACGAACAGGAACGCGTCGCCATTCTTGGCGACAACACGCCGGAATACCTATTGTGGGACTATGGCGTGATGGCAGCCGGACTGGTGCGGGTCCCGCTCGACCCTGCCCTCAGCGCCGAAGAACAGGCGGCCCAATTGACCGACGCGCAGGCGCGCATGCTCGCTTACGGCGAAGACTATGCCGAACGCGCACGCGCGCTCGCAGCGCGCGTGCCCGGCCTGAAATTGCGGCCACTGGCAGCCGACAACCCTACGATGCCACTGCCCGCCGCATTGCCCGGACCGCAGGCCATGGCTTCGCTCAACTACACCGGAGGCAGCACGGGGGCACCCAAGGCCGTGGTCATCACGCACGGCAGCCTGACGTCCGCGCTGCAGAACATCGTGCTGGCGCGTGGCCAAGGGCCCGGCGACGTCATGCTCAACATGCGGCCGCTGTGGCCGATAGCGGCCATCATCGTACTGGCCCAGCTCGCGGCCGGCGGCGCGGTCGTGCTCGCAGGCCGCTTCCAGCCCCGGCGCTTCCTGGAGTTGTTGGCACATCACCGCGCCACTTCGACCTCGTTGGTACCGACGCACCTGGCCAGGCTACTCAAGGAAACCTGCCCCGCCGACTATGACTTGTCCGCGCTACGCAGCATCGACGTGGGCGCAGCAGCGATTCCGCCGGAGATTTTCGAAGCCGCCATCGAGGCTTTTGGTCCTCGCTTCGGCGTACTCTACGGGCTGACCGAAGCGTCTTGGACGTGCTACCAGCCGCCCCAGGCGCTGGCCGACCCCACCACGCGCGCGCAAGCGATGCGCAGCGTGGGCCGCCCGCTCTTCGGCTGTGAAGTTCGCATCGAGTCCGATGGGCAGCCGGCGCCCGCCGGCGTGGAAGGCGAGGTGCTGATCCGCGGCGCCCACGTCGCCGCCGGCTACTGGAAGCAGCCCGAACTGAGCGCCCAAGTCTTCCGCGGCGGCTGGTTCCACACGGGCGACCTGGGCGTGCTCGACGAATCTGGCATCCTGCGGATTACCGGCAGGCTCAAAGAGGTTATCCGTACGGGAGGAAAATCGGTGCTGCCGGACGAGGTGGAACGTGCCCTGTGCTCGCACCCCGCCGTCGCGGACGCAGCCGCCGCCGGCCTGCCCGATCCGGAATGGGGAGAAGTCATCGGCGCGGCGGTCGTGCTGAACGAGGGCGCGCGCATCGAGGCGGAAACGCTGGTGGAACACTGCCGGCAATCGCTGTCAGGCTTCAAGAAGCCCCGGATCATCCGCTTCGTGACGAGTATTCCCCGCTCCCACTACGGCAAGATCCAGCGTGCCAAGGTGCGCGCCCTGCTCGCCGAACGCGGGCCCTCCTGAAGGGAAAAGCCTGCGGCCCGGCCGCAGGCGGCATCACTGCTCGACGATGTTCGCCAATTGCACGATCTCGCGCGCCTTGGCGATCTCCTGGTCGATGAAGGCGCGGAACCGGGCTCCCGTCACGCCGGCCGGCTCCAGCCCTTGGCGTGCGAACCAAGCGCGGGTTTCCGGCTCGGCGACGATCCGCTTGACGGCCGCTTCGAGTTTCTCCACCACGGGCGCCGGAAGGTTCGCCGGCCCCCAGAACCCGTACCAGGTAAAGAAATCGACTTCGGGATATCCCGCCTCGGCAAAGGTCGGCACGTCCGGCGCCAACGGACTGCGCCGCTGACCGGTGACCGCCAGCGCCTTGAGCTTGCCCGCCTTGACCGGGGGCAGCGACGACAGCAGCGGATCCATCATCCCACTGACCTGGCCTCCCATTAGATCGACCAATGCGGGAGCGGTCCCCTTGTACAAAATGGTCGGGACCTTCAGGCCAGCGCGATACTTGAAGGACTCCACGGCGAGATGCCCGGCAGCACCGAAGCCTCCGACCGCAAAGTTGAATTTCTCCGGCTCAGCCTTGGCCCGGGCGACGAAATCCTGCACCGTCGCGACCTGGGTGGCAGGGGGCGTCACGAACAACAGCGGCCCGGAAGCGACCAGGGCGAGCGGCGCCAGGTCTTTGACCGGATCGAAGGGCGGCCGCTCTTTCATGATCAGCGGGTTGATCACGAGCGTCGACGCGGTCAGGAGCAAGGTATAGCCATCCGCGGGCGCCCGGGCGACCAGGTCGGCCCCGATATTGCCGGACGCGCCGGCGCGGTTCTCGACCACGACTTTCTGGCCCAGGTCCGCCTCGAGGCGAGCCGCGACGGTGCGCGCCACGGCATCGACGGCCCCGCCCGCGACGAAAGGCACGACGAGCCGGACCGGCTTGGAAGGATAGGATGCCGCCTGGACGAGCGGGCAAACCGCTAGCAGCAGGGACAGCGAAACGCGCGGCAAAATACGTGGCAGCGACATGGCGAACTCCCGCGGGCCAAGCCCGGATAGTGAAGAGCGACGCATGATACGGCGCGGGGACCCGGTTTTTCCGCCGCCGGTTATACAGTGTTGCTATGTGCATATTACGCACAATTAGATTGTAATACGCACTTCGAGATTAGCGATACCATGTCGCCACGTCAACGCCTCCCCACGCCCCATGCTTCGCC
>NZ_JADGHH010000268.1 GCF_019689535.1 Pigmentiphaga sp.
TTGAAAGCATCATTGCAATCCGAAAAAGGTGCCGTCCCTAGGCGGGGGGGGCGCCCCCGGGGCGGCGCCGGCAGTGCGGCGGGCCGGGAGGGGGGATGTCATGTCGGTTAGAACGTTCTGGCCTTCGGCGGGAAGCTTTCGACCGTCAGGGGCTTCATGGTCACCGGCTTGTAGTCGAGGCGGTTGCCTTCGGAGTACCACAGCGTGTGACGCAGCCAATTCGCATCGTCGCGCTCCGGATAGTCGCTGTGCGCATGGGCGCCGCGGCTTTCCTTGCGGGCAGCCGCCGACACGATGGTGGCCTTGGCGACTTCGATGAGGTTGTCCAGCTCCAGCGCCTCGACGCGGGCCATGTTGAACACCTTGGAGTGGTCCTTGATCGCCACGGCCTTGGTGCGTTCGGCCAACGCATTGATCTGCTTGACGCCCTCGTCCAGCAGGGCTTGCGTGCGGAACACGCCGCAGTGGTGCTGCATGGAGTTGCGGATGTCGTTCGCGACGTGCTGGACGCGCTCGCCGTCCTTGCGGCTTTCCAGGGCGCTGACGCGGCTCAGCGTGAGGTCCGCGGCATCGGCGGGCAGCGGCTTGTGGCTCTGGCGCTTGAGGTTGGAGGCCACGATGTGGTTGCCGGCCGCGCGACCGAACACCACCAGGTCGAGCAGCGAGTTCGTGCCCAGGCGGTTGGCGCCGTGGACCGACACGCAGGCGCACTCGCCAATCGCGTACAAGCCGCGGACCACCGTGTTGGGGTTGCCGTCCTTGGGCACCACCACCTGCCCGTGGTAGTTGGTCGGGATGCCACCCATTTGGTAGTGGATGGTCGGTACGACGGGGATCGGCTCCTTGATGGGGTCGACGTTGGCGAACTTAATGGCGATTTCGCGGATCGACGGCAGGCGCTTGTTGATGGTCTCGGCGCCCAGGTGGTCGAGCTTGAGCAGCACGTAGTCGCCATTCGGGCCGGCGCCCCGCCCTTCCTTGATTTCCTGGTCCATCGAGCGCGATACGAAATCGCGGGGAGCCAGGTCTTTCAGCGTCGGCGCGTAGCGCTCCATGAAGCGCTCGCCGTCTTTGTTCAGCAGGATGCCGCCCTCGCCGCGCACCCCTTCGGTGATCAGCACGCCGGCACCGGCCACGCCCGTGGGGTGGAATTGCCAGAACTCCATGTCTTCGAGCGGCAGGCCAGCACGCGCGGCCATGCCCAGGCCGTCACCGGTGTTGATGAAAGCGTTCGTGGAGGCGGCCCAGATGCGGCCGGCGCCGCCGGTTGCCAGCACGGTGGTCTTGGCTTCGAAAATGTAGATGTCGCCGGTTTCCATTTCCAGCGCCGTGATGCCGACGACGTCGCCTTCGGAGTCGCGGATCAGGTCCAGCGCCATCCATTCGACGAAGAATTGCGTGCGGGCAGCCACGTTGCGCTGGTAGAGCGTATGCAGCAGCGCGTGGCCAGTGCGGTCGGCGGCGGCACAGGCGCGTTGCACCGGCTTTTCGCCGAAGTTGGCGGTATGGCCGCCGAACGGACGCTGGTAGATCGTCCCATTCGGGTTGCGGTCGAACGGCATGCCGAAGTGCTCGAGCTCATAGACCGCATTCGTGGCCTCGCGGCACATGAATTCGATCGCGTCTTGATCGCCGAGCCAATCGGAGCCCTTGACCGTGTCATACATGTGCCAGAACCAGTTGTCCTCGCTCATGTTGCCCAGCGAGGCACCGATACCGCCCTGGGCTGCCACGGTGTGCGAGCGCGTCGGGAACACTTTGGAGAAGACGGCGACGCTGAGACCGGCTTGCGCGAGCTGCAGCGAGCAACGCATGCCGGATCCACCGGCGCCGACGACCACCACATCGAACTGGCGGCGCGGGAGAGAAGTTTTAACGGCGGCCACGACTTAGATTCTCCACAGAATTTGAGCGGCATAGACGACAGAGCCGACCAGCCACAGAATGGTCAGGACTTGCAGCGCCAGACGGAGGCCGGCCGGCTTGACGTAGTCCATCCAGATGTCTCGAACGCCGATCCAGGCGTGATAGGCAAGCGACAGGAAGGCCAGCATGGCCAGCAGCTTGCCGAGGGGGAAGCTGAACACTTCGAAGTTGAACAGCCGCACCCAGTTTTCGTAGGTGAATTCCGGCGTGATCAACGCGCCGATGCCCAGGACCAGCGTGTAGACGACCAGGATGACGGCGGTAACGCGCTGGGCGATCCAGTCTTTGACGCCGTAGTGTGCGCCGACGACCAGGCGCTTGGGACCGATATTTTGCGGGGCCGACATCAGAATACTCCGAACAGTTTCAAACCGAAGACGAGGGTCAGCGCCAGGCTCACCACGAGCACGATGCCCGCGGAACGCTGCGCCTTTTGCTTTTCCAGCCCCAGGTGGAGGTCCAGCGCCAGGAACCGGATGCCCGCACAGAAATGATGCAGGTAGGCCCAGATCAGGCCGAGCAGAACGATCTTGGCCAAGGGGTGCGTGACGAAATCGCGGAACTCCGCAAAGCCGATTTCAGAGATGACGCTGCGTTCGAAAAGCGGCAGGAGCACCAACGGCAGTGCCAGGAACAGCGCAAAGCCGGAAATGCGGTGCAGGATCGACACTTTGCCGGCCAGCGGCAGGCGGTAGCGCGCGATCTGCGTGATATTGATATTTCTGAACTGCGGGCGGGGTTTTGCGGCAGAGTCGGACATCACGACCTCGGGTAAAGTGAGCAAACCATGAAAAAAACCATTGCTGCGTAATTGCGCATTACAACTTTCGTCTTGGGAAAGCCGGCCTGGCGCGCCGGTTTCCGCATGCGTCTCCGGGGGTGGCGGAACGCGCCGCGCCCGGGCCGCCGGGAAAGGCAAACGTGCTATTTTCGCCCATTCATCGCCACCGTATCAAATCGTGTCCGAAATTGCGTCAGTTCAGGCTGTTCCGATAGTGGTAGCGCGAGGTCAGGTACAGCCCGCGACGCATCTCGACGGGGCGGTCGCCGTAGGTAAACGAGGTGCGCTCCACCTGTAGCAGCGGCGTGCCCGGCGCAACGCCGAGCAGCTCGGCCTCTGGGGCGCCGGCGGCAACCGCCCGGATTTTCTCGTCCGCCCGGATCATCCGGACGCCGAATTCGCTTTCGAACAAACCATACATCGGGCCCTTGTATTCGGCCAGACGTTCCGCCGTCAGCCCCTTGAACAGCGTGCCAGGCAACCAAATCTCATCGATCACGGTAGGCACGTCGCCGAAGGAAAGCACCCTTCGGACCAGCACCACGCTATCTCCCGCGCGCAATTCGAGCACCTTCGCCACTTCGGCCGGCGCGCGCAGGCGCCGGCACTCGAGGAAGCGGCTATGGGACCCCTGGCGCTTGCCATCGTCCGGCGCCAGCCGCAAGAAGCGGAACCGCACGCGGTCTTCGTGGTGGGTAGCGACAAACGTACCCTTGCCTTGGCGGCGCAGCAGGATGTGGTCGGCCGCCAGCTCATCGATGGCCTTGCGCACCGTCCCCTGGCTGACCTTGAAACGGGCTGCCAGGTCGAGCTCGCTGGGAATGGCCTCTCCGGGCTTCCACTCGCCACGGTCGAGGCTTTGCAGGATTAGGGCCTTGATTTGCTTGTATAACGGGGTGAAAGCCGCCCCCGGCGCTGCCTGGTCGCCGGCCGCAGGCACGCCCGCGACGGCGGGTGCGTCGGACGTGGCTGACATGCAGGGATGGTGCGGCTTGATCGGCATGGCCCGGATTGTGTCACAGCGCAAGGCACGGTGTCCAACCAAATGGCGGCAATCTTATGTCTTATATAAAACATAAGATAAC
>NZ_JADGHH010000049.1 GCF_019689535.1 Pigmentiphaga sp.
CTCCTAAGCCCGCCCCCGCTCCGGTCCCGGTCAGCGAAAAGGTGACCTACTCGGCTGACGCCTTCTTCGATTTCGACAAGGCTGTGGTCAAGCCTGAAGCCAAGGCGAAGCTGGACGAGCTGGTCAACCAAATCCGCGGCATCAACCTCGAAGTCGTGATCGCCGTCGGCCACACCGACTCCATCGGTTCCGAGGCCTACAACCAACGCCTGTCGGTCCGCCGTGCCGAAGCCGTCAAGGCTTACCTGGTCAGCAAGGGCATCGAAGCCAACCGTATCTACACGGAAGGCAAGGGTGAGAAGCAGCCCATCGCCGACAACAAGACTGCCGCCGGCCGCGCGAAGAACCGCCGCGTGGAAGTCGAAGTGGTTGGTACGCGCACTCGATAAGCAGCACCCGCCTGGTATTCCAGCCGGTTTCCAGCGGTGACAGCCGCTGGCTCGAAACCCCGCAGGTAAGTGACTGCGGGGTTTTTTCATTGGAGCCTGTCATGACGACTACCGCCCACGACTCTCAAACCGTCAATGCCGATGCAGCCGAGCTGGCGAAATTCAGCGCGTTGGCTTCGCGCTGGTGGGATCCCGAAAGCGAATTCAAGCCCCTCCATGCCATTAATCCACTGCGCCTGGAGTGGATCAGCCAAACTGCGCACGGACTTGGTAACAAAACCATACTCGACGTCGGATGCGGCGGCGGCATATTGGCCGAAAGCATGGCTGCCCGGGGCGCGACCGTCACCGGCATCGACCTCGCGGAAAGATCGCTGAAGGTCGCCAAACTCCACAGCCTGGAAACGGGCGTGAAAGTGGATTACAGGAATATCAGCGTGGAGCAGCTGGCAGCCGAGCAGCCCGGGTCTTTCGATATCGTGACCTGCATGGAATTGCTGGAACACGTGCCGGATCCGGAATCGGTCATTCATGCCTGCGCCAGTTTGGTCAAACCGAGCGGCCACGTGTTTTTCTCCACGCTGAACCGCAATCTCAAATCATTTGCATTTGCGATTCTCGGTGCGGAATATGTGCTGGGCCTCGTTCCGCGGGGAACGCACAGCTACGACCATTTCATCAAACCGAGCGAACTGATTGGTGCTGCCCGCCGCGCCGGCCTCGAAGCTCTGGCGATCAAGGGCCTGGAATACAACCCCCTGACCAAGACCTACAAACTGAGCAACGACACTAGCGTGAACTACTTGGTGGCGATGATCCGCTCATGAAACCGCTCGTCCTTTTCGACTTCGACGGCACACTGGCCGACACCGCCCCCGACCTGGCCGCCGCAGCCAACCAGCAGCGGCTCCGCCGCGGCCAGCCGCCGCTGCCGTACGAGCAGCTGCGTCCCATTGCCTCGCAAGGTGCCCGCGGACTGCTCCGCGTCGCGCTGGGCCTCACGCCCGCATCCCCCGGATACGAGGAGGCCAAGCAGCAGTTTCTCGACGACTACGCGGCCAACATTGCCGTCCATACCGTCCTCTTCCCAGGCGTGGAAAAGCTACTGGCCGATCTCATGGACGGAGGATGGTCCTGGGGCATCGTCACCAACAAAGCGACGCGCTTTACCAAGCCGCTGGTCCGCCACCTCGCGCTCGAACAACATAGCCGCGTCGTCGTCTGCGGCGACACGACCCCCTATTCCAAACCGCACCCCGAGCCGTTGCTGCATGCCGCCCGGCTGGCCGGCGTGGCGCCCGAGCGTTGCCTCTACATAGGCGATGACCAGCGGGACATCGTGGCCGGCAAAGCGGCAGGCATGAAAACCATCGCCACCGCCTATGGGTACTGCGGAGACCTCGCGCCGCCCGAGGCCTGGGGGGCCGATGCCGTGGTAGGTTCGGTGCCCGAACTGCTGCCCGTCATCCGCCGGCTGTCGCCGGTATAAGACGTGCGGCCGAACCGTCGCCACATCCCAGCCCCTCGAGAAAGAAAACCCTCTTGAAAGCGGGGCTTCGGCCCCCATATGGGCTACAATCCTCCATACGGGGCCGTACCGGTTTCGACGGGGGTCACGAAGCAGCACAGGGCATGTCGAGCACCAGTAAGCTCGTAAAACCACTGGAAATCAAATAAACGCCAACGACGAGCGTTTCGCTCTCGCCGCTTAAACGGTGAGCCGCTGCACCGATCTGTCCTTGGGTCGGGCGGAGGAAGGGCAACCTTCCTAAGGATCCCTGCCTAGGGCCATACTCCCCGAAGCAGCCTGCATCCTGAACCGCAGCAGCGTCATTGACAAGGACTCGGCATGGACTGGGGTCACACGGTTCATGCTTAAACTACGTGAATCGCCGCGTGCCGGCCTGTCGGTTGGCTAAGCCCGCGGTTAAATCCAAATAAATCGACTACACATGTAGAACTGTCTGTAGAGGGCTTCCGGACGCGGGTTCAATTCCCGCCGGCTCCACCAATAATGAAACCCCAACCGTTCTCGGTTGGGGTTTTTTCTTGCCTGATCGCGCCGGTTCCCGCGTGTTCTTGGGGGCTCCTGCGGAAGCCTGCGGACTTCGCCCGCCGCCTGAATTGGCCGTTCCGGGCCACATTCCACTTTCTCCTAGCCATTCCTCGCTCCGACCTCGCTCCCTGAAAGTTGCCCGAAGTCCGCAAGGGCCACAAGTCAGCGCCATACAGATCAAAGGGTTACGCGCGGACGAATCAAGCGGTTGGATTGCAGCATCGGGGGGCGAAGGACACGCTGCGGGTGCGTTTCGTCGGTAGTTATCGAGAACTACCGACATGTCGCAACGCGAAAGTACGTGCTTGGATGGTGGCTAAGATAAGGAACCTCTTGTCAGGACAATGTCCGGACGAGTACAATAAAGGAATCCAATATCAGTCCGGAGGGGCACCATGAGCACCCTGAATCTTTCCAAGACCGAACGCATTGACGTTCGTGCCAGCACGCCGGTCAAGCAGCTGCTTCAAGAAGCCGCACGCGCCTGCCACAAGAACGTCAGCGAGTTCCTGCTCGACGCGGGCGTGACGGCGGCCGCGCAGACGCTGGCGGATCGTCGCCAGTTCGTGCTGGACGACACACAGTGGCAGGCCTTCCAGGAGGCGCTGGACCGCCCGGTGCAAAGCAAGCCGCGTCTGAAGAAGTTGCTGCGTGAACCTGGGGTGCTGGATTGAGCAATGACTACTCGCCCGTTCGCAAGCTGGCTGCAACGGATCAGGTCGATGCGTTCGACTGCGGCCAGGCCGCGCTGAACCAGTTCCTGCAGCGCTACGCGCTCGTCAACCAGAAGGCCAACAGCGCGCAGACCTATGTCTGCTGCCAGGGTGACGTGGTGGTCGGCTTCTACAGCCTAGCCGTTGGTAGCGTCGATCCGGAAGCCACGCCGTCGAGAGTGATGAAGGGGCTGGCGCGCCACCCGGTGCCGGTCATGATCCTGGCCCGGCTCGCCGTGGACAAGGAGCATCAGCGTAAAGGTCTGGGCCAGGCCTTGCTCAAGGATGCACTGCTGCGCACCGCACAGGCCGCCGACATTGCGGGTATCCGCTGCCTGTTGGTCCATGCCAAGGACGACGCAGCACGGCAGTGGTACGAATCGTGGGAATTCGAGCCCAGCCCGACTGATCCGTACCATCTGTTCCTGATGCTCAAGGATCTCAAAGGCATGTTGAGCTGAGGTGGTGTCTCCACCTCAGAGTCCGACTCTCTCCCGCTGCTCATCCCACAGCGCTGGCGGATCAACCGCCAGATCAAACAGCGTGACGTGGTTCGGCAATTCGACGTCCAGGATGGCCGCCACGATGTCGGGTGCCAGCGTGGTCAGGTTGACCATCCGGCTGACGTAGCTGTTGTCGATCCCCTCCCGCGTGGCGATTTCCTTCAAGGACTTCGCTTCCCCCGATTCCAGCATCGCCAGCCAGCGGTGACCCCTGGCCAGCGCCAATTGAATGGAGGTCGGTGCCACGTCCCATGGTCTGACCGGTGCAGTCTCACCGTTCGGGAGGGTGACCAGCTTGCGGCCGCTGCGCCGCTTGATCTGGATCGGCACAGACAGAGTTAGCCGGCCATCACTCGCCTCAACGATGTCCGGCTCGCCAGTTTTCTGGATGCGGATGTCGCTCATGCCAACGCCTCCGCTTGTTGCTCGACCGGCTCGGGACGCAGTTCAAGCACCAGCCGCTCGATGCCGTTGGCGCGCAATCGCACCTCGAGGTCATTGGGCGACACGATCACCTTCTCGACCAGCAATTTCACGATCCGGGTCTGCTCCGCCGGGAACAGTTGATCCCAAATCGCGTCGAGTCGGGTCATGGCCACGGTGATCTTGGCCTCGTCCAGCGTTGGGTCGAGCTTGATCGCTTGCGGCAGCATGTCGCCGAGCAGATTCGGGGCACGCAGGATGGCACGCAGTTGGTCGAGCACCGCCGACTCAAGTTCTGAGGCGGGCAATCGCGGCAGACCCGAGGCACCCGCGTGTTCCTTGGCGTCGCGCTGGGGCACGTAGTAGCGGTAGCGACGGCCATTCTTCTTGGTGGTGTGCCACGGCGACAGTGCGCGACCGTCGTTGCCGAACACGATGCCCTTGAGCAGATAGGGAACCTTTGCCCGCGTCGTGTTGCCCCGCACTCGGCCATTCGTCTCCAGGATCGCGTGGACGCTGTCCCACAATTCGCGGCTGATGATGGGCGGGTGTTCGGCCTGGTACCACTGGTCCTTGTGCCGCTGGGAGGTGGCCAATGATCGAGACCTTGCTCGGCGGCCTCCTCGGCGGGGCCTTCCGTCTCGCGCCGGAGATCCTCAAGTGGCTGGACCGCAAGGGCGAGCGCAGCCATGAACTCGCCATGCAGGACCGGCTGCTTGCGTTCGAGAAGCTGCGCGGCGCCCAGCGGATGACCGAGATCGGCGCCGGGGCCGATGCCGCCTGGAACGTGGGGGCCCTCGAGACCTTGCGCGAGGCGGTGGCGGCGCAGGGCCGAACCTCGGGCGTGAAGTGGGCCGATGCGCTGTCCACCACGGTCAGGCCCGTGGTCACCTACCTCTTCGTGCTGATGTATGCCGGGGTGAAGCTCTCGACCTTCGTCGGCTCGGTGCAGTCGGGCGTGGGGTTCGGGCCAGCGTTGCTCGCAGCTTGGTCGGAGGCAGATCAGGCCTTGCTCGCAGGCATCCTGAACTACAGGTTCCTGAATCGCACCCTGGAAAAGGGGCTGCGGTGATGGGGCGGTCGGACGAACGTGTGATCCGCGTGCCGCCCCAAGCCATTGAGCTTGCAAAGCGCTTCGAGGGCTTTCACCGCGTTCCAAAGCACGATCCCAACCGGGCCTATCCGTACATCTGCTCGGCAGGATATCCGACGATCGGCTACGGCCATCTCTGCGACCCCAAGCATCCGCCGATCACGGAGGCAGAAGCCGAGGTCTATCTGGCGCGCGATCTGCAGACGGCACTGACGGCGACGCTGCGCTACTGCCCGGTACTGGCCACTGAGCCGGAGGCGCGGCTCGCGGCCATCGTTGACTTCACGTTCAACCTTGGCGCGGGGCGGTTGCAGACGTCGACGCTGCGACGGCGCATTAACCAGCGGGACTGGTCTTCTGCTGGGCAGGAACTGCGGCGATGGGTCTATAGCGGTGGAAAAGTACTGCCGGGACTGGTCACACGGCGTGAGGCTGAAGCCGCTTGGCTGCTCAACGCCGCATGAACCAGAGATTCAACTGAATCAAATCCCGGGCTGCAACTCCACCTGCACCTCTCGCGATTTGCCGGCCCGCTCCACGGACAAGACTACGACATCGCCGACCTTCCTGTCGTCGAGCCGGGCGAGCAGCTTGGCCACATCGTCGATCGCCGTGCCGTCGATGCGAACGATGCGGTCGCCGGGCACGATGCCTTGTGGGGTAATCTCGACCCCAGCGAGCCCGGCTTTGTGCGCTGCCGAGCCGGGGGTGACACGCAGCACGAACACGCCCTTGCTTCCCGTCAGCGCAAGCAGGCGCTGATTGAGCTGTTCGTCCACCTCGATGCCAAGCGCCGGGCGGATGTATTTGCCGGTCTTGATGAGTTGCGGCACTACCCGCATGACGGTGTCCACCGGCACGGCAAAACCGATCCCGGCCGAGGCGCCGGAGGGGCTGTAGATCGCCGTGTTGATGCCGATAAGCCGACCGGCCGAATCGAGCAGGGGGCCGCCCGAGTTGCCGGGGTTAATGGCGGCGTCGGTCTGAACCAGGTGATCAATGGCCGGGCCGCCCGCTTCTCCCGGTAACGAGCGGTCGAGCGCGGAGACGATGCCGGTGGTGAGCGTCCAGTCCAGGCCAAAGGGGTTGCCGATAGCAAACACCTTCTGTCCCACCTTGAGGTCGGCGCTGGTGCCGACCGGCACGGCAGGCGGGCGTTTGAAGCCGACGCCGATCTTGAGTACGGCGATGTCGTGTGCTGGGCTGGCCCCCACCAGCGCGGCCTGGTAGTCGCGGCCGTCGGCAAGCTTGACGGTGGCTTCGGACGCGCCCTGGATGACGTGGAAGTTGGTGACGACGTGGCCGGCGTCGTCCCAGATGAAGCCCGAGCCGGTGCCACGCGGCACGGAGAAGACATTGCGCGTCCAGACGTCGCGCACCAGCTGCGCGGTGGTGATGTAGACCACCGAGGCGCGTGATTTTTCGAACAGTTCGATGGTGGCCTGTTCGTCAGCGGCCAGATCGCCACGCGGCGTGACGGTGCGCTCAGCGGCTTGGCGCGGGCTGAACCAGGCTTCGATGGCGGGCAGGAACTGCCACAGCAGCATGAGCGTGGCAATACAGGCGGTGATGAAGAGCCAGCGCCGGATGAAGGGATCCGGTGCGGGGCGTGGGTACGGGTCAGGGTAGGCCATGAGAAGTCTCCTGTTGATAGACAATCAGCGCCATAGCCCGCTCGGGCGCCAGCGCGGCGGGCGCGGCGTCACAGCGGATTCCGGCAAGAAATGGGGCGCGTGAAACGGCAAGGCTGTTGCTGGTCCAGGCGCCAACGTCAGCAGGCGTGAGATGCGATCTTGCGTTGCCGGATGCGTGCGCAACCAGGAAGGCTCGGGATTGCCCCATCCCGGCCACAGCCAGGCACGCCAGGAGCGACTGACCCGCTCGATCTTCGCCAGCGCGGACGCCAGCCCTTGCGGGTCGCCGGTCAGTTCCGCCGCGAGGCGGTCAGCGTCGAACTCACGCACGCGAGACAAGCCGAGCTGTGCGAGCAGGGCCAGCTGGGGCGAGGCGGCCAGCAGAAGCAGTCCAGGCCAATTGACCGCCACCGCGCCGGCCAGCAGTGCGGGCAAGCTGAACACAATAGCGATCTGTCCGACCATAGCCAGCAGGCTCGTGAGGCGACTGACGGAATCCGCCAGCCCCATGACACGCAGATCCTCATTGGCGATGTGCGCGACCTCGTGCGCGAGCACACCCGCCAGTTCGCGCGGACTCAGGTTGCGCAGCAGGCCATCGGTGAGGGCGATCGATGCATGCTGCTTCGAGCCGGTGGCGAAGGCGTTGACGACGGCACTGGGCACGTAGTGCGGCACCGGCGTGGCGGGCAAACCGGCACGGGCGGACAGCTCGCGCAACAGGGCCCAAATCTCGGGGGCTTCGTGCGGGCGCAAAGCCCGTGCGCGGTACAGGCGCAAGGTCAAGGCGGATGCGGCTGCCGGTTCCAGCAACAACGTGCCTGCAACTGCAAACAGCGCGAGCCACAGGCCGCTTTCCCCGAACAGCAGGCTTCCTGCGGTGGCTGCGATCCCGATCAGGGTCAGGACCAACAGCCCAGTCTGCAGGCGGTTGAGCCAGCGGTGTTGCAACAACGCCGCGCGCGGGTCACTGGGATGATGACGGGTCATGCCCAGATGTCTCGGCGACGCGGTCGTCGCGATCGCGCAGCAGCCAGTAAGTGGCACCGAGCGCCAGTGTGGCGCCTGCAAGCGCGGCGATCTTGCCAGGGCTCGCCTCGGGGTCGAGGATCACGAACTTGCGCGCCAGCGCGATCAGACCGATGAGGATCACGGTCTTGACCTGGATGATGCTGTCCCGACGCAGCGCCACGCGCACGATGGAATGCTTGAACTCCATCGCGATCAAGAGCGTCATGATCATGCCGAACACACTCTGGAATACCTTGTGATCCAGGGGATTGAAGGCATTGAGGACCAGCAGCGTGAAGACGATGGCGATGAGCTGGAACAGCGACACCACGATGATGACGGCAATTACCGCCGACAGAACGAGGGCGACGACCTGCTCGAAGCGCTCGTATAAACTCATGATGGCCCATTGGTCACGCAAGACCTGAAATGGATTGCGGCCTGTTGACTTCATGCAGATGGACTCCCTGCGAAATTGTCGCTGTCGGGACGATGGCGCATTGCACTGATGTTTCGTTCGACTATCTCGGCCGGCATGTCCAGCGCCGACATTACCTGTTCCGTCAACCCAAGGGCTGCGGCAAAGGACTGCTGATAACCCAGCAAGGTGGGTACTCTGAACGCAGCCGTCACCACGGCCGCCACACTGCACCCCACTAGCAATATCAGCGTGACGCTCAGCAGGCTCTGCATCGATCAGCGCCCAACCTGCGCCTTTGCCCAGCGCACGATGTCCTGCGCGCCCATGGCGCCCGCCTGACGCCCGATCTCCCGCCCACCTTGGAACAGGGCCAGCGTCGGAATGCTGCGGATACCGAACTGCGCGGCCAGGTGCGGCTCAGCCTCGGTGTTCACCTTCGCCAGCCTGATCCAGGGTTCGAGCTGGCGCGCCGCTTGCTGAAACTGCGGTGCCATCATCTTGCAAGGCCCGCACCACGGCGCCCAGAAATCGACAAGCAAAGGAAGATCGCTGCGCTCCACGTGGCGCCCGAATGTCGCCGTGGTCAACTCGATGGGCTCGCCCGTGAACAAGGGCTGCTGGCAGCGGCCACAGTTAGGTTGATCCGCGAGCTTGGCGGCCGGCACACGGTTGATGGACTGGCAATGCGGGCAGACGATGTGAAGGTGTTCGCTCATGGTGTGGCCCCTTGGGATGTAGAGAGTGAGGTTTCGGACTGGGGGGGCGCCGACTCGCGGGATTCGGACTTCAGCCCCTGGGTCAGCTGACGGATGTCGTTTTCGTCCAGGGTTTCCCGCGCCAGCAGTTCGCGCGCGCAGCGCTCCAGCACCGCGCGGTTGGTATCGAGAATCCGGTAGGCGCGCTCGAACACGCCCATCACGATGTCGCGGATCGCCTGATCGATGCGCGCCTGGGTGGATTCCGCCACCCGGCAACCACCTTGGGCCAGCTCGGGGACGTCGAGAAAACGCGGCCGCTGCGCCTCAAACGCGATGTAGCCGAGTCCCTCGTCCATGCCAAAGCGGGTGATCATGTCGCGCGCGATGTCGGTGGCCCGCGCCAGATCGTCTGCGGCACCGGTCGACAGTTCGCCAAACACCAACTTCTCTGCGGCGCGCCCGCCCAACAGTACGGCGATCTTGTGCTCCAGATCGGCGCGCGTCATCAGGAACCGGTCCTCGGTGGGGCGTTGCAGCGTGTAGCCCAGTGCGCCGATGCCGCGCGGAATGATCGATATCTTGTGTACCGGGTCTGTGCCTGGTAGCGCCAGCGCCACCAAGGCATGGCCCATCTCGTGATAGGCCACCGTCTCGCGCTCCTTCGGGTTGAGGACACGGTTGCGCTTCTCCAAGCCGGCGACGATGCGCTCGATCGCTGCAGTGAAGTCCTGCAGCTCGACCGCACGGGCCTTGCGCCGGGTGGCAGCCAGCGCCGCTTCGTTAACCAGGTTGGCTAGGTCGGCACCAGAAAAGCCGGTCGTCAACGCCGCGACTTGTTCGAGATCGACATCACTGGCCAGGGTAACCTTCTTGACGTGCACCTTCAGGATATCGAGACGGCCTTTCTTATCGGGACGGTCCACCAGCACCTGGCGGTCGAAGCGACCGGCGCGCAAAAGCGCCTGATCGAGAATTTCAGGCCGGTTGGTGGCGGCGAGGATGATCAGCCCCACCGAGCTGTCGAAGCCGTCCATCTCGGTGAGCAGCTGGTTGAGCGTCTGCTCACGCTCGTCGTGGCCGCCGATGGGCCCGCCGACGCCGCGTGCACGGCCCAGCGCGTCGAGTTCATCGATGAAGATGATGGCCGGCGCCTGCCCGCGCGCCTGCTCGAACAGGTCGCGCACCCGCGCCGCGCCCACGCCGACAAACATCTCGACGAACTCCGAGCCGGAGATAGAGAAGAACGGTACCCCGGCCTCGCCCGCCACGGCCTTGGCCAGCAGGGTCTTGCCCGTGCCGGGCGGGCCAACCAGCAACACACCTTTCGGGATGCGCGCGCCGAGGCGGCTGTAATCCTGCGGGTTCTTCAGGAAGTCGACGATTTCGACCAGCTCGGCCTTGGCCTCATCGACACCCGCGACATCGGCAAAGGTGACGCCGGTGTTCTTCTCCATGAACACCTTGGCGCGGCTCTTGCCGATGCTCAGGAAGCCGCCCATGCCCTGCTTCTCGGCGAAGCGGCGGAACAGGAAGAACCAGACGCCGAAGAAGGCCACCGCCGGCAGAATCCAGGAGAGCACATCACGTAGCCAGGTGCTTTCCACCACCCGCGCGTAGGGCACGTCGTACTTGGACAGCCGCTCGGCCAGGTCGGGTTCGACGCGAGTGGCCACGATGGTGGTCTTGCCCTGGCTGTCCGGCGATTTCAGGCGCCCGGTGACCGTGCGGTCCGACACCAGCACTTCGGCGACGCGCCCCTCGGCCAGCGCCTTCTCGAATTCGCTGTAGGGCACGGGCTCGACGGTCTTGGCCGCCTGCCAGTAGTTCTGCAGCGTCAGCAGCAACAGGCCGGCGACGATCCAGTAGCCAATGTTCCATTGATCTTTCTTTTCCATGGGCAATGTTCCTCGCAAGTCGTGCCGCTAGAGAATGGGGGTGAACAGACGGGCCACCCCGTCGCGCAAGCGGATGGCCAGCGGGCGGGCACGCAACGCCATGGCCGATATCTCGTTCGATGCATCACGGGCGGCATCAAAAAGGGATTCCAGCCGCGTAGACAGCGCGGTGTCGTACACCTCCACATTGAACTCGAAGTTGAGGCGCAGGCTGCGCGCATCCCAATTGGCCGAACCCAGGCAGCACCACTGGCCGTCTATCAGCATCAGCTTGCTGTGGTCGAACGGGCCAGGCCGTTCGAAGATGCGTACACCGTGCTCCAGCACCTGCCAGTAGTGGGCGCGCGCGGCCCATTGCACCGTGGGATGGTCGCCGTTTGCGGGCGTCAGCACCTCGACGCGCACGCCGCGCAACGCGGCCGTGCTCAGCGCCGCGATCATCGGCTGATCGGGCACGAAGTAAGGTGTCCAGATGCGCACCGAATGCTTCGCCGCGCTCAAAGCGCCCATGAAGGTCCAGCGCAGCCGGTCCAGGGCCTCATCGGGACCGGCCTCGATGCCGCGCGCCCAAGAGGTTCCTTGCTCATCAGCCGTTGCGGGCGGTTCGCCCCAGAAACCCTCGTTGAGCCGCTCGCCCGTGGTATCGCACCAATCGTCGGTGAAGCACCGCATCAGATGCGCAACCACCGGCCCGCGCAGACGAAAGTGCAAATCGTGACAGGCCTGCTCCGGCGCATCGGGCCGCCAATACGGGCTGAAGATGTTCATGCCGCCGGTGAAACCCGTCTCGCCATCGATCACCAGCAGCTTGCGGTGATTGCGCAGATGCGCGGCATGCAGGCGCGCGGGAATCAACGTCGGGTTGAACGTCGCCGCCGGAACGCCGGCGCGCTGCAAGGCGCGGTAGGCGCTGCTGGGCGTCCAGCGGGCATACACGTCGTCGATCAGCACCCGCACTTGCACGCCGCGCGCATGAGCCCGGCGCAGCGCATCGACGAACTGCGCCCCGATGCCTTGGCTGTCGAAGATGTACGAAGCCAGCGCGACGCTGTGCCGCGCCGACTCGATGGCAGCGAGCATGGCCGGGTAGGCCTGCTCGCCATCGACGAGCGGCTCGATGCGGTTGCCGCTGGTCAGCGACTGGCCGGTGGCACGTCCCACCAGGTGCGCCAGGCCGGCAAACGGCGCCGATACGGCCTGGGGCATCGTAGGCGCGAGGTCCTGCTGAACAGCAGGATCTGCCCCCGGGAAGAGCCGCCGCGCGCGCCGCTGGTAGCGGTTAATACCGAACAGCAAGTACAACAGCGAACCGCCCAGCGGCAACAGAGCGATCAGCAGCACCCACAGCGTGGCCGAGCGCGGGTCACGCTTGTAGATGACCGCGTGCCCTGCCGCCGAAATGGCGACCGCAAGCGACACGAGGGCGGCTGCCCATGTCAGCCCGTTGGGGTCGGACACGACAGCCTCCCCATGACTCAAGATTCGCCGCCCGCCGGCTTTTTCTTGCGCGTCGCCTTGCTTTCGTCGCTCGACGGCGCCTCCGCCACTTTCGCGGCATCAGGCTTTTCAGGCTCGACCGGCTTCACTGGTGGCTCCTTGCGCTCGAAAACCACCCGCTCGGCCTTGTCATCCCAGCGAGCGCTGGCGTGATCGCCCTTGCCGATGCCGCCACCGAGCATCTCGCGCGCCAGCGCGGTCTCCAGCTCGCTGCGGATCAGCCGCTTGAGCTCGCGCGCGCCGAATTCCGGCTTGTAGCCTTCCTCCGCGAAGTGGTCGATCAACGTCTGATCGAAGGCGAGCGTCACGCCCTGGCTGGCGGCGTTGCGGGCCACACGATCGAGCTGCAGGCCGACGATATGGCGGATCTCTTCCTTGCCCAGCGCGTGGAAGACGATGATTTCGTCGATGCGGTTGAGGAACTCGGGGCGGAAGTGTCCGCGCAGAACGTCCATCACCTCGGCCTTGGTCTTCTCGTATTCTTCGCCGGCGGCGCCACGGGCCTTCAGCCGACGCTGGATGATGTCCGAGCCCAAGTTCGAGGTGGCGATGATGATGGTATTGGTGAAATCCACCACCCGGCCCTTGCCGTCGGTGAGCCGCCCGTCGTCGAACACCTGCAGCAGGATGTTGTAGACGTCGGGGTGAGCCTTCTCGATCTCGTCCAGCAGCAACACGCTGTAGGGCTTGCGACGCACCTTCTCGGTGAGCTGGCCGCCCTCGTCATAGCCCACATAACCCGGAGGCGCGCCCACCAGGCGTGCCACGGTATGGCGTTCCCCGTACTCGGACATGTCGATGCGCAGCAGCGCACCTTCATCGCCATAGATGGACTCGGCCAGCGCCTTAGCGAGCTCGGTCTTGCCCACGCCGGTCGGCCCGAGGAACAGAAAAGTCGCCACCGGCTTGCTGCCTTCGCGCAGGCCCGCGCGCGACAACCGCACGGCATCGGCCACCGCGCGCACCGCTTCGTCCTGACCCACCAGGCGCTCGTGCAGCCGCTGCTCCAGATGCAGCAGCTTCTCGCGTTCTTCCACCGTCAGCTCGTTGACCGGAATGCCGGTCAGTCGCGAGACGATCTGCGCGACATGCTCGGCCTTGACTTCGGCGCTGCCCGAGGCGCGCTCGCGTTCCCATTCCTCGACGAGCTTCTTGAGTTCAGTCTCCTTGGTCTCGATGCGCTTGCCCAGCTCGGCGGCCTTGTCGTACTGCTTGCGCGAGGCCACATAGTCCTGCTCACGCCGCAGCTGGTGCAGTTCGGACTCCAGCTCTTGCACCGCCACCGGGCGGGCCGTGGCCGACAGCTTCACGCGTGCGGCCGCCTGATCGAGCAGGTCGATGGCCTTGTCAGGCAAAAAGCGTGCGGTGATGTAGCGGTCCGACAACTCGGCGGCGGCGATGATCGCATCCTCGGTGATGCTCACCTTGTGGTGCGCCTCGAAGGTGTCGCGCAGGCCGCGCAGGATCATCATGGTCTGCGCTACCGTCGGCTCGAGCACCATCACCGGCTGGAAGCGACGCTCCAGTGCGGCGTCCTTCTCGATGTACTTCTGGTACTCGTTGAGCGTCGTGGCGCCGATCAGGTTCAGTTCGCCGCGCGCCATCATCGGTTTGAACACGTTGGCCACGTCCAGCCCGCCTTCGCCGCCACCCTGGCCTGCACCGACGATGGTGTGCACCTCGTCGATGAAGAGAATCAGCTCGCCCTGGTGCTCGGTCACTTCCTTGAGCACCTTCTGCACGCGCTCCTCGAACTCGCCCCGGTACTTGGCGCCAGCCACCATGGCATTGATGTTGAGTTCCACCAGGCGCTTGTCGCGCAGCGTCTCGGGCACTTCGCCGGCGACCATGCGCTGCGCCAGCCCTTCGACGATGGCGGTCTTGCCGACGCCGGGCTCACCGATCAACACCGGGTTGTTTTTCTTGCGCCGGGCCAGCACCTCGATGGTGGTCTCGATCTCCTGCGCACGGCCGATGACTGGATCGAGTTTGCCCTCGCGCGCCATCTTGGTGAGGTCGCGCGAGTATTTATCCAGCTCGGGCGTGTTGGTCGGCGTCTCGGCGCGGCCATCCTCGGCCCCTTTGCCGACCACCTTGCTTACCTGCTGGCGCAGCGCTTGCGGTGTGAGGCCGTAACGGCGCAGCAGGTTGGCCGCCAAACCTTCGCCTTCCTCGGCGAGCCCGATCAGGAAATGCTCCGGCCCGACATAAGAGTGGCCGAGTTCGTTGGAGGCCACGAAAGCACGGCTGAGCGCATCCTTGACCCGGGGCGACACACCGATCTCGCCCTCGAACGGCTTGTCGCCGCGCTTGGCTTCGGATTCGATCTGTCGCTTGAGGTCATCGACCTTGATCCTGAACTGCCCCAGGATGGTCTTGACCACGTCGCTGTCGGATAGCGCCAGCAGCAGGTGTTCGGTATCGACTTCGGCGCGCCCGAACTCTGCAGCGTGTCGGGCGGCCTCCTGCAATAGGGCCTCGGACTGTTCGCTGATACGGCTGGCGAGCCCGCTGCCGCGACGGCGCGCGGTGCCCGTACCGGCCGGGGCGGGTTCGCCGAACGAGGCATCGACGACCTCGTCGGTATCGGCCGCCATGGACGGTGCGTCGTCACCGATGCGGAAGAAGTCGCTGCCAAGGAAGTCTTCGAACAGGCCGCTACGTGAGCCGAACAACGCTTCCAGCGGCGAGACGGTGCGCTTTTGCTGGCGCACCAGTTGGCGATAGTGATGGTCACACAACAGCATGGTGCTGTGGCGACCATTGAGATTGGCTTCCACCCGCACCGTGGCGGGCTGGCCGCAGACTTGGCATTGTTTTCTGGCCATGCTGATGCTCCTGTAAAGATCTGACGAGGCACCGCCGATCACGGTGCCTCATCTCTTTGTGGTTTTTGAGAAAAACGCGCTGCCCCGCGTCAGCCGTTGATCGGGATCGAGCGCCCCTGCTTGGGCGTACTGGCCTCGCGCTTTTCCATCGTGATCGTGAGCACGCCGTTCTTGAAAGCGGCCTTGATCGTGTCCTGGTTGGCATCGGCCGGCAGGTTCAGAGCGCGCTGAAAGCTGCCGTAGGAGCGCTCCACCCGGTGGAAACCGCCGTCTTTCGTTTCCTGCTCCTGACGCTTTTCACCGCGCACCAGCAGCACGTCGTTGTCGAGCGTGATCTGGATGTCTTTTTCCTCGACGCCGGGTACTTCCAGGGCGATCTTGTACTGCTTGTCGGTCTCCTGGATGTCCAGCGCCGGCTTCAGCATGCCCGGCCAGTCCGACGGCCAGCGTGGCATGGCCAGCGTCGGGAAACCGAAGCCTCGAAACGCGTCGTCGAACAGGCGGTCGATCTCGCGATGCAATTGCAGGATGGGACTGACGGGCCAACCCGCCACCGGCAGGTCATTGCGCTGCACCGGCAGCGAGGCAATGCTCTGTTGTTCTTCCTGCTCCTTCTTGAACCAGTTCCAGGGAGCCAATTTCTTGAAATCAATGTCCATGTCACACCTCCAGAAGAAAAATTGAAGACTCTCGCTCACTCCGTTTGCCTGCGGCGACGGACAGCGCGCCCAGACGACACGGAGTGTTCCGCTGACTTTGGCTGCTCATCTGTGCGTATCACCTCCTTCTTTCTGCCTGCTTGGGTCTGATCATTGATCCATCGATCGATTTCACTTTGACGAAACCGCCATGTCCCGCCCACCTTGAAGGCCGGAATTTCCCCGTGCGCGGCGAGCCGGTAGAGCGTTCGCTTGCCGACCTTTAAGTAGGTAGCCAACTCGTCGAGTGTGAAGATCGCCTGCTGGCGCGCTGTCATACCACCCCCACAAGTTCCGCCGTCACGCGGCCTCGCTCGAAGAAATTCGTGCAAGACTTTGCAAGATATTGCGCCTCACATAGCGAAAGTCAAGAGTCAACATCCAGCGACCTGCTGGCCGATTGATGTGACTAAAATCTTCAAGGACGGTATGCCAGGGCGGGCCGGTCCGGCGCAGGGGACGGTGGGTTGATCGGGAACTTGCGGGCGCCGCCCACGGCCGCAGATCAAACACCGATCCTCACGTTGTAACCGAGCGCCCGCACGCCCCTTGCTCGTCCGCATGTTCCTTGGCGGAAACTCGTCTGGGCGCGCCCAGCCGACGATTTCCCCGAGGCTGCTCAGGCCAATGTGAGGAATGGCCCAGTCGTCGCTGCGGATCGCGCTACCCAAGAAGCCCAGTGGCAGCGCAGGACGATCTTGGCGAAATCATCGAATCCACGTCCTCAAGGCCAAGGCGTTACTATTTAGTTCGGATTGCGGACGCGGGTTCGGTTCCATGTTCCACCACCAACACCAAGGGTCTGGATCGTCTCCAGGCCCTTTTTCTTTGCGCGAATCCCCGCGTGGCGCGGAGTTTCGGCCACCTGCCCTGCGGGTAGCACCCGGGCCAAACGCGCCGTATCGGCCCATTTCCCGGCTATCCCAGTCTCTTTTCTCTGTTTGCCCTGCGGGTAGTCGCGGCGCAGAACGCAGTATTTATGCGGGTTTGGCGCGGCCTTTCTGCGGTCAACTATGCCCACCGCTATGCGGTCAAACCCCTACGCATCGAACCCGTCGACCACCCGCAGCTGCTCGATCCAGTCCAGCGGCAGCGGGTTGCGCTGGAACCAGATCAAGCTCATGCAGCGCGGCTGCTGGCCCGCCAGGATGCTCTGGATGATGGCTGGCTCCAGCAGGGTCAGGCGCAGCAGTTCGTTCACGGTCGAGTGATGCAGGCCCTCGCGCTGGGCGATGTCGGTGCCGCTGGCGACCACGCCGTCGTCGAGCAGTTGTTGCCAATAGAAGGCCCGCGCCAGCGCCACCAGCAGCGGGTTGTCGTGCTGGCTGCGGCTGGCATGGCGGCTGATCTCACCGTCCGGCCGGATCACCACCTTGCGCACGCCGCGCTTCTTGATCTTCAGGGGGATGAAGGTCGAGAGTTTCACGGCGCTGCCGTCCATGCGCTGCTGTACCGTGGCCTCGCCCGATTGGCGTATCCGCGTCATGCCGTCACCTCCACTTCCGCCAGTTCCGCGCCGATGCTGCCGGGTCGCAGTTCGTCGATCAGTTCCACCCAGCCGGCGTCGCGCCAGAGGATCTCCAGCCCGCCGTCACCGATCAGGACGCGCTCGATCAGCAGTTGCGCCAGGCGCCGCTGTTCGGCCGGGAACAGCGAGGGCCAGACAGCGGCGAGCTGGCGCATCGGCACCACGACCTGCGCCTCGTCCAACTCGGCCGCGTTTGCATGTACCTGGTCCCATACCGCCTGCACCAGATGGGGCGCCCTCAACACCTCGCACAGCTGCGCCACCACCAGCGCCTCGATGGGTTCAGCCGGCAGGCTGCCGAACCGGCTGCTGCCGGCGCCGAAGCGGCGGTCCCGGCTCGGCGTGTAGTAGCGGTAGCGCTTGCCCTTCTTGACGGTGTGGGTCGGCATCAGCCGCTCGCCTTCGGTAGTGAAGAGCAGGCCGCGCAGCAAGGCGACCCCGCGCGAGCCACCCCGCGTCTCGGCGCGACGCTGGTCGGCGCTTTCCGCCAGCACCGAGTGTGCCGCCGCCCACTGCGCTTGGCTCACGATGGGGGCATGCTGGCCGGGATAGCTCTTGCCCTTGTGGACGATCTCACCCAGGTACATGCGGTTGTGCAGCACCTTGTATAGGCTCTGCTTGCAGAACGCACGGCCCGTCTTGGTGCGGAGGCCCTCGGCCGCATAGGCACGCACCATGGTCGTGGCCGAGCGCAGGGTGGCGAAGTCGTCGAAGATGCGTCGCACCACGGCAGCTTCCGCCTCGTTGACGACCAGCCTGCGGTTCTCGACGTCGTAGCCCAGCGGCAGCGGTCCGCCCATCCACATGCCCTTGCGCTTGCTCGCCGCGATCTTGTCGCGGATGCGCTCGCCGGTCACCTCGCGCTCGAACTGGGCGAAGGAGAGCAGCACATTGAGCATCAGCCGCCCCATGGAGGTGGCCGAGTTGATCTGTTGGGTGACGGCGCTGAAGCTTACGCCGTGCCTGTCGAAGAGCTCGACCATCTTGGCGAAGTCCGCCAGCGAACGGGTCAGCCGGTCGATCTTGTAGACCACCACGATGTCGATCCTGCCGGCCTCGATTTCGGCGAGCAGCCGCTTGAGCGCCGGCCGCTCCATGTTGCCGCCGGAGTAGCCGCCGTCGTCGTAGTCGTCGGCCACCGCAATCCAACCCTCGTGACTCTGGCTCTTGATGAAGGCGTGACCCGCCTCGCGCTGTGCGTCGACGGAATTGAAGGACTGGTCGAGGCGTTCGTCGCTGGAGACGCGGCAGTAGACCGCGCAGCGCTTGGGCGAGGTCAGGATGGGCGCACTCATCGCTTGCTCCCCTTGCCCGCCTTCAGCCCGAAGAACTTGGGCCCGGACCACTGGGTACCGGTAATGTGCCGCGCCGCCGCCGACAGACTCTTGAAGCGCCGGCCCTCGAGCTCGTAGAGGCCGTCGGCGGTGACGGTGACCCGGTACTCGCGCTCGTCCCACTCGCGCACCAGCACCGTGCCGGGCATCAGATGGCACTCCGTGCCGCGTCCGGGCTGCTTGATCTTCGAGAACTGCGCGCCGCGCTCCACCAGATAGCGGCGCACGCCTGCCGGCAGCGGCCCATAGGCCAGTTCCTGCAGGCGGTAGGCGAGGTGCGATTCCACGTAGTGGCGGTTGGTGTGGGCAGGACGGCGCGGGAAGTGCGCATCCCACAGCGCCCAGAGGTCTTTCATGGGCAGGCCGGGCAGCGCCGCCAGCTTCGCGCTGATGCTGTCTTTCGTTGGGGTACCGGTCATCGGTTTACTCCTGTGGTTGAGACAGGTCGATGAACGCGCTGTGGCGGGCAGAAGCCAAGTCCATAAACGGGCTCAGGCGGCCGGAAGCTCGGCATCCAGCGCCGCACCGGCTGCCTCCAGGGCCTCCTGGGGAATCTCGATCGCGTAGCGGTCCCGCTCGCGGGAGAATCCCGCCCGGTGCGTCGCCACGGCGGCCTGGGCGATGAGGTCGATGAAGGCCGGCAACTGCTCTCGCAGTTCGATCTCGGCCACGGTCGCCCGCGCCCCGAGCCACTGGTCCCGGGCACGGCGGATGGTCTCGGGCAGGGCCTCGCGCTCAGCCTCCAGTGCCTTGATGCGCCGCGCGACCTCCTCCAGCGTGTGCCGGGTGGCGGTCAGCTCGGCCTGCTGCGTGCTCAGCTCCGCCGGGATCGGCGCCAGATCACCCGCGTCGATCAGTCGCTGGGCGGTAGATCGGGTCTCGTCCGTGAGCTGCCGCCGTAGCTCGTCGATACGCGCTTCGAGCTTGCCGCGCAGGGCAGCGGCCTTCTGCAGCTCGGCAACGAGCGCGGCCCGGCGAGCGGCGAGCCGCTCCAGTTCTCCCTTCGCCTCTTCCAACTGGCGGGGTGCGGTCACCAGCCGTTCGAGACGAGCGTGTTCCTCGCGCAACGGATACAGCGCCTCCCGGCAGCGCGCGGCTTCGGCCTCGGCTTGGTTCTTCTCCCGGTAGAGGCGCTGCTCGGCGGTGGACCAGGTGGTGGACTGGGACCGCTCCTCCAGCTCCCGATAGGCGCGGCGCTTGTGCTCGGCTTCGGTCTGCGCGGCGGTGGCGGCGCACTCGGCCTCGGACAGCTGACGGCTCAGCGCCTCGAACTCGGCACGGAGCTGCTGGAGGTAGCCGCTGGGCGGGTGCTTGCGGG
>NZ_JADGHH010000050.1 GCF_019689535.1 Pigmentiphaga sp.
TATACCCCCCCGGGGGGGCAGGGCCCCGCTTATCGGGGGGGGGGCGGCCGCACCCCGAGGCGCCCCCGATCCCGCGGCGGCCGCCAAACAGGCGGCCGGAACTGATGATGGTTGGACGCGCCTCGGCGCGTCGGGGGCGAAAGATTAATTGACGACTTGCGCCAGCTTGCCGGACGCGTAGTCCGCGGCCATGACGCTCAGCGGGATGGGCTTGATCTTGCTGGCGTTGCCCGCCGTGCCAAACTGGGTGTAACGCTCCACGCAAATCTTCTTCGCAGCGGCGCGGGCCGGCTTGAGGTACTCGCGCGGATCGAACTTCGAGGGATTCTCGGTCAGGAACTGGCGGATCGCGGCCGTCATCGCCAGGCGGATGTCGGTGTCGATGTTGATCTTGCGCACGCCATACTTGATGGCTTCCTGGATTTCCTCGACCGGCACGCCATAGGTTTCCTTCATGTCGCCACCGTACTGGCGGATCGTGGCCAACAGGTCCTGCGGCACGCTGGAGCTGCCGTGCATGACCAAGTGGGTGGTCGGCAGGCGACGATGGATTTCCTTGATGCGGTCGATGGCCAGGATGTCGCCGCTGGGCTTGCGGGAGAACTTGTAGGCGCCATGGCTGGTGCCGATGGCGATGGCCAGGGCGTCGATCTGGGTGCGCTTGACGAAATCAGCGGCCTGTTCAGGATCGGTCAGCAGCTGATCGCGGGTCATGGTGCCTTCGGCGCCGTGCCCGTCTTCCTTGTCGCCCTTCATGGTTTCCAGCGAGCCGAGGCAGCCCAGTTCGCCTTCCACCGAAATACCCTGGACGTGCGCCATCTCCACGACTTTACGCGTGACTTCGACGTTGTAGTCGTATTCGGCGATGGTCTTGCCGTCTTCGCGCAGCGAACCGTCCATCATCACGCTCGAGAAGCCCAGCGCAATGGCGCCCCTGCAAACCTCGGGCGACTGGCCGTGGTCCTGGTGCATGACCACGGGAATGTGGGGATAGGACTCGATCGCGGCCGCGATGAGCGCCTTCAGAAAGCCTTCGCCAGCATATTTGCGAGCGCCGGCCGACGCTTGCATGATGACGGGGCTGTTGGTTTCGTCGGCCGCTTCCATGATCGCCTGGACCTGTTCCAGGTTGTTGACGTTGAAGGCCGGGATGCCATAGCCATTTTCCGCCGCGTGGTCGAGCAGTTGACGCATGGAAACGAGTGCCATTGTGAACTCCTGATTGAAAAATCTTGTGTGGGCATCAGCCGTGCTGGCCTATCCGCACGATTTTTAGAGTATTGGTTCCGCCTGGCGACCCCATGGGTTCGCCCACCGTGAAAACGACTAAATCGCCGGGTTCGGCCACCCCCTTCTCCACCAGTAATTTCTCGGCCGCCAGCAGCGAGGCGTCCCGATCGCCCGACTCTTCCAGGTGCAGCGTCCGTACGTTGCGGTATAGCGCTACTTTACGCTGGGTCGTCACGCGGGGGGTCAGCGCGTAAATAGGTGTTGCACTGTCATGCCGGCTCATCCACAAGGTGGTGGCGCCCGAATGCGTCAGCGCGCAAATGGCCTTGCACCGAAGGTGATGGGCCGTGAACAGCGCGCCATAGGCGATGGATTGGTCCACCCGATGGAAGGTCTGGTCGAGGAAGTCCTTGTCCAGCTCGAAATGCTGCGACTTTTCCGCTTCCAGGCATATCGACGCCATGGCTTCGACCGTCTCCACCGGATAGCGCCCTATGGCGGTCTCGGCCGAAAGCATGACAGCGTCGGTGCCGTCCAAGACGGCATTGGCCACGTCCGACACCTCGGCCCGCGTCGGCATCGCGTTGACGATCATGGATTCCATCATCTGCGTGGCCGTGATGACGGTACGGTTGTGCAAACGCGCGAGCCGGATCATGCGCTTTTGCAGCGCGGGCACGGCCGCCGCCCCCACCTCCACCGCCAGGTCGCCGCGCGCCACCATGATGCCGTCGGAGGCTTCGATGATCTCCTCCAACGCCGCGATGGCCTCGGCACGCTCGATCTTGGCGATGAGCTGCGGCCGGGCGCCGATCTGCGCACCGGCAATGGCCACGAGCTGGCGCGCCATTTCGATGTCGGTACGGTTCTTGGGAAAGCTGACGGCGATGTAGTCCACCCCCATCTGCACCGCGGACCGGATGTCCTCCATGTCCTTGCCGGTGAGGGCCGGTGCGGTCAGGCCGCCACCTTGGCGATTGATGCCCTTGTTGTTGGACAGCTCGCCGCCGACCAGGACCTCGGTATGGATTTCGGATCCCGCCACGCGGGTGACGCGCAGGCGAATCAACCCGTCGTTCAGCAGCAGGATGTCCCCGGCTTGCACGTCGCGGGGCAGGTCGGGATAGTCCAGGCCGACGCGGCTAGCGTCGCCCAGCTCACATGTGGCATCGAGGACGAAGGGCTGGCCGGGCTCGAGCTGCACCTTGCCTTCGGCGAATTTGCCGATGCGGATCTTGGGGCCTTGGAGGTCGGCCATGATCGCGACTTCGCGATCACAGGCGAGCGCTGCGGCGCGCACCAGGCCGGCGCGCGCCGCGTGGTCTTCCGCGGTGCCGTGCGAAAAATTGAGCCGCACTACGTCGACGCCGGCGCGGATCATCCGCGCCAGCGTATCGGCCGAGCTCGAGGCCGGGCCAAGCGTAGCCACGATTTTCGTGGCGCGAGCGGAAGGTCTGTCCACAGGCTCAGGCGCCTTGTGCGGCGCGCTCCTCCAAGATAGCGACCGCGGGGAGCGCCTTGCCTTCCAGGAACTCGAGGAAGGCGCCGCCGCCGGTCGAGATATACCCAACCTGGTCTGCGATGCCGTACTTCGCGATCGCCGCCAGCGTATCACCACCCCCGGCAATGGAGAAAGCCGGCGACGCGGCGATGGCCCGCGCCAGCGTCTCCGTGCCGCGCGAGAAGGCGTCGAACTCGAACACGCCCACCGGGCCGTTCCAGACGATCGTGCCCGCCGCCTTGAGCAGGCCGGCCAGGCGCTCGGCCGAGACCGGCCCGATGTCCAGGATCATATCGTCGTCGGCCACTGCGTCGGCGGACTTGGTCTGCGCCTCGGCGTCGGCAGAGAACGCCTTGGCGCAAACCACGTCGGTCGGGATGGGCACGGCGGCGCCGCGCTTTTCCATGACCTCGATGATGGCCTTGGCTTCCTCCACCAAATCGGGCTCGGCCAACGACTTGCCGATGGGCAGCCCCTTCGCCAGCATGAAGGTATTGGCGATGCCGCCGCCCACGATCAGCTGATCCACCTTGTCGGCCAGGCTCTTGAGGATGGTGAGCTTGGTCGACACCTTGGAGCCGGCGACGATGGCCACCAGCGGCCGCTTGGGCGACTGCAGGGCGCGGCCCAGCGCGTCGAGCTCGGCCGCGAGCAGCGGACCGGCGCACGCGACGGGCGCGAACCGCGCGATGCCGTGCGTCGTGGCCTCGGCACGGTGGGCCGTGCCGAACGCATCGTTGACGTAGACGTCGCACAGCGCGGCCATCTTGCGGGCCAGCGCCTCGTCGTTCTTTTTCTCGCCCTTGTTGACGCGGCAGTTCTCGAGCAGCACGACTTGCCCGGGCGCGACGTCGACGCCGTCCACCCAGTCAGTGACGAGCTGCACAGGCTTGCCGAGCAGTTCGGAAAGGCGCTTGGCCACGACCGCCAGCGAATCGGCGGGGGTCAGCGTGCCCTCGGTCGGACGGCCCAGGTGCGACGTCACCATGACGGCGGCGCCGGCGCCGAGCGCCAGCTCGATGCCCGGCACCGACGCACGGATGCGCGTGTCTTCGGTGATGTTGCCCTGGTCGTCCAGCGGTACGTTCAGGTCGGCGCGGATGAACACCCGCTTGCCGGCCAACTCGCCCTTGGCCGCCAGATCGGCCAGCTTGATGACCTTGCCCATGGCCTTACTTCGCCGACATCAGCGCCACGGTGGTGTCCAGCATGCGGTTGCTGAAGCCCCACTCGTTGTCGTACCACGACGAGACCTTGACCAGGTTGCCGTTGACCTTGGTCAGGGTGGCGTCGAACGTGCTGGAGGCAGGATCGTGGTTGAAGTCGGACGAAACCAGCGGCTCGGTCGAATAATTCAAGATGCCCTTGAGCGAGCCTTCCGCGGCTTCCTTCAGGATGGCATTGACTTCTTCGACGGTCGTGTCGCGCTTGGCCACGAAGGTGAGGTCGACGATGGAAACGTTGATGGTCGGGACGCGGATGGCGTAGCCGTCCAGCTTGCCGTTGAGCTCGGGCAACACCAGGCCGACCGCGGCGGCGGCGCCGGTCTTGGTCGGGATCATGTTTTGCGTGGCCGAGCGGGCACGGCGCAGGTCTTCGTGGTAGACGTCGGTCAGCACTTGGTCGTTGGTGTAGGCGTGGACGGTCGTCATCAGGCCCGAGACGATGCCCAGCTTGTCATGCAGCGGCTTGACCAGCGGAGCCAGGCAGTTGGTGGTGCACGAAGCGTTCGAGATGACGGTGTGCTCTTTGCGCAGCACGTCGTGGTTCACGCCGTAGACGACGGTGGCGTCCACGTCCTTGCCGCCGGGGGCCGAGATCACGACTTTCTTGGCGCCGCCCTTCAGGTGGGCGCTGGCCTTCTCCTTGCTGGTGAAAAAGCCCGTGCATTCGAGCACCACGTCGACGCCCAGCTCGCCCCAGGGCAGCTCGGCCGGGTTGCGGTTGGCCAGCACGCGGATCTTGTCGCCGTTGACCACCATGTAGTCGCCCTCGACCGAGACCTGGCCAGGGAAGCGTCCGTGGGCCGTGTCGTAGCGCGTCAGGTGCGCGTTGGTCTTGGGATCGCCCAGGTCGTTGATGGCGACGATTTCGATGTCGTGCTTCTTGCCCCCTTCATAGTGGGCGCGCAGGACGTTGCGGCCGATGCGGCCATAACCATTGATCGCGACACGGATAGTCATGGTGTTTTTCCTTTGATGAAAAGAATCTGTGACGACGTTGGTGGATGCCCCACTAGCCCACCAGCTTCCGGACGGCGTCTGCGACCCGTTCGGCGGTGAATCCGAAATGCTTGAACAACACCCCGGCCGGCGCGGATTCGCCATAGGTGTCTATGCCGATGACTTCGCCGTCCAGGCCCACGTACTTGCGCCAATAGTCGGTCACGCCCGCCTCGACCGCAACGCGCGGCAGGTTGCGCGGCAGCACGTGCTGGCGCCATGCTTCGTCCTGCCGGTCGAATACCTGGGTGCAGGGCATGGAAACCACCCGCACGAAGATTTCTTCCTTGGCCAACAACTCCTGCGCCGCCAGCGCCAGCGCCACCTCCGAGCCCGTGGCGATGATGACCGCGCGCGGGTTCAGCGCATCGCGCAGTACATAGCCGCCGCGTGCGATATCCGCGATGGTGGCTTGGTCGCGCTCGACGAAAGGCAGGTTCTGGCGCGACAGCAGCAGCGCCGTCGGGCCACCGGCCTTCACGTCCATGCCGACGCTGGCGGGGCGGCTCACCGCCGCGCCCCAGGCGACCGCGGTCTCGGTGGTATCGCACGGACGCCAGACTTCCAGGTTAGGGATGAGGCGCAGGCTCGCCGCGTGCTCGATGGATTGGTGGGTCGGGCCGTCTTCGCCCAGGCCGATGGAGTCGTGCGTGAAGACATGCACCACGCGTTGCTTCATCAGCGCCGCCATGCGCAGCGCATTGCGGGAGTAGTCGGAGAACGTGAGGAAGGTGCCACCGTAGGGCAAATAGCCGCCGTGGAGCGCCACGCCGTTCATGATCGCGGCCATGCCGAACTCACGCACGCCATAGTTGATGTGGCGGCCGAACTGGATGCCGTCGGCGCCCGCGCGCACTGCCTGGACACCCTTCCAGTCGGTGTAATTGGAACCGGTCAGGTCTGCCGATCCGCCCAGCAGCTCGGGCAACATGTCGGCCAGCGCAGCGATGCAGAACTGCGAGGCCTTGCGCGTGGCCACGGTTTCCTGCTTGCGGTTGGTCTCGGCCACGAACTCAGCGAACCGCTCGGCGAAATCGGCCGGCAATTCGCCGCGCATGCGGCGCCGGAACTCGGCCGCCTCTTGTGGATACTGCGCCGCGTATTGGTCGAACAACGTATTCCACTCGCCCTCGAGTTTCGCGCCCTTGGCCTTGGCGTCCCAGAACGCGTACACCTCGGGCGGGACCTCGAACGGCTCGTGCGCCCAGCCGATGGCGGCACGGGTGGCGGCGATTTCCTTGTCGCCCAGCGGCGACCCGTGGACCTTGTCGGTCCCGGCCATGGTCGGCGCACCCTTGCCGATCACGGTGCGGCATTCGATCAAGGTCGGCCCACCGCCCTTGCCGGCTTGCGCCTTCGCCTGCGCGATCGCGGCATCGACGGCCCCGGCGTCGTGGCCGTCGACATTGCGGATCACGTTCCAGCCGTAGGCTTCGAAACGCTTGGCGGTGTCGTCGGCGAACCAATACTTGACCTCGCCGTCGATGGAAATGCCGTTCGAGTCATATAGCACGATGAGCTTGGAGAGCTTGAGCGTGCCGGCCAGCGAAGCAACCTCGTGCGAGATGCCTTCCATCAGGCAGCCGTCGCCGACGAAGGCATACGTGAAGTGATCGACGATGGGCAATCCGGGGCGGTTGAACTCGGCGGCCAGCAGCGCTTCGGCGAGCGCCATGCCGACGGCGTTGGAGATGCCCTGCCCGAGCGGCCCGGTGGTGGTTTCCACCCCCGGCGTGATGCCCACTTCCGGATGGCCTGGCGTCTTGGAATGCAGCTGGCGGAAGTTGCGCAGCTCATCCATGGGCAGGTCGTAGCCGGTGAGGTGGAGTAGCGAATAAATCAGCATCGAACCGTGGCCGTTCGACAACACGAAGCGGTCGCGATCAGGCCAGGCCGGGTTGGAGGGGTTGTGGCGCAGGTGCCCATGCCAGAGCGCCAAAGCGATTTCAGCCATGCCCATCGGCGCGCCGGGGTGACCGGAATTGGCCTTCTGGACAGCATCCATGGACAGCGCGCGGATGGCGTCCGCCATGTTCAGTTGGGGGGCGGCTTGATTGCTCATGAGACACTCTTTCTGGGCCGAAAAGCCCGCTGCTACAAAGCTTTCGAGTTTAACATTCGTCTACGCCCCCCGCCTTTTCCCGGGGCGTGGCGCTTGTCAAAAGTTACATCGAACACGTATCCATGCCTCTCCCCCGTTTTCACGTCGATCTTTCGTTGCAGCCCGGCGCGCGCCTGGCCCTGCCCGATTCCGTCACCCACCATGCCCTGCGCGTGCTCCGGCTGCGCGAGGGCGACGAGGTCGTGCTCTTCGACGGCCGGGGCGGCCAATATTCGGCCCGGCTGGAGATCCAAGGCAAACAGGCCTACGCCCAGCTGGGCGCCTACGATCCGCGCGAAGCCGAGCTGCCGGGCCGGGTCATCCTGGCGCAGGCCTTGCCTTCGGGCGACAAAATGGACTGGGTGGTGGAAAAAGCGGTCGAAGTCGGTGCCGCGGCGATCCAACCGCTGGCGGCCGCGCGCAGCGTGTTGCGCCTTTCCGGGGAGCGCCTGGAGAAACGCGTGCAGCACTGGCGCCGCGTGGCCATTGCGGCAAGCGAACAATGCGGCCGCAACCGCATCGCCGACGTCGGCGCCCCGATCACGCCCCAGCAGTGGCTGGAACGCCCGGTGGAAGACGGCACCGTTCGATTGCTATGCGACCCTGACGCCGAATTGCGCCTGACCGAATGGGCGGCCGGGGTAGGCACGCCCCCGACCACGATCGAGCTGCTGGTCGGCCCGGAGGGTGGTTGGTCCAACGAAGAATACGCCCTCGCGCGCGAGCACGGCGTGTGCATGGTCCGCTTCGGGGACCGCATCCTGCGCACCGAAACCGCGGGCACTGCACTGATTTCCGCGCTCAGCGCCAAGCTGGGGTGGGTCTGACGCAACGCCAAGGTGCGGCAGCGCCAGGCCCATGCCACGACCTCCCGCCCTTCAGATTACCCCGCATGCGGTGCGCGCGCCGCCTCCGCCGAGCGGGGCGGGATGGTCGGAGTGATTGTCGCCGCCCTGGTGGATCATGAGCGAACGCCCCTTTAGGTCTGACAGCGACTTCAGCCGAGGGGCGAGGACGGGATAGCTGGCCTTGCCTTCGGCATCCACGTACAGGGCCGGCAAATCGCCCAGGTGCGCTTCGTCGTCCCAAGGCGCGCCGTGCTTGCCGGTTTTCTTGGGATCGAGATGCCCACCAGCCGCGAGCGCGGCCACCGGCTTGCCGTCCTGCTGCCCCGGGTCGCAGCTGGGATTGGTATGCACGTGGAAACCGTGCATGCCGGGAGCCAAGCCCGAGAGCGCCGGCGTAAAGACCAGCCCGTACGGGGTCTCCTTGACCGTCACGGTGCCGAGGCTGCGCCCCGTGCCCTGCGCATCGACGGCCGACATGGAAATGGACAGATCCGCGAACGCCGGGGCGCTGACCAGGAACGACGCCAATAACACGAACCCCACACGGTGCTTCATCGATCACTCCTTTGGCTAAATGCCGGCTTCAGCCGGCGGAAGACGGGCCCACGGGCTCGGCGGCGCTATCGGCGCGTTCGAGGATAAAGGCAAACGTCTTGCCGTTCTCGCGCGCGAACTCGACGACGTCTTCGCCCACCTGGGCGATGGCGGCCGCATGCTCGGCCAGGCCCGGATCATCCTGGCGCACGTGGCGCAGCGCCAGCACCATGCCGACCTCCTGGTCGAGCACGGTGTCGCACAGGCAATCGTAGAGGGCGTCGAGGTTGCCGCCGAAATGTTCTGGAAAATCCACCGTATTGGCGATCGCGCGCAGCACAGCGGATTTGCTCTTGGCGCGCGAACAGTCGACTTCAAACAGCGCCAGGTTCGACTCTTGCGCGGCGCGCTTGAGCATCCGCGCGTCGACCCCCTGGTCATACAAGGCTCCGCCAGTCTTGAGGCACTCGCTCAGCTTTCTCGAGTTCAACGACATGGATCACTCCCGTATGCGCCGGAACGACGCGTAGTGATCAGACGTATACCAATATTCGCCGCTGGTGGCCGGGTCGCCGGTATCGCCCTTGCCGGCAACGATACGCCTGGCGCCTCGGTTGCGGGCGCCCGGGGTGGGCACGGTGTACTCGGTATAGTACCCACGAGGCCGCAAGGGCAAAAGCCGCTCACGGTTATAAAACGTCACCCCGTCACGCGGATGCGTGAACCGGTGGCCGGCCCGGATCTTCGCCAGCACCTCCCGCGCTTCCGGAGGCAGGTCTCGCACTGAGATGGTGTCGGGCGCTTTCGCGGCCCAGCCGGCCGCCCCTAGGACCAAGGCCAGCAAGCCCACTGCCAGCCACGCCATGATGCGGCCGACGGCGGGCAAGGCGCGCGCCGGCCGGAAACTGCTCCTGCTAGACATCGCTATTCCTCGTCAGTGCGGAAGAAAGCCAGAACCTCCGAACTGCGCACGAGCGTATCGCCAAACCCCAGGTCGATCAACTCGCGGGTGTAGTCCGACTCGAACAAGAGGTAGGACGCCAGCGTCGCCCCGCTCAACTCGCCCGGCACCGCAGAAACGCCCATGCCGCGCAGCAGCGAGCGCATGGCCGGTGGCAGGCTGTCTTGGTGGCGGGCGGCGATTTCGTCCAGGGGCCGGCTGGGCGAGATCGTCAGCACCCTGATGGGGCGGAGCGGTCCCTTCCAACGTTCTTCGGGCGGCAGCCGCGACAGCAGGTGGTTGACGCGTTCTATCCCCTCGATGTCGGAATCCAGGCTGTCGAGGAAAATGTTCGACAACGCGTGGCCGCCAATCTGCGCCAGGCTGGGATATGTTGCCGAGCTCGTCCGGCGATGCGGGTCGACCTCGGAATGGCCGCCACTGATGATCAGCACCCTGCGCGCGCCAAGGTGGATCGCGGGGCTGATCGGTGCAAGTTGCCGCATGGAGCCGTCACCGCACCACTCCGGCTCGCCATGCACCAGCAGCCGGCGGGCGGGAAAAACGAATGGAATGGCGCTCGAGGCGAGCAGGTGCTCGATGCCGATGTCCGCGCGCACGGCGGTCCTCAGCGAACGGCTCCAGGGCTCGATCTCGTAGGCGGATTGATAGAAAGTGATGTGCTGGCCCGAGGTATAGCCGGTGGCACCTATGGCCAGCGCCTGCAGCACGCCGTCCGCCAAGTTCGCGCCCAGCCGGTCGAAGTCCAGCACTTCCTGCAGCAGATCGCTGAGCGGCTGGTTATCCAGCAAGGAGGGCTGCTTGCGCCGCCCCACGCGCGCCAGCATCATGGCGAACGCCAGCATGGAGAGCCAATTGCTGGCGAAGCGGGGTGTCTTGAGCACATCCGTCCGATAGACCTGGCCGGCGTGGAAATTTCCCCACACCTCCAGCATGCGGTCTACCGTCTGGGGTAGGTGATGCGCGCCGCATGCCAGCACGGCGGCATTGATGGCGCCGGCGGACGTGCCGCAGAGGATGTGGAATGGGTTGGCCCGCAGGCTGCCCGGGCGTTCGCCCAGGATGCGGACGAGGGCCTTGAGCACGCCCACCTGGTAGGCGGCGCGTGCGCCGCCTCCGGACAGTACCAGGCCCGTGCAAGCCGGCCGCAGCGCCGGCACCGAGGGCGCCCGTGCGCCCCCCTGGCCGTGTTTACCGGATTCCGCTGCCATCCAGACGCGAGGCGTTCGCATCCATGACCGTCAGTGCGGTCATGTTGATGATGCGCCGCACCGTCGAGCTGGCGGTCAGGATATGGACCGGGGCCTTGCAGCCGAGCAGGATGGGGCCGATGGCGACGTTGTTGCCAGCCGCTGTCTTGAGTAGGTTGTAGGCGATGTTGGCCGATTCGATGGTGGGGCACACCAGCAGATTGGCCTCGCCCTTGAGCGTGCTGTCGGGCATGATCCGGTTGCGGATCGCCTCGTTGATGGCGCTGTCGCCGTGCATCTCGCCGTCGACTTCCAGCCACGGCGCGCGCTCCTGGATCAAGGCGAGCGCTTCGCGCATCTTGACCGCCGACGCCGAGTCGCTGGAACCGAAATTCGAGTGCGACAGCAGCGCGGCCTTGGGCTCGACGCCCAGGCGCTTCATTTCCTCCGCCGCCATGATGGTGATCTCGGCGACCTGGTCGGCGGTGGGATTCTCGTTCACGTGCGTATCCACCAGCACCACCGTGCGCTGGGGCAGCACGAGGAAGTTCATCGCCGCGTAGACTTTCGCCTCCGGCTTGCGTCCGATGACTTCGTCGATGAACTTGAGGTGGTTGGTGTAAGGCCCCACCGTGCCGCAAATCATGCCGTCGGCGTCGCCTTGGTGGACCATCATGGCGCCAATCAGCGTCAGGCGGCGACGCATCTCGATCTTCGCGTATTCCTTGGTGATGCCTTTGCGCTTGGTCATCTCCCAGTAGGCCTGGGAATAGTGGCGATGGCGCTCGTCGAACTCGGTGTTGGTGACTTCCACGTCATGCCCCAGGCGCAGGCGCAGGCCAAGTTTCTCGATGCGCTTGGCGAGCACTGCCGGACGCCCCACCAGGATGGGCTTGGCCAGGCCGTCGTCCACCACGGCCTGCACCGCCCGCAGGACGCGCTCATCCTCGCCTTCGGTGTACACGATGCGGGCTTTCCCGCCTTCGCGCACCGTGCGGCGCGCCGCACCGTACAGCGGACGCATGAACGCGCCGGAGTGGTAAACGAACTGCTGGAGCTGCTCGACATAGGCATCCATGTCGGCGATGGGCCGGGTGGCGACGCCGGAATCCATCGCGGCGCGCGCCACGGCAGGAGCGATGCGCACGATCAGGCGCGGATCGAACGGCTTGGGGATGAGGTACTCGGGGCCGAACGACAAATCATTGACGTCGTACGCGGCAGCGACGATCTCGCTTTGCTCTTGCCGCGCCAGCTCGGCGATGGCGTGCACCGCCGCGATTTCCATTTCGCGCGTGATGGTGGTGGCGCCCACGTCCAGCGCGCCCCGGAAAATGTACGGGAAGCACAGCACGTTGTTGACCTGGTTCGGATAATCCGAACGGCCGGTGGCGATCACGGCATCGTCGCGCACCGACTTGACCACTTCCGGCAGCACTTCCGGCGTGGGATTGGCGAGCGCCAGGATGAGGGGTCGCTTGGCCATCGCCGCGACCATTTCCGGCTTGAGCACGCCCCCGGCAGACAAGCCGAGGAACACGTCCGCGCCCTGGATCACCTCGCCGAGCGTGCGCTTGTCGGTTTCCTTGGCGAAGCGCTCCTTGTCGGGATCCATCAGCGTGGGCCGCCCTTTCCACACCACGCCATCGATGTCGGTGACCCAGATGTTCTCGATGGGCAGCCCCAAGTCCACCAACAGGTTCAGGCACGCCAGGGCCGCGGCACCCGCGCCCGAGCTGACGAGCTTGACCTCTTCGATCTTCTTGCCCACCACGGCCAGGCCATTGATGACCGCGGCAGCCACGGTGATCGCGGTGCCGTGCTGGTCGTCGTGGAACACGGGGATCTTCATCCGCTCGCGGGCCTTGCGCTCGACCTCGAAGCACTCAGGCGCCTTGATGTCTTCCAGGTTGATGCCGCCGAAGGTCGGCTCCAGCGCTGCGATGATGTCGACCAGTTTGTCGGGGTCGGTTTCGTTGACCTCGATGTCGAACACATCGATGCCGGCGAACTTCTTGAACAGGACGGCCTTGCCTTCCATCACGGGCTTAGAGGCCAGGGCGCCTATGTTGCCGAGGCCGAGCACTGCCGTGCCGTTCGAAATCACGCCCACCAGGTTGCCGCGCGCGGTATAGCGGAAGGCCGCGGCCGGATCGTCGACAATGGCCTCGCAGGCCGCAGCCACCCCCGGGGAATAAGCCAGCGCCAAGTCGCGCTGGTTGACGAGTTGCTTGGTCGGAACAATGGAGATCTTGCCCGGCCGGCCTTGCTCGTGGTATTCGAGGGCGGCCTTGCGCAGATTGGGATCGAGGGGTTGAGCCATTGGAAGAAACGCCCCGGTGGGGGTCACACAAAGTTATGCGAGGAACGGATTATCCGCCCCCCGCAGGGGTTAGACAACCGACGAGGGGAAAACGCACCCGACGTCGAACGTAGTTTTGACGACGGCGTCGATCCGGTCGGAGGGCATTTCGCGCCCGGAACGCTTATCGTCCTGCTCGGGTACTGCCAGGGCGGGCGGCGGCAGGCCCGCATCGCGCAACCGCAGCCTGAGCCGCGCCGCCCAGGCCAGCGTCCCTTCGCTGCCGAGCAGCAAATGCGCAAGATTGGGCGCCGGGGCAGCCTCGCCCGGGCCTGGTTTCGGGACCAGCGCGTCGATGCGATAGCCGGCCGGCCAGGCCGGCTCCTCCAGCATGGCTGTCACGACCGGGTCGGCGGCCAGTTGGAACAACTCGGAAACCAGCTGCCGGCCAGCCGCCGAGCGCAAGGGACGGGTCGAGTCCACGCCAAAGGGCCCCAGCTGCTCGAACGAACCGTCGGCCAGCATGACCAGCGCCGCATCAAGCCCAGAGTCCCGGCAACGCCCGGGTAGCCAGCCACGCGTGCGCTCCAGCCAGGCACCTACGGACTCGTCATCCGCCCCTGCTGCGTGCCAGCGCCAGCTCGTGGCGGAAAGGCGCGAGCGCAGCTCCCCCAGGAGGCACCCGGCCTGCACGATCACGACGCCCGCGCGCTCGTCGACCGCCTCGATCGCGGCGAACTTGCTCACGTCGAGCCGCAACCACGCACGGTCGGCCGGCAAGGCGCTTTCCCGCGCGCCGGATGGGACGAGGAGCACACCGAACTCCCTGCACAGTGCACTGGCGTGGTAAACGTCTTCCTCGCGGCCGACCACCAGGCGCCCCCGCCCGGGCGCACCCGGCGTTGGCGTCTCGTCGAGCACCTGCCCGCGCGCCATGCGGGCCAGGCGTTGGCAAAAGGCGGGCCAAGGCGCATCGGTGAGCATGCGCGGCAGGAAAAAAGCGCGTCGGCCGGGTTTCATGACGGAAAATCCGGCAACCCGTCCGATCCAGCCCGGGCGCGGCCCCCTCCGGCTCCGCGGGGAGCCTCCGGCGGAAACAGCGCAGCGGTAAACAGATCGAGCAGGACCATGACCGCATTGTAGCGGGCTTGCGGCTTAGGGCGCTTGCGCACGCCCGGGCCTGGGTCCCGCGGCCTTGCAAAGCCGCACTAATATGGAGGTTGGAACGCTGCAACGCCGCAGCGCTCGCCGCCCGTCAACTTTGTTTTCCCTATCATGCTTCGCCTTTCTCCCCGCATCGCCCACATCGCCCCCTTCTACGCCATGGAAGTCGTCAAACAGGCGGCCGCCTTGCAGGCCGAAGGGCGAGACATCGTACAGATGAGCATCGGGGAACCGGATTTCACCGCCATTCCCGCCGTGGTCGAAGCCCTGCAGCGCGCCACCCGCGAAGGCAAGACCCAGTACACGGAAGCAGTCGGCATTGCCCCCCTGCGCGAGGCGATCGCCGGTTTCTACCGCACCCGCTTCGGGGTCGGGGTGGACCCGTCGCGCATCATCGTCACGGCCGGCGCCTCGGGCGCATTGATGCTTGCCTGCACGGCGCTGGTCGACGTGGGCGCCCAGGTGCTGATGCCCGATCCGACCTACCCCGCAAACCGCCACATCGTGACGGCGGCCGGAGGCGAACCCGTACTGATTCCGGCGGGTCCCGAAGATCGCTTCCAACTCTCGGCCGACCACATTCGGCGCCACTGGACGGCACGCACTGCGGGCGTGATCGTGGCGTCGCCGAGCAACCCGACCGGCACTTCCATCGCGCCGCATGCGCTTGCCGAGCTGGTGGAGGAAGTACGCAGGCGCGACGGCTTCACCATCGTCGACGAAATCTATCTCGGCCTGAGCTACGAAGGAGACCGGCGTTCGGCGCTCGCCTTGGGCGACGACCTGATCATCGTCAACAGTTTCTCCAAGTACTTCCACATGACCGGCTGGCGCCTGGGGTGGCTCGTCGTCCCCCAGCAACTGGTGCCCGCCTTCGAGAAGCTCGCCCAGAACCTGGTGATCTGTGCGTCGGCGCCGGCCCAACATGCCGCGCTCGCCTGTTTTCTCCCGGAATCACTCGACATTTTCGAGACGCGCAAGGAAGCGTTCCGCCAACGCCGCGACTACCTGCTGCCGGAATTGGAGCGCTTGGGGCTGTGCGTCCCGGTCAAGCCTGACGGCGCTTTCTATATATATAGCGACATACGCGCGCACGCCTCCGACAGCGCCAGCTTCGCCCAACGTCTCTTGCACGAAGCCGGCGTATGCGCCGTCCCGGGCCTGGATTTCGGGTCTGCCGAAACCGCCGCGTATCTGCGCTTTTCATACGCGACCGATCTGGCGCGCCTGCAGGAAGCCGTGGCACGCATGAGCAAGATGCTGGGTTGATGTCACACTCTCGCGTGCGCGCTTGTCATGTCAGTCCGAACGGCAATGTTGCAGGAGACGACCATGGCAAACCATCCCGTCGCAAACATCGATGCACGCGCGAAATGCGTCACCCTCGTCAACGTCTATGACGTCGAGCCGGAAAAACAGGCGGAGCTGATCCGCGCACTGTCGGAAGCCACCGAACGCGTCATCCGGCATCAGCCCGGGTTCGTGTCGGTCAGCCTCCACCGCAGCCTGGACGGCGGCAAGGTGGTGAACTACGCGCAATGGAAGTCGAAGGAACACTTCGAAAACTTCATGAAGCACCCTGCCACCCAGGAGCAGCTCAAGCGCTTCGCCAGCCTTGCCAAGGGCGTGTCGCCTGCGCTCTATGAAGTGAGCGCCGTCCATGCCGAACCGGATCACGCGGCATGACCGTGGCACAGACGGACCCCGGCTTGTCGCACCTCCGGGCCCGGCTCATCCGGCTGGCATACCGGATGCTGGGTTCGGTCGCGGAAGCCGAAGACGTGGTGCAGAATGCATACCTGCGCTGGCTGGCCACCGATCGGAGCAAAGTCCGCGAACCGGCGGCTTTGCTCCATACCGTCGTCACGCGCCTGTGCCTGAACGAGCTCAAGTCCGCCCGCCGCCGCAGGGAGCTCTATACCGGCCCATGGCTGCCCGAGCCTTTGCCGGACCCCGACGAGCCGGAAACCCGCGACGACATCACGTTCGCCCTGATGATCGCGCTGGAACGGCTGTCGCCGCTAGAACGCGCCGCATTTCTACTGCACGATGTCTTCGGGTGGGACTTCGATGCCGTTGCGCGCACCATCAACCGGGAGCCGGCGACCTGCCGGAAGCTGGCAAGCCGGGCCCGGACCCACATCCAGGCCGCGCGCCCGCGCTTCCCGGTGAGCAGGGAACAAGGCCAGGAAATTGCCGCGGCGTTCTTCGCGGCCTCCCGTTTCGGCGACATGGAGCGCCTGCGCGCACTTCTAGCCGAAGGTGTGACAGCCCATGCCGACGGCGGCGGAAAGGTTCCCGCCTCGCTTCACCCCTTGGCGGGGATCGACGCGGTGCTTGAGCGCCACGCGCAACTCGCCGCCGAATTCGCCCGCGCGCCGTCGAAGCTGGTCCGTTATGCCTTCTTCGACGGCCTGCCTGGCTTCGTGACGATCGAAGCTGGGGAGATCGTGCAGCTGACGGCGCTGGAAATAGATGGCGACAAGATTTCGGCCATCTACGTGATGCGCAACCCGGACAAGCTTCGCCACCTCGGGCTCGGTTCGCCCGGGAACCGAGCAGGCCGACGGCAAGCGTAGCAGGATGAAGGGTCGGACGGACGGCATGCCGCGCGGTCGCCTTTCCGGATACACCCGGCGGAAAGGCGACTCCCGGCTTACATGACGGCAGGGGAGCCCGGCTCGGGCTTCTTGACGGACACGGCCTCGGAAGGATTGGCTGGGTTGGACGGTGCAGAAGAGGCAGAGCGGTTGGCAGGTGCCTTGGGCGCCACGACGCCGGGCAGGTCCGGCGGGACGCCTGCCGCGGAAGCCAGGCGCCGGCGTTCGGCCAGGACCTTGTCACCGTAGGGGCTCGAGCCGTCCGGACCGACGCCCACGTACATCCGCAGGCCCGCGGTGAGCGAGCCGCTGCGATCGATGTATTCCTTCAAGATGGACGCGCCGACGCGAATGTTGGCCACCGGGTTCCAAGCCGCCTGCTCGCCGCCGAACGGCTGGAAGCGCTCACGGTGCACGCGCGTCATGACCTGCATCAACCCTTGCGCGCCAACGTGGCTCTCGGCGAAGGGGTTGAAGCCCGATTCAATCGCGATGATGGCCAAAAGCAGCAGGGGATCCAACCCCATCTCGTGGCCCACGCCGTAGGCCGTTGAGATCAGCATGCGCGTCGCCTCGGCGGAAACGCGGTACTTGCGCGAGATATAGCGCCCCAGGGATTCGCTCTGCCCGGCCGAGACTTTTACGACGGGCAACTTCTGCGTGACCTGGCCGTTGCCCATGGAACCCAGGAAAGCCACCGTGTGGCTATGGGCGTGCGCCTTCGAAGAGCCCAAGGCATCCTCCGCATCGGGGTCGGCGAGGGCAACCTCTTCGGATGCGGACGCCTCCGCCCCCACCAACGATGCATAGATTCCGGCGGCCGTGCTACGAAGCCCGGGCACGGACGGGATGACGACGGCAGCAATCAGCGCCGCTAAAACGATATAACCTGCTACTACGCCAGACCACCTGGATGACCCACCCTTCGGATGGGCAGTGGCCTCGTCCATCGACGAACGCGACTGCGCGTCGGGCATGCTTACCTCCCTTGCATAGGCGGGCCTCGGCCATACACGCCCAGGACGGATGCGACCCGAACGTTCACGCCAAGACCTGCTAGGCTGTCCATCGCACCGCCGTCAGGAAGACGGTCGGCACACTTGCATGGCCGCTACCGCGGAGATAGCTGGAAACCATGCCTGTTTCGGGCAGGGAGCGCGCGTGCGCGCTGCTAAGAAGAACTCCAATTTGGTGGGCGCCCGACAGCCCGTTGATTTCAACCCGGTGGTCTGGTCCGCTCTGCGGGGAGCGGTTGGGGCGACGATGCCGGGCGTTTTGCTGAAAGTGCCCGGATTGTAGGAACCGACGAAGGGGAGGTCAACCGCATAATTCCCCATCTTGGTGCACGCCCCACGAAAGCGGCGTCATTGCCATTTTCTATCGAGTCCTGAGCCACCGTATATGGTCAGATCAAAAAAAGTAAGCATACACTCTCCTTCTGAGATCCTAGGTCATTGGGAAGATAGGTAAAATCGGCGCGCCCAACGACTCGGCCATAGGCTGCATGGGGCACTCCGCCCGCGCTAGGCCATCCGCCCAACCCGCCCGCGCGCGGGTTAAAGTGCCGGTTCTGGCCATCCCATCCAGGTTCCTTGCCCGTGAAATACCGCGACCTCAGAGATTTCCTCCAACAGCTCGAACGCCAGGGCGAACTCAAGCGCATCCAGGCCGCGGTCTCCACCCACTTGGAGATCACCGAGATCTGCGACCGCGTACTGCGAGCCGGCGGTCCGGCCCTGCTGTTCGAGAACGTGATGCAACCGGGACGGGGCAAATCCGAGATGCCTGTGCTCGCCAATCTATTCGGGACGCCCCGCCGCGTTGCGCTCGGCATGGGCGCGGATGACGTGGGCGCGCTGCGCGAGGTGGGCGAGCTGTTGGCCAGCTTGCGCGAACCGGAACCGCCGCGTGGACTGCGCGATGCGCTGGGCAAAGTCTCCATGCTCAAGTCGGCGCTCTGGGACATGGCACCCCGGGAAGTCCGCTCGGCGCCTTGCCAGGAAATCGTGCTGGAAGGAGACGACGTCGACCTAACCCGGCTGCCCATCCAGCACTGCTGGCCGGGAGACGTTGCGCCGCTGTTGTCCTGGGGCCTGGTCGTCACGCGCGGGCCCAACCGCAAGCGCCAAAACCTCGGCATCTACCGGCAACAGCCCATCGCCCGCAACAAGCTCATCATGCGTTGGCTGTCTCATCGCGGGGGAGCGCTGGATTTCCGGGAACATGCCCTGGCCTACCCCGGCCGCCCCTTCCCGGTCGCCGTGGCGTTGGGCGCGGACCCGGCCACCCTGCTTGGCGCCGTCACGCCGGTACCCGACGCGCTATCCGAATATCAATTCGCAGGCTTGCTCCGGGGCGCACGCACCGAGGTGGCCCGCTGCTTGGGCAGCGCGCTGACCGTGCCCGCTTCCGCGGAGATCGTGCTCGAAGGCCATTTGCTGCCGTCTTCCGACCCTCGGGCCCGGGCCCCGGAGCCGGCACCCGGCGTCCCGCCGCCGCCCGACAACGGCTACGAGATGGCGTTGGAAGGGCCGTATGGAGACCACACCGGCTATTACAACGAGCAGGACTGGTTCCCGGTATTCACGGTAGACCGCATCACCATGCGCCGCGACGCCATCTACCACTCGACCTATACCGGCAAGCCTCCCGATGAACCGGCCGTCCTGGGCGTAGCGCTCAATGAAGTCTTCACGCCGCTGCTGCAACGCCAGCTGCCCGAAATCGTGGATTTCTACCTGCCGCCCGAAGGCTGCAGCTACCGCCTGGCCATTGTTTCGATCCGCAAGCAATATGCCGGTCACGCCAAGCGCGTCATGTTTGGCATATGGAGCGTGCTGCGCCAGTTCATGTACACCAAGTTCATCGTGGTCGTCGACGACGACATCGACGTGCGCAACTGGCAGGACGTCGTCTGGGCCATTACCACGCGCATGGATCCCGTGCGCGACACATTGCTGGTCGATCGCACGCCCATCGACTACCTGGACTTCGCCTCGCCGGTGTCGGGGCTGGGTGGCAAGATGGGATTAGACGCCACCAACAAGTGGCCGGGAGAAACCGACCGCGAATGGGGACGCCCCATCGAGATGGACGCCTCGGTGAAGAAACGCGTGGACGGCCTGTGGGATCAATTGGGGCTGTGACGACAGGCCGGGCGGATGCCGGCCGTCAGCGTGGGCCAGCGCCGCGGCGGCGCGCCTGGCCGTCTTCCTTGATGGCCCGCCAGAACTTGTAGGCCTGATAGGCGGCGGCCGCGAACCCACCCAGCTTGAGCACCCGGAAGATGCCCCGCGGCCGGACCCGGGCGAGCAGCACGGGCGCTGCCGAAGACACGATGGGGTAACGCCGGAGG
>NZ_JADGHH010000051.1 GCF_019689535.1 Pigmentiphaga sp.
CCAGTTCTACATCGGGAGCAGCCATTACGCGCTCAAGGACTATAAGTCCGCCATCGCCCAACAGCAGACGATGGTGAAGAATTACCCCAACAACGTCCGCGCCCCCGACGCATTGCTCGTCATTGCCGGCAGCCAGGTCGAGCTGAACGACCGGCGCGGTGCACGCGCCACGTTGGAGCGCATCATTCGCGAGTACCCGGGGGTACCTGCCGCGCAAACGGCAAAAGAACGACTCGAGCTCCTGAAGTAGTCGGCCACGGCAGACCAAGCCGCGCGCCCTGTTTTCAGGGCACTTTATTGACAAGGCCGCCAGGACTTGTCATAATTTTGAGCTTCGGGTCGTTAGCTCAGTTGGTAGAGCAGCGGACTTTTAATCCGTTGGTCGCGCGTTCGAGTCGCGCACGACCCACCAGAATTCTGATTCCAATCAGGCACTTACAGCCACCAGCGATGGTGGCTTTTGTGTTTCTGGCGGCGCACCAGGCGGTGCCGGTGGCCTCCGCTCGTTTCAAAAGCGAACACCTGCAAGCCCCACTCCCCGTTACGCTGGGCCATCGAATGGGGAGTCTGCGATGAAGCTTTTGCCTCTGCTTGGCGCCGCGTCCATGACCGCGCTGGCGGCCTGTGCCTCGAATCGACCCGGCCTGCCTACGCAAGACGGGGTCGATCTCAACCGGTATGCCGGGACCTGGTACGAACAAGCGCGCCTGCCAAACCGCTTTCAGGACGATTGCGTGGGCGACGTACAGGCCGATTACACGATCGGCCCGGATGGTGCGCTGGGCGTGACGAATCAGTGCCGGACAGCAGAAGGAAAAACGAAGGTCGCCCGCGCAGCGGGCCGGCTCGCCCGTCGCGTTGACCCGCCCGACCCTGCGAAGCTGGAAGTGCGCTTCGCCCCGGCGTGGACCTCCTGGCTACCCCTGGTCTGGGGCGACTATTGGATTATCCGGATCGACGAGGGCTACCGCCATGCGCTGGTGGGAACGCCTGATCGCAAGTATTTGTGGGTACTTTCCCGCGAGAAGCGGGCCGATCCGGCGACGATCGAGCAATTGCTCGACCACGCCCGATCGCTCGGCTTTGACACCCGCCAGGTCGTGCGCGCGCCCTAGGCGACCCGCGTATAGCGGTTCCCGTCGGAATCGGTCAGGTTGCCGTCCGCCGCAAGAAAAATAAGCGGGCCGCCGTCCACCTTGTACAAGGTGCAACTGATGTCGGCCTCGCCCCAGCGCAGGTGCGCAACGAGCAAGTTGCCCGCCTGGTCGTGGACTCGTATCGTGTGCGTCGTCTCCACGCGTTCCTCCATGATGGTTGTATGCCGATGGCGCGCCGGCTTTCCGCCGTGGCGACGGCTATTCCGGCGCCGCCACCTTGGGATGCAGCCGCAAGGTCGCCTGGGAAGACGCCGCGGCGTAGGCGGCCTGGGGCCGAAGCACCCGGGTATCGGTGACGTTCTCTATCCCCTCTTCGACGACGCGTTTGAGAAAGTTCACGCGCTCCCGGTAGTATTCGGCGTACATGATCGCGTCGCGCACGCGTTCTTCAGCGCGATATAGCGCCAGCCTCGCCTCGTACAGGGCCTTCTCCGCCTCTTTTTCGGGCGTGGCGGCATAACTCAAAGCCCATCTGCGTAGCCATTCGAGCATCATGCCCTCCAATAGAGGTTGGGTTGAGATCAGCTTAATGCAGGATGCTCGACAGCATGCGGTTTTCGCGAAAGTGTTGGTTTCCGGATATGTAAACGTGTGCGGCAAGGGAGACCCGGGGCGCCGGGGCAGGGCGACTGGCTGGCAGGGATGACGGCGGGGCACCGGAGACGATGGGCCCGCGATACCGGCCGATAATGCGCGGATGACATCCAAAAGTCGTCAATTCGCACACATGTGGAAGGGGCCGCCCCGAAACGGCACCGCCCCGCACGAGCGGGGCGGTGTTGCGGATTTTTCAATCCGTTTCGTACGTGGCTACGCGGTTTAGTCCACCTTCACGCCACCCTTTTGGATGACCGGCCTCCAGCGCTCGATTTCCGACTTGATGAGCTTGGCGAAGACCTCGGGCGGATTGGGCGTGGGCTGCGCACCCTCGCTCGAGAGCCGGTTCAGGAGTTCAGGCGAGTTGAGCGAGGCGTTGATCTGCTTGTTCAGCTTGGCAATAATGTCCTTGGGCGTACCCGCGGGCGCCACCACGCCGTACCACTGGTCGGCCTCGAAACCGGGATACCCGCTCTCGGCCACGGTAGGCACGTCGGCGAGCATCTTCACCCGCTCCGGCGACGAAACCGCCAATGCGCGCAGCTGCCCCGCGCGGAGCTGGGCGATGACGGCCGGAATACCGGTAAACATGACCTTGATGTGGCCGGCGACCAAGTCGTTCACGGCGGGAGCCGTGCCCTTGTAGGGCACGTGCTGCATGGGCGCGCCGCTTTGCAGCTTCAGATATTCGGTCGCCAGGTGCGCCGCGCTGCCATTGCCGCCCGAGCCGTAGGTCAGCGCGGTGGGGTTGGCCTTGGCGTAGGCAACCAATTCTTGCAGCGACTTGGCCGGAACCGAGGGATGCACCACCAGCACGTTGGGCACCCGTGCCACCCATGCCACGGCGTCGAAGGCATTGATGGGGTCGTACGGCAGCTTGGGATAGAGCGACGGCGTCACGGCCAGGGTGCCGATGTGGCCCATCATCAGGGTGTAGCCGTCGGCGGGCGACTTGGCGACGCGGTCCGCACCGATGCTGCCCCCGGCGCCCGGCACGTTCTCGACCACGACGGACTGGCCGAAGGCTTGGTGCAACTGCTGCGCAATGGTGCGTCCGAGAATGTCGGTGGAGCCACCCGGGGTGAACGGGATGACCATTCTTATCGGGCGGTTGGGATAGTCGGCAGCGCCTTGCGCCTGCGCCAGCCCGGGCGCCGCGCAAGCCGACAGGCACGCCAGCAGGGAAACCCAACGCAGGCGCGGAAGATTGCTGAAACGTTGCAGAGTCATGTTTGTCTCGTCCTATGTGGAAAACCCTTATGAGGGCCGAGGCACGGCTCGGATCGGGGCGTGCAGCGTTGCGTCCGTCGAATCCGATCTTCCCCCGGGGCCCTCTTTATCGATGTTGTGCATTGCGCCAAAGCCCGCGCGGCCGCTACCGGGCCCCTTAGACATGCTCTGGCTGGGCAGTATACGGAGTCCGTTCTCCGTCGAGGCATCTTAGCATTGCAAGTTGCAAATGCAACATTGCATTTCACTTATCCGCCTCTACGCCATACTTATTCCGGAGCTCATCGACCGCCTCCGCGGCAGCTTGGCGCAATGCCTGCAGCACCGACACACATGCGGAAGACGCCAACGCATCCCGGCGCTGCGTGATGCCTATCCCCCGTTCGGTACCGGCCAAGGGGCCCGAGGCGGGCACCAGCAGCCCGGCTTCCACTTCAGCCCGCATGTGGAGCGGCGAAACCAGCGCGACGTGATCTCCCGCCAGCAGCACGGAACGCACGAGGGCGGTGCTGTGCGCTTCGATGGAAACATTGGGCCTTTGCGCTCCCACCCGTTCGCACAACCGTTCGAGCACCCGTTGCGCCGGCGTGCCGGGCAAAGGCCCGACCCAAGGATAGGCCGCCAGCTCGCGCAGGGTGGCTCGGCCGCGGCGCGCCAGCAGCGGATGCCCGGCGCGCACGACGGCGACGAAACGATCGACGAACAGCAGCTCTTCCTCGAGATCGGGGGCCAGCTCGGCCTCGCGAAGCGGCCCGACGATGAAATCGATCTCTGCCGAACGCAGCATGTCCGTCAACGCCTCGTACGTGCCCCCTTTGACGGTAAAGGCGATGTCCGGCTCACGGGCAAGCGCCAGCGCGGCCGCCCGGGGAACGAGCACGTCGTCGGCCATGGGCAGCGTACCGATCGATACGCGCCGCCCCCTCAAGCCGCGCCAATGGGCGAGTTCTTCGTGGCCGATCCGGATCTCTGCGATGGCCTGGCGGGCGTGCATCAGCAACCACCGGCCCGACTCGTTCAGACGCGTGCCGACGCGCGTGCGCTCGAAAAGCGGGATCCTGGCCAGGTGTTCGAGCCGGCGCAAAGCCTGGTGCAGCGCCGATTGCGACACCCCCAGCGATTCAGCCGCGGCGCTCTCGGTAGCATGGGTTGCGCGAGCCACCAGGGCCGATAACAATGAGTCGCTGACCAATCTTGGCAGCGCGGCCGCCGAGGGCGGGGCGCCCCGCAGCCGCCGCCCCTCGGCGGCCGCCTGCAGCAATTCCATGGCACGCCCGACACGCAGCGCAAGCACCCCGCCTGCGGCGGTCGGAACCATGCCCCGGGCCCCGCGTTCGAACAGGCTCAGCCCGAGCAAGGATTCAGCCTCTTGTACGGCCCGCGTCACAGAAGACGCCGACTGGTGCAGGATGAGTGCGGCCTTGGTCACGCTGCCCACTTCGGCCACTACAGCGACGGCGCGCAGCACGCGCAAAGGCACCTCCTTATGGATGCGTGCGCTCTTCTCTTTTGTCCGCATTGCCCCCGGCAGGCTTCCGGCCCCGCCACCCAACCCATCCACCTTCACGGATTCCAGGCACCGGCCGTTTCGCCAAGCGCCGCAGGGCAAAACCCCTTTTATTTGTTGATGTTCTTCGTGCCGCGTCATCGCCATCCGCATCCGGGCAGTGCCGCCGATTGTAAATCGCCGGTGGACCGCCCCTGTATCCGCGGCGCGACGGAAATGAGATGCGACGCTTTGTCTCTACCAAGCTGCCTCGCTTGTGATTCAATAGCAGCTGCAATATCTATCTGTTCGCCGCGTGCACAGCCTGGTCGTGGAGGAACGTACCGTGCAAATCGATGCGCAACCCCCGACGGCGTGGTCCGCGCAGCAACTCACCGTCGCAGCCTATCGGCTCGCGGCGCAGTCGGCCCCTTGCGGGATCTTCATGTGCGATAGCCGGGGCGTATTCACCATGGTCAACCCGGCCTACGAGCGCCTCACGGGCTACGAGGCCGCACAGCTGGTCGGCAAGCTCTGCCTAGACGCCCTGCTCGACCCCTCCGAACTGGCCCTTCGACGCGCCGAACTCTGGAATCCCCCGGTCCGTGACGTGGTAGCAGTGCAGCCGGAAGGCTCCCTCACGGCCGCCCACGGCATGGAAGCGGAGTGGACTTACCTGCGTCCGAACGGCATGCGCGCGACCGTCGCGCAGGCCCTCACGCGGCTTTGCGACGCCCGGGGAAACATCCTGGGCTACGTGGGTACCGCGTTCGAAAACCCGAGGCGCCAGCGGGATGCACTCCCGCTATGGCACTTGTTGCACCACGATCCGCTCACGGGGCTGCCCAATCAGGAGTTGCTGGAAGAGCGGCTAGGCCTGGCGCTGGAACGGGCCCGGCGCACGAACGAGCCGGTGCTGCTGGCACTGCTCGAACTCGACAACCTGCGTACGCTGCGCGACAGCCTGGGCCAAGCCGCGGCCGACGCCGCCGTCAAGCACGTCGCCGCCCGGCTCAAGCGCTTGTGCGGCGACGACCAGCTCCTGGGCGTAATGCGCGGCTCGCTGTTCGCGATCATCTCCACCGGCCATCACACCTTGGCCAGCGATCGCGAACTCGCACTGCTCGCCGAAGTCTCCCGCCCCATCCCCTTCATCTCGTCAACCTTGCACATGACGGCCAGCATCGGGGTGAGCTCCCACCCCTCCGCCGGCAGCGAACCGCGCGCCCTGTTCCAGCGCGCGCTGCTGGCGCTGAACGCGGCCAGCCGCAGCGGCGGCGGCGTCGCCCGTCATTTCGATTTCGGCATGCAAACCCAATCGGCCCGGCGCGCGCACCTGGAGTCGCTGCTGCGCGAAGCGGTCGACGCACGGCAGTTTTCCCTTGCGTACCAACCTCAAATCCACCTAGAGTCGGGCCGCATCACGCGCACAGAAACGCTACTGCGTTGGAAGCATCACCAGCTCGGCGCCATCGGGCCGGCCGAGTTCGTGCCCATGGCCGAAGACCTGGGCCTGATGGAAGAGCTCGGCGCGTGGGTGCTGGATGCGGCGTGCCAGCAAGTGGTCAGGCTGCTTGCGAAATTCGGTCATGCTCCCTGCATGGCCATCAACGTCTCGCCCGCCCAACTGCGGGACCGCAAGCTGTCCGGCGTGGTAGCCGACGCGCTGGAGCGCTGGCAACTTCCTCCCGGCAGCATTGAGCTCGAGATCACGGAAGGCCTGCTGCTGGACAATACGCATCAAGTGATCGACACCCTGCACAACCTGCGCAAGCTGGGCGTGGAGATCGCCATCGACGACTTCGGCACGGGTTACTCCAGCCTCGCTTACCTCACGCGCTTCCCGGTCAACCGAATCAAGATCGACCGTGCATTGGTGCGCGCCCTGTCGTCGGCCCAAAAGGGAGACGCCGTCATCCGCGCCATCATCGAGATGGCACACGCCCTCGGCATCCAGGTCACGGCCGAAGGCGTGGAGACGGCGGCCCACGCGCGCCGCCTGAGCGAACTGGGCTGTGACGAAGCCCAGGGCTTCTGGTTCTCGCGTCCGCTCACGGCCCAAGCGCTGGAAAACGCGCTCGCGCCCATAGGCTAGCCGGGCTCTACCGCGCCAGGCTGGGACTGGGCCAGCGTCTGCGCGAGCGCCGGATCATGCATCGAACGGTAGGGCCCGGCGCCCGGCGCCAGCGGCGGCTCGGATCGCATGGGCGATTTGTCGGGCGGCAGCGCCGAGACGGGCGTCCACTGCGGATCGGGAATCTCGGCAAACACCTGGCGCAGCCGTTCTCCCCACGACGAATGGATCATCCTGAAATAATCGTTGTCGTGATCGACCAGCGCGAACTTGGTCACGCGCAAGCTATCTTTTTCGTAGACCAACAAGTCCAGCGGCAAGCCGACCGATACGTTCGAGCGCAGCGTCGAGTCCATCGATATCAGCGCGCATTTGGCCGCCTCGTCCAGTGGCATGGTCGGCGTCAGGACGCGATCCAGTATCGGTTTGCCGTACTTGGCCTCGCCGATCTGGAAATACGGACTCATGGTCGAGGCCTCGATGAAATTGCCAGCGGCATAAATTTGGAACAGCCGCATGCCCTGCCCGCGTATCTGGCCGCCCAACAGGAAGCTGCAATTGAAATCGATGTTGAAATCGTGCAGCGCACTGCCGTGCATTTGGTAGACCTCTCGCACGGCCTTGCCCACCAGCCGCGCTGCCTCGAACATGTTGGGCACGTTCCACGGCGTGGGCTGCTCGGGATCGGCGGGTTCGGCCAGCAACTGCACGACCGACTGGGTCAGCGCCAGGTTGCCGGCGGTCAACAGCACCAGCACGCGCTCTCCCGGCTGCTCGAAGACGGTCATCTTGCGAAAGGTGCTGACGTGGTCTACCCCCGCATTGGTGCGGGTATCAGACAGGAACACGAGCCCCTCGTCCACACGCATCGCCACACAATAGGTCATACCGGACTCGCCCCGTCGATGTATCGGGCGATTCTAGCGCGTACGAAACGATGCCGCATGGATGGGCTCACTGGTTGGCCTCGCCGACGTGGACGTCTACCGTCATGGCCTCCACGCCGCCGCCCACGCGCATGCCTCGCACCGGCGCAGCCGAACCGTAGTCCGAACCAACGGCCACACGGCAATACGGCCCCGACGCATAGCGGCCATGCGTGACGTCCACGGATATCCAGCCTGCCTCATCGACCCACGCGTCTGCCCACGCATGGCTAGCGGCATGGGGCACGTCTCCGGGATCGATGTATCCGCTGACGTAGCGCGCCGGCACGCCCAACGCGCGGCAGCACGCGATGAACAGGTGGGCATGGTCCTGGCAAACACCCCGCTCCAGGGCGAGCACTTCGGCGGCAGTGCTCGTCACCTGCGTGCTGCCCGAGCTGTAGGCCACGCGTTCCTGGATGCGACAGGCCAGATCGACTAGTGCCCCGGGCCTATCCAGCGGCGCGGCCGCTGCGGCCAATTCGCGCACGGCATCGTCTGCTTCGGTCAAGCGGGTGGCACACGTGAAATGCTCGAGGGGAATGCGGCCCGGCCCTTCCTGCAGCCGGCCCTCGGGCAGCGACACGGTCTCGACTTCCCCTTGCACCACGATGCGCATCTCGGACAGGGGCCGCGTCACGACCAGCGTCTGCACCGTATTGCCATAGGCATCGACGGCGGTGTCGATCCTGCCGGGCGCATGCACGTCCCAGCGCACGACCACCTGGGCGGAACCCGAGGCGGGTACCAGCCGCAACTGCTGAATGGAATAGTGCACGGGGGCATCGTAGCGATAGGCGGTTTCGTGCCGGATGGACAAACGCATCGCACACCTCTTCAGGACGTGACAGGCAGGAGGAAGGCTGCACCGATCTTGTTGCCGAGGGTCGCGATGCGCCCCAGGAACTCGGTCAGGTAAGCATGCAGCCCGCGCGCGAGAATGGGGCGGATCTCGGCGTATAGCAACTCGGCGCGCAGTTTGCCGGCATAGCGCTCGCACTCGCGGGAATTCTCCGTCCTGAGCATGGCTAGGTTCTCGCAGACCCGATCCAGGGATGCGAGTAAGGAGCGCGGCATGGAAGGATTGAGGATGAGCAACTCCGCCACGCGCTCGGGAATCAGCACGTCGCGATAGACCTGGCGATAGATTTCCAGCCCCGAAACGGAGCTCAGGATAGAGGTCCAATAATAGAAATCGTCAAGCTGCGCGGCGGCATTCGGACGTGCGCCCGGCGCCGCGTCCGCGAAGCGTACGTCGAGGATGCGGGCAGTATTGTCGGCGCGCTCCAGGAACGTGCCCAGCTGGGTGAAGTAGAACGCTTCGTCCTTGAGCGCGGTGCCAAGCGTGACACCGCGCGACAGGTGCGAGCGCATCTTGACCCATTCGAATACCGAGTCAGGAACGACTTCCAGCACACCGGCTTCGAGCTGGCGGTTGAAATCGAGCCAGGTGTCGTTGATGGTTTCCCACGACTCGGTCGTCAACGTGCCCCGCACCGCGCGGGCGTTCTCGCGGGCGGCGCGCAGGCTCGAATAAATACTGGACGGATTGTTCGGGTCGGCCGTCATGAAGTGCAGCACGTTGTCGGCCGCCACGTCGTCATAGCGGGCCGCAAACGCCTCTGCCAGCTCCGAGATCGACAGCACGGCCCGCAGGCTGTGCAACGCCCGCTCGTCGCTCTGTGGCAGCAGCAGCGCCTTGCGCGTCACGTCCAGCATGCGCGCCGTATTCTCTGCGCGTTCCATGTAGCGCGCCATCCAGAACAAGTGGTCGGCGGTTCGGCTCAGCATGCTTCTTCCCCCGTCGATGCAGCGCCCGTTTCGTCCAGCACCCAAGTGTCCTTGGTGCCGCCACCTTGGGAGGAATTGACGACCAGCGAACCCTTGCGCAGCGCGACTCGGGTCAGCCCACCGGCCACCGTGGCGATATTGGCGCCCGACAGCACGAACGGCCGCAGGTCGATGTGGCGGGGCGCGATGCCCTCCTCGACGAAAGTCGGACAAGTCGAAAGAGACAACGTAGGCTGGGCAATGTAGTTCTGGGGCTTGGCCAGCAATCGAGCGCGAAAGGCTTCGATCTCGGCGCGGCTCGCCGTCGGGCCGACCAACATGCCGTAGCCACCTGCCCCGTGGACCTCCTTGACGACCAGCTCAGGCAGGTGCGCGAGCACATAGGACAGCTCGTCCGGCTTGCGGCATTGCCAGGTCGGCACATTCTGCAAAATAGGCTCTTCCGACAGATAGAACGCGATCATGTCGGGAACGAAGGGATAAATCGACTTGTCATCGGCTACCCCGGTGCCGATGGCGTTGGCCAGCGTCACTCGTCCTGCGCGGTAGACCGACAGCAGTCCCGGCACGCCCAACACCGAATCCGCCCGGAACGCCAAGGGGTCGAGGAAATCGTCGTCGAGCCGCCGATAGATCACGTCCACCCGCTGCGGGCCCCGCGTCGTGCGCATGAATACCGAGTTGTCGGCGACGAACAGGTCGCCGCCCTGCACCAGCTCCACCCCCATCTGCTGGGCGAGAAACGCGTGCTCGAAATAGGCAGAATTGAAAATTCCGGGGGTCAGGACCACCACGGTGGGATCGTCCACCCCCATGGGGGCGACCGAGCGCAGATTCTCCAGCAGCAAGTCCGGATAGTGGGCCACCGGGGCGATGCGGTTCTGCACGAACAGTTCCGGGAAGAGCCGCATCATCATCTTGCGGTTCTCCAGCATGTACGACACCCCGGATGGCACGCGCAGGTTGTCCTCCAAGACATAGAACGTGCCGCCCTCATCGCCCTCCGCCTTGACGACGTCGACTCCCGCGATGTGTGCGTAGATGTCGCGCGGCACGCGCACGTCCTGCATCTCCGGGCGGTATTGCGCATTGGTGTAGACCTGCCCGGCGGGCACGACGCCGGCGCGCACGATGTGCCGCTCGTGGTAGACGTCATGGATGAACATGTTGAGCGCCCGCACCCGCTGCGCCAGGCCGCGCTCGAGCAGCTGCCATTCCTCGCTGGGGATGATGCGAGGGATGAGGTCGAAGGGGATCAGGCGCTCCACGCCATCCGCATCGCCCCCGAGGGCGAAGGTAATGCCCACGCGCCGGAATACCAGATCAGCCTCGGCGCGCTTCCTGGCCAAGGTCTCCGCGCTCTGGCGCTCCAACCACGAGCAGAAGCGCCGGTAATGGCGTCGGACGGCGCCGCCTTCGAACCGCATCTCGTCATAGGGAACCATGGGCACCTTCGGTTTGGCCTCGCTTCAGCGGATGAGCAAGCAAAGGCCGTACCCGGCACGGGCCGCCTGGTTTCCCGCCAGGGCGCACCAAATCGACGTCCTAGAGGAAGAAAGCGTCGAATGCAGCGCACCACCCTGGCGCCCATGGGCCCTGCGGGAAGGCATATCCAATCCAATATGCTTGATAAGATAATTTCATACCAATTGGAATACCTACCCCCTACAATGGCGGCGACACCGCCGATTCCGGCGGTCCGAGACGGCGCGGGCATCGATCGCCCGTCGCGCCAGAACCGGAGACAAGCATGCTCGAGAAAACCGCTCCCGATGCCTCACGCCGCGCGTATTACGACCGCATCGCCAAGAAAAACCTAAGCCCCCTCTGGGAGTCCCTCCACACCCTGGTCCCCCCGCAGCCGCAGCCGCGCTGCGTGCCCGCGATCTGGAAGTACGAAAAACTGCGCCCGGATGTCATGGAATCCGGCTCCATCATCAGCGCCGAAGAAGCCGTGCGCCGGGTGTTGATCTTGGAAAATCCGGGCCTGCCCGGCCAAGCGGCGATCACGCAGACGCTGTACGCCGGGCTGCAGCTGATCCTTCCTGGCGAGATCGCGCCCAGCCATCGCCACACGCAATCTGCCCTGCGCTTCATCGTCGAAGGCAAAGGCGCCTACACCGCCGTCAACGGCGAGCGCACCACCATGCACCCGGGCGACTTCATCATCACGCCGTCGTGGACCTGGCATGACCACGGCAATCCAGAAGATGGCGAGCCCGTGGTGTGGCTCGACGGGCTCGACATCCCGCTGCTGCGCTCGCTCGACGCCGGCTTCGCCGAGAACTATCCGGAGGCCACGCAACCTGTCATGCGCCCCGAAGGCGACAGCTTCGCCCGCTACGGATACAACATGGCGCCGGTGCGGCATACCTTCAGCGGCAACAGCTCGCCGATCTTTAACTATCCCTACGAGCGCACGCGCGAAGCGCTGGACCAGTTGGGCCGCCGTGGTGAGCTCGACCCATGGGACGGCGTCAAGCTGCGTTACGTGAATCCGGCCACGGGCGGCTACCCCATGCCCACCATGGCGACCTTCATGCAGTGGCTACCCGCGGGGTTCCAGGGCAAGACCTATCGCACATCCGACTCCACCGTATTCTGCGTGGTCGAAGGGCAGGGCAGCGTGCGCATCGGCGACGAGGTATTCCATTATTCGCCGCGTGACGTATTCGTGGTGCCGCCATGGCAACCCGTGCAATTGGCCGCGCTCGAAGACGCCGTGCTGTTCAGCTATTCTGATCGCCCGGTACAGGCCGCGCTGGGGTTGCTGCGCGAGGAGCGCATCGCCTGACCTCCCACCCTTTCATCCATCGAGGAACCCGATCCATGTCGTACGTATTCCCTCCGCCACCAGTCACCACGCTTCCCGTCGCCGGCAGCACCGAGCAATTCCCCGTGCGGCGCGTCTACTGCGTCGGTCGCAACTATGCCGCGCACGCCCGCGAAATGGGCTTCGACCCCGACCGCGAGCCGCCGTTCTTCTTCTGCAAGCCCGCCGACGCCGTGGTGGCCGTGCCATACGGCACGACGCTCGACCTGCCCTATCCCACTGAAACCTCCAACCTCCATTACGAGATCGAACTGGTGGCCGCGATCGGCAAGGCGGGCGCCTACATCCCCGTCGAGCACGCGCTGGAGCACGTTTGGGGTTACGCGGTCGGGCTGGACATGACCCGCCGCGACTTGCAAATCCAGATGCGGGAAGTGGGCCGCCCCTGGGAAATCGGCAAGGCCTTCGATCAAAGCGCGCCCACCGCACCGCTGCACAAGGCTTCCGAGGTCGGCCATTTCGAAAAAGGCGGCATCTGGCTGAAGGTCAATGGCCAGGACAAGCAACGCAGCGACACGTCCAAGCTGATCTGGTCCGTCGCCGAGACCGTGGCCTATCTTTCGAAGTACTTCCGCCTCGAGCCGGGCGACTTGATTTTCACGGGCACCCCTGAGGGCGTGGGCCCCGTGGTCAAGGGCGACGTGATGGAAGGCGGCGTCGACGGCCTGGGCACGCTGAACGTTCGCATGGTGTAAGGCGGAAAACGCCATGGAACTCTACAGTTTCTTCAACAGCTCGACCTCGTACCGCGTGCGCATCGCGCTGGCGCTCAAGGACCTGGCCTACGAATACCGGGGCGTGAACATCCGCACGCTCGAGCATCGCGCCGCCGAGTACGTGGCCAAGAACCCGTCCGCCAACGTCCCGCTGCTGGTCGACGGCGACGTGAGCCTGGGGCAATCGCTGGCCATCATCGACTACCTCGACGCCAGCTATCCCACCCCGCGCCTCATCCCCGAAGACAAGATGGCGCGCGCCCGGGTGCTCGAGCTTTCGCTGGCCATCTCCTGCGACATCCATCCAGTCAACAACCTGCGCATCCTCAAGTACCTCACCGACGTGATCGGCGTCACCGAGGAACAAAAGAAGGCTTGGTACGACCACTGGATACAGGAAGGCTTCGCCGCCGTCGAGCGCCTGCTCCAGGCCCATGGCTTTGGCCCTTACTGCTTTGGCGAATCCCCGACGCTGGCCGACTGCTGCCTGGTTCCCCAGGTCGCCAACGCGCAGCGCATGGGTTGCGATGTGTCGGCCTATCCGCGGATCATGGCGGTGTACGAGCATTGCCAGGAACACCCCGCGTTCCAGCAGGCTGCACCGTCCAAGCAGCCCGACTACAGCCCGCCTCCTGCGCGCTGAAGCAACCGCGCCGCCGGCTCGACGCCACGGTCGGGCCGGCATCCGCTCCGGCCAGGCCGCTGCGCCCGCCGGCATCGCATCCTGCACTAACGGATGCGCACCAGCGCTTCCCTCACGGTGCCGAACAAGGTCGCAATCTGCTCCTCGTCGATGATGAGCGGAGGAGAAAACGCGAGCACGTCGCCCGTGAAGCGGACTAGCACGCCCGCCTGCAGGCATGCCAGGAATGCTTCGTAGGCGCGCGCTCCCGCCTGGCCCGCTCTCGGTTCCAGCTCGACGGCTGCCGCCATGCCGATGTTGCGTATGTCTTTGACGTGCGGCGCGTCGCGCAATGCGTGCACCGCCGATTCGAACACCGGCTCCAGCCTCGCCGCGCGCTCGAACAGGCCTTCTCGCGCATACAGGTCGAGCGTTGCGATGGCCGCCGCGGCCGCCGCGGGGTGGCCGGAATAGGTGTACCCGTGGAAGAGCTCGATGGCGTTCTCCGGGGCCGCGCCCAGGATGGCATCGTGTATGGCACGGGACACCGCCACCGCCCCCATCGGCACCGTGGCGTTGTTGATGCCCTTGGCCAGGGTCAAGAGATCCGGCGTCACGCCGAAGCGCTCCGCCGCCGTCGCCGCCCCCAGGCGTCCGAACGCAGTGATGACTTCATCGAAGACCAATAGGATGCCGTGCCGGCTGCACAGCTCGCGCAAGCGCTCCAGGTAGCCGCGGGGCGGAACGATGACGCCGGCCGAGCCCGCCATCGGCTCGACGATCACGGCCGCCACCGTCGAGGCATCATGCAACGCCAGCAAGCGCTCCAATTCGTCCGCCAGATGCGCGCCCCATGCGGGCTGCCCCCGGGAAAACGCCGCTTCCGCCACGTTCAGGGTGGCAGGCAAGTGATCGACCCCGGGCATGAGATTGGCGGCATACGCCTTGCGGTTCGCGCCTATGCCGCCTACCGACATGCCACCGAAGCCCACGCCGTGATAACCGCGCTCGCGCCCGATGAATCGCGTACGCTGGCCCTCGCCGCGCGCCCGGTGATAAGCAAGCACAATCTTCAGCGCCGTATCGACGGACTCCGAGCCGGAGTTCGTGAAAAAAATGCGATCCAATCCCGGCGGCATGAGGGCTGCCACCCGCCGCGCGGCCTCGAAGGCGACCGGGCACCCCATCTGGAAAGGCGGCGCGTAATCGAGGGTGCGCATCTGCCTGTGCACGGCATCGATGATCTCGTCCCGGCCATGTCCGGCATTCGTGCACCAAAGGCCGGCCGTGCCGTCCAGGATGCGGTGGCCCTCCGCATCGGTGTAATACATGCCTTTGGCCGACACGAGCAGCCGAGGCGCTGCCTTGAACTGGCGGTTGGCGGTGAAAGGCATCCATAGGGATTGCAAGTCGGGCATGGCGGACATGAGGGGCTCCTTGCCGGATCTGGCACCGCGGCGCTCCGTCGGGCGAAGCCCCGCGGGCTCGGTGGATTGACATGACATCTAGTGTAGGGCGACCGCCCCGGCGAAAAAACGGCATCGTGCACGGGGTACACTTCCCGGGGATTCCAAGCGAGGATGCGTTGCCATGATGTTGACCATTCCCGATGTTCTGACGGCCGAGCAATTGACACATTGCCACCAGGCCCTTGCCGGGGCCTCCTGGGTCGACGGCCGCTCGACTGCCGGGCACATCGCGATCCACGTCAAACAGAACCTGCAGTTGGCGTCCGACGACCCCGTGGCCGTCCAACTGGGCAATCTCATTCTCGACGCGCTGGGAAAGAACCCGCTGTTCGTCTCCGCCACGCTGCCGCTGAAAGTACTGCCACCGGCCTTCAATCGCTACGAAGGCGGCGGCTCCTATGGCTATCACGTCGACAACGCGATCCGCAGCCTGCCGGGCAGCGCGCATCGCGTACGCACCGACATCTCCGCCACGCTGTTCCTGACGCCGCCGGAAGATTACGACGGCGGCGAGCTCATCGTGCAGGACACCTACGGCACCCACCGAGTCAAGCTGCCCGCGGGCCACATGGTGGTCTATCCCGGCACCAGCCTGCACCAGGTCACGCCTGTGACGCGCGGCGCGCGCGTGGGTGCGTTCTTCTGGGTCCAGAGCATGGTGCGCGACGAGACCCAGCGCGAAACGCTCTACCGCCTGGACGCCGCCATCCAGCAGCTCGCGCGCGAGACCCCCGCCAGCGAGGCCTTGGTCCAGCTGACGGGCATCTATCACAACCTCTTGCGCCAGTGGTCGCAGACTTGAACGACGGCTCGCCATGCCCTTGCCCCCGCTCACGCAAATTCCGCCCCAGATCGCCTGCGCCGCAGACTACGAGGCCTACGCGCGCGAACGCATGGAAGAAGCGGCCTGGGCGTACCTGGCAGGCGGCGCCGCGGACGAACTGACGCTGCGCGCCAATCGCGAAGCCTATGAGCGGGTGCGGATACAGCCCCGGGTGCTGACTTCGATGGCGGGTGGCGGCACTGCGCTCGACCTGCTCGGCCTGCGCCTGCCCTACCCCATCCTGCTTGCGCCCGTCGCGTACCAGAAGCTCGCCCACCCGCAGGGAGAACTCGCTACCGTCTTGGCGGCATCTGCCATGAAAGCCGCGATGGTAGTCAGCACCCAGGCCAGCATCGCGCTCGAAGAGCTCGCGCGAACGGCTGAAACGCCCCTTTGGTTCCAGCTCTATCTCCAACCCGACCGCAACGATACGCTGCACCTCGTACGCAGGGCCGAAGCCGCGGGCTATCGTGCACTGGTGGTCACCGTCGATGCGCCCGTCAACGGCGTGCGCAATCGCGAGCAGCGGGCAGGGTTCTCGCTGCCCACGGGGGTCGAAGCCGTGAACCTGCGGGGCATGCGCCCCATGGCGCAGGCGGTCGCGCGGGCGGGGGAAAGCGCGCTCTTCGGCAGCGGCGCGCTAGACAGCGCACCGACCTGGGACGACATCGCCTGGCTACGCCAAGCGACCGGCCTCCCCATCGTACTCAAGGGCATTCTCGCCCCGGCTGACGCCAGATTGGCCATCGAAGCGGGCGCATCCGCCATCATCGTTTCCAACCACGGCGGACGCACCCTCGATACCACGCCCGCCACGCTCGATGCCCTGCCTTGGGTGGCCGCTGAGGTGCGCGGCCGCATCCCCGTCCTCATGGACGGCGGCATACGCCGCGGCACGGACGTATTCAAAGCGCTCGCATTGGGCGCCAGCGCCGTACTGATCGGCCGCGCCTATATGCATGGTTTGGCGGCCGCGGGCACCGTCGGCGTCATTCACGTGTTGCACATGCTGCGTACCGAGCTCGAAATCACCATGGCGCTGGCCGGCTGCCGCACGCTGGCTGAAATCGATCGCAGTGCGCTCTGGCCGCCCGCCGGAACCGGGCCGGACTGAAGGGCACCGGCCCGTGCGATGAGGGGACGGGCCCGGTTCAGCGCTCCGCATCGGCGGCGAGCCACTGCGCCATGGCCTCATTGACCGCCTCGGGCTGCTCCATCGTGCTCATGTGCCCGCAATGATCGACCGCGACCAAACGCGCGCCGGGTATGGCGGCGGCGATCTCCTCATGCCGCGCCAGCGGGCTCCAGGAATCTTCGCGTCCGCAAAGCACCAGGGTGGGGCAGCTGATGCGCGGCAACAGCGGCGATGCGTCCGGCCGGTTCAACAGCGCATGAATCTGCGCAGCGAAGATTTCCGGGGTGCGCCGCTCCAACATGTCCAGCACGGCTTCGAATACGGGACCGTCGAGGCGATCGGGGTGCACCATGCCCCGCGCCCAGATGCGCCCCATTTCGCGCATGCCCCGCTCGCGCGCGGTCTGCAACAACGCCATGCGGCCGGCGCGCTCGGATTCACCGGCCACGCCCGCCGGCAACGCCTTGTAGCCCGTGTCCAGCAAGGCCAGGCCCAGCACGCGCTCCGGAGCGAGGCGAAACACCTCCAGTGCCACGCGCCCTCCCATCGAATGGCCCGCCAGGTGGAATTCCTGCGCCGGCGCATGCTTGAGCACGTGCTCGGCCATTGCAGGCAGGGAATCGAGCGCGCCGTAGTCCGGGACCTGGCACGCATACTGTGCGCCGAAGCGGGCGCATTGCGCCTCCCACACGGCCTGATCACAGAGCAAACCCGGGAGCAAGACCAGCGCCGGCTTCTGGCGGTTCGTCGTTTCAGCGGGCATCGGGCACCCGCCTCGTCTTCATGAATTCTTCGAACGTCTCGCCCCGCATGATGGCGTAGATCTCCAGGTTGGTCTTGTGCACGACCCGGCCAAACTTCTCCAGCACGAAGAAGTTGACGCCGTGCTTCACCAGTCCAAGCCAGTCGCGCGCGCGCACGAGTTTCTTTTCCTCTTCTGTCAGGCCGGCCGCTTCCATCGTGCCTTCTTCATCCTCGATGAAGCGCGCGCGCCATTCGGCGCTGATCATGTTCCAGAAGAAACGGTTGATGTTCAGCGTGCGGTTGGCGGTGCGGATGTCGAAGGGATAAGTGCCTGGGATGGTTTCTATGCCTTCCAGTTGCGGATTCATGGCTTTCTCCTTTAACTCGCGGCCATTGCGGCCAGCTCGGAGCGCACGGCAGCCGGCGCTGCCTCTTCATACAACACCACGGTCATCGCGGTCGTCGTCGCCAGGTAGTAATTCTGGTGCAGCTTACGCAGCGGCCCCGTGCCCAGCGCGCCCCGCATGGCAAGCCACATGATCTGCTCCACGCTTTCGGCGCCGCCCAGGCGGACGTAATCGGCATGCTTCATCCGCATCAGTGCCTCGGGATCCTCTTCCAGCAGGCGCAGGAACTCCATGTCCCACTCGGTATTGTTGAACCCAGTACGCTCGCCGTGGATCTGGTGAGACAGGCCGCCCGTGCCCACGACCACCACCTTCAAATCCTCGGGATAGGACTCCACGGCACGGCGAACGGCCTGCCCGAGGCGATAACACCGGCGCGCCGTGGGCAAGGGATACTGCAGCACGTTGATCGCGATCGGCACGACCGCCCCGGGCCAATCGGGCTGATGCGGCCACAACAGCGGAAGCGGCGAAGCACAACCGTGATCGATGGGTTTGTTCTGGAAAACGGTCAGGTCGAATTCGTCGTTGACCAGGCACTCTGCGATGTGAGCCTGGAAGTCCACATTTCCGCGGATGGGAGGCAGATTGCGCAGCCCTGCTCCCTCGTCCGCGATGGGAAACCGTTCGCCTACCCCCAAGGCAAACGTGGGGTACATGTCGAAGAAAAAAGTCGTGCAGTGGTCGTTGTAGAAGAACACCAGCACGTCGGCCTGCTTTTCGGCCAGCCAGGCAGCAACCGGCTTGTACCCTTCGAACAGCGGCGCCCACGCGGGTTCGTTCTGCTTGCCCTTGTCGTAAGCGACGGCGATGGTGGGCACGTGAGACGTGCCAATGCCCCCGATGATTCTTGCCATGGCGAGTACTCCGTATCTAGCGCGAACCGGCGATCCGGAATAGCTTATCTGGGATCCAAAATTAAGGCAATGACAGCGAATTCCGCACTGCAATACGGCATTTTGGATCCAATACGGGATCCCAAACCCCTTATACTGGGCGTCCGCCGCGACCAAAGCGGCCGTCGAACATCAAGGGAGTCCAGCATGCAGCAAACCACGACCATGCTGCATATCCGTGAAATGATCTTGCGCGGCGAACTCGCACCGGGCGAGCGCGTGCGGGAAGCGGACCTTGCGGCCCGACTCGGCATTTCGCGCACGCCGGTGCGGCAGGCCTTGCCCGCGCTGGCGCAAGAAGGCCTGCTCGTGCCTTCCGGAGCGCGGGGATACGCGGTCCGGGCATTCTCGCCCCGCGAATGCATGGAGGCCCTGCACTTGCGTGCCGCGCTGGAAGGCCTCGCCGCACGTGCGCTCGCCCTCAACGGCGCAACGGAAGAACTGTTGGCCCAACTGAAAGAGTGCCTCGCCGAGGGCGACGAAATCTTCAAGGACCAGGAGATTTCCGACGAAGACGAAGTCCGGTACGCGGAAATGAACGCGCGCTTTCACGCACTCATTCTGGAAGGGGCGGACATGCCCCTGCTGTCGAGCCTGGTCAGTCGCTGCAACGTCGTGCCCTTTACCGCCCCGCTCGTACTGGCCTTCGACGCGCAGAGCCGGAAAACCGCCTTCAACTTCCTGTTCTACGCGCATCGGCAGCATCATGCCATCGTCACGGCCATCGAGAGCGGCCAGGCCGACCGCGCGGAAAACCTATTCCGCGAACACGCCTATACGCAAGTGCAAAGCCAGGGCGCCGAATTCGAAAAGGAAGCCGGGCTGGGTGCCGCCAAGCGGCCGCACAGAATCACGCATCGCATCATCTGACCCCACCGGCTCCACGGGCTGCGCCCGCCGTGGCCTGGCGTGCAACGGCACGGCCGCGGAGCCACCGGGCCTAGTGGTGATAGCGAAACTCCTGAGTCTTCCCCCCATAGCCGTAGGCGCTCGCCCTGACATCCTGCACATAGACATAGCTTTCTTCATCCAGGTCGCCAAGAATGCGTTCGAACCCCGCGAAGGCCTCTGCGATGTACCGGGCCTTCTCGTCCTTG
>NZ_JADGHH010000269.1 GCF_019689535.1 Pigmentiphaga sp.
GTGCTGCGACGCGCCGTCGACATGTTCGGCGCCGACCACATCATGTGGGGTTCGGACATCGGGACCTCTTCGGGCACCTACAAGGAAATGGTCCAGCGTATGATCGACGCATCGGTGCTGTTGACCGAGGAGGAGAAGCGCGCCGTCTGGCACGACACCGGCAAGCGCGTGTTCGTGAAAGGCGGCACCCGGCGCTGACGGTGCAGGGCGGCGGCAGGCCATTGCCTGCGTCCCGTCCGGCCGACGAGCGGCGTCCCGGCGGCGGCCGGGGCACGCTCGAAGGGTCCGTCGTACTTCTCGAAGCGTAGCGCGCATCCCACGGGTGCCATACTCGCCGACGCTTTTTTCGTACGGAGGTCCACGTGCCTTCTTTCCCTCCCGTCCAAGCGGTGGTCCGGACCATCGAGTTGCTGCAGGCGTTGAATCGCCAGCCGGTGTCCACGCTCAATGTGTTGCACCAGCAGACGGGTATTCCCAAGCCATCCCTGATCCGGTTGCTGGAATCGCTGGCCTCGAAGGGGCTGGTGCGGCATGCGCCGCAGTACGGGGCCTACTATCTGACCTCGCTGGTCAATACGCTTTCTTCGGGTTATCACAGCGAACCGCGCATCGTCGAGGCCGCCCAGCCGCGCATGGACGCGCTGACCGAGGCGATCAAATGGCCTCTGGCCATCGCCGTGTTCGACACCGACGCGATGGTGGTGCGTTACAGCACCATTCCCCATTCGCCGCTTTCGCTGCTGCATTCATCGATCAACATGCGGCTGAGCCTGGTGAGCCGCGCCATTGGGCGGGCCTATCTGGCGTTCTGCGATGAGGACGAGCGCGAGACCATTCTTGCCTTGTTGCGGCAGTCGACCAACCCCGAGGACGCGCCGGCCCGGGACGTCGAGGCGGTCCAGAAAATGATCGCGCAGACGCGTGCCCAGGGCTATGCGCTACGCGACCCGGCCGTACGCCCCGTGTCGCGCACGCTTGCCGTGCCGGTGTTCGACGGCAAGCACGTCGTGGCGTCGTTTGGCATGACGTGGTTCGCTTCCACCCTCACGGACGAGCAGGCCGTCGAGCGCTACCTGGGTCCGCTGCAGGAAGTGTCGCGGGGCATTTCCGAAGATTTGTCCAAGCTGTAGCAAGGGCTGGCCCGGGATTCGCACAGGCGCGGCCGGCGCCAGGGGCCTGCCGCTTGCCGGGGCGGGCCGTCAGGCTGCCACACTTGGGGCGGGCATGGGATATTCGTCGGCGTTGCAGACCAGGCCCGGCTTGCTGGAAAAATCCAGGCGCGGCGGGGCAAAGATATCGATCAGCCAGCAGTCGCCCTGGCTCACGTTGCGGCTGGTATGCATGACCTTGGCCGGAATGACCGTGACCGAAGGGCTGCCGATCTCTACGTGCTCGTCCTCTTTCCACATGTCCATGTCGGGCGTCCATGGCCAGCGCAGGTGATGGACGTACGTACCTTCGACAGCAAGCGAAGCCTGTTCGAAGTCGGCATGCGTGTGGGGGCTGAGTTTGTGCACGTCGCGTGGCACCGTGCGCTTCGCGAGGAAGTTCACCATGAGGTTGGTGCTGCGGAAGATGCGCATGTTCGTATCGGGCCGCACGTAGTCGGCCAGCACGTAATGGCGCAGCTTGAACCCAGCGGGGGGATCCGGCCAAGGTACCAGGGGCGCGACTTCGGGCGCGCCGTCGGCGTAGACGGCATTGTTGGACGAGGCTGCCACCAGGTCGGTCGCGCGATTCGAAAACACGCGCACGATGGTGCCTGAGGCGGTTGCCTCGACCCGGCTCGGCCCAGGGGGCACGATGGTGACGGTTTCGGCCAAGGCCTCGAGGCGTTCTTCGCCGGCCTGGATGCGCGCGCTTCCACGGTGCACGAACACAAAGTACTCGTCGGGGTTGTCGGAGCGCTCGAGTACGGCGCCGGGCTCGACCTGGGAAACGGCGACGACGAAGTTGGCGCCGCGCGTCAGCCACGTGCGAGCCCCCGCGGCCTGTTGCTGGGGTTCGGTTTCATAATGCGCGGCGTAGGTGGCGGGGCGCGGAAGTTGAGCTTGAGCTGTCATGGCTTCTCCTTGCATGCGTGCGGAACGGGCCTCAGCCTTGCGCTCGGCTGCCGGCTACGGCGACTGATTGCGCGCCTTGGCGCAACAGAGATTGATCGGAGCCGATCACGAACCAAGTCGCGCCCTGGGCGGCGAACTCGTCTCGTTCGGCCGCATTGGCGACGAACATCGCGGCGATCTTGCCTGCATCCAGTGCCGCGCGAACGATGCGCGTCGTTGCTTCCAGCACCGCGGGGCTGCGCGAGCCTTCTTCGCCCATGGACAAGGCCAAGTCAGCACGACCCACGAACAGCCCGCCCACGCCCGGCACGGCGGCAATGCGCTCGACGTTGTCCAGGCCCGCGACGCTTTCGATCTGGCACAGCACCAGCGTCTGGTCGCCCGCCTCTTGCGCCTGCTTGTAAGTCATCGTGCCGTAGCCTGCCGCGCGCGGCGAGCTGGAGAACCCGCGCTCACCGCCTTTGTAGCGGGCGCGTGCGACGATTTGTGCCGCCTGTTCCGCCGTGTCGACGTGCGGCACCACGATGCCCGCTGCGCCCATGTCCAGCACGGACAGGATGGTCGATGCTTCGTAGTCGGGCACGCGCACGTAGAGCGGCAGCTGCGCGGCGCGCCCTGCGAGCATCATTAGGTCGATCGCACTGCGGTCGAACGGTGCATGCTCGGCATCGAGCACGCCGAAATCCAGCGCGGTCGTACCGAGTATCTCGACTATGTGCGGCGACACGGTCTTGATAAATGTACCGGCCTTGATCGGTCGGTTGGTGTCAGAAGATGAGCGCGTCATCGATCGTTCCTTCATGAATAGACAACTCCGGGCATCCTCGCCCGGTGGCGCCGGCGCGCCCACGCCCTTGGGCGCGGCACCCTCCGGCTGCGCCGTCAGGCGGTCGGCTCTCCAGGCGGCGACTGCAGCATGGGGCGGTGGAAGATTTCTCCCAATCCGGCGTAATAGGGACCGCCCAACCGGGCGATGGGGCGCATGGCGATGGCGTCGACATGGCGTCCGTTGTATATGGCCTCGGACAGGTGAAAGGCGACGACTTCGCCGATGTACAGCGTGTTCAGCCCGCGTCCGAGCGGCAGCACGTGCTCGAGCCGGCATTCCATCTGTATCGGCGTGGCCGGGATGCGAGGCGGCTTGACGAGGCTGCTTGGCGCGAGTTCAATTCCCAGGGCCTGCGGCTCGCTGACCTCCGGGGGATAGTCGGCGCCGGTCGCGTGCATTAATTCCAAGGTGGCTTCCGTGGCCACGTTGACGACGAACTCGCCCGTTTCCTTGATGTTGCGGGCGGTGTCTTTGAGCACCCCCTTGCGCGACCCGATGTTGACCGCCAGCATGGGCGGGCTGTGGGCGACGTAGTTATACGAGCTGAAGGGCGCTGCATTGACGCGCCCTGACTCGTCCTGCGTCGTAATCCACGCGACCGGCCGGGGCGCGACGCAGCCGACGATGAGCCGATAGGCCTCCTCGGTGCTCATGCCCTCAGTCTTTAGCGTTACAAATCCATTCATCCGAAACTCCCACCGCAGCCTGCGGCGATTCGACTCGAAAAAAACCGCCCTTTCCCGCACAGGCGCTCACGCTGGCCCATGCCGGCAGGCGGTCGGCGCCGGGCCGCGGCCCCGCGCCCCGCGTCTGGTGCATGCGCCGCGGTTCCCCCCCGGCTGCTCAAACAAGCCGGATT
>NZ_JADGHH010000270.1 GCF_019689535.1 Pigmentiphaga sp.
CCGCTGCAAGTGCGCTCGCAAGGCCGCCACTGAGCCGGAACGGCAGGCGCTGCACCTAACGCAATCGCTCGGGATCCAGGTGCGCAGGCGCCTTCCGATGCACGAGCAGATTCAGGCCCCACATCAAGACGCCGAGCACGAGCAGCCAACCGGCCACTTCGTATTGAATGGTGTCGCGACCGGTGAAGGGCGTGACCATGAAGAGGCACACTAAGGCGCCCAACGCGGCAACCGGGGCCGAGGTGCGGAAATGCGCATGCTCGACGCGGTCGCGCCGGAGCACCAGCACGGCCACGTTGACGAACGCGAACACCGCGAGCAATAACAGCGCGGTCGTGCCGCCCAGCGCGCGGATGGCCTCCGAGTCGCTGGCTGCGGTGACGAGCACGATCAAGCCGATCGCGAGCACCGTGGTGAAGACAATAGCAGACCACGGGGTTTGGGTGCGCTCGTGTACGTGCGAGAGAAAGCCCGGCAGCACGCCTTGGCGCGACATGCCATACAGCAGGCGGCTGGCCATCATCATGTTGATCAGCGCCGAGTTCGCCACCGCAAACATGGAGATGATGGGCATGATGGTTTCGGTGGGTAATCCGGGGGCCGCCCGCTTGACGACGAGTACCAAGGGCGTAGAGCTCGAGGCCAGCTCGCCCACCGGAATCAGGGCGACCGCGCAGATGGAGACCAACACGTAGATGGCGGCCGTGAAGCCCAACCCGGTCAGCAGCACTTTGGGGAAGATGCGGTGGGGATCGTGGGTCTCCTCAGCCATGTTGACCGAATCCTCGAAGCCCACCATGGCGTAAAACGCCAGCGCTGTGGCAGAGGTGATGGCGAGAAACACGCTCTTGTCCTCGGGGGTTTCGAACGCCACGACGCGCGAGAAATCGGCACCACCCCGGCTCATGGCGTAGAAACCGAGCAGGATGACGAGCACGAGGCCGCCCAGCTCCACCAGGGTCAGCACGACGTTCGTCTTCACGCTCTCGGAGACGCCCCGCAGGTTGACCAGCATGACCAACAGCATGAAGCCGACGGCGCCCAGCGTGACCCAAAGCGGGTTAGCCTCGACGTGGAACGCCGCGAACAAATTGGCGGCAAAGGCTTGCGACGCAGTCGAGGCCGAGGTCAGGCCGGAGCACATGACCGTGAAGCACACGAGGAAGGTAAGAAAGTGCAGGCCGAATGCCTTGTGGACGTAGAGGGCCGCGCCGGCGGCACGCGGATACTTCGTCACGAGCTCGAGGTAGGAGAACGCCGTCAGCAGCGCGATGAAGAAGGCAGCCAGGAACGGCGCCCATGCGGCGCCGCCCACTTCTCCCGCAACCTGCCCGGTCAGCGCATAAACGCCCGTTCCGAGAATGTCCCCCACTATGAACAGCAACAGCAACTTCGGCCCCATCACCCGCTTCAGCGGGGTATCGCCCGAGTCTGGCCTGTCGGTCATCGCCGGCCTCTTCTTATCTATGCAGGTCCTCCGATTCTAAAAGGCGCCGCCGCCCGCGGCGCACCGGCGATGCAACCGAATGTCTCTTCCCCGCTCATTCTTGCGCGACGAATCCAACCTCTTTGATGATGCGCTGGTACTTCTCCCAGCCCGCCCGGACTTCCCTGGCAAACTCGTCGGGAGGCACGGAATCCGGCGGCGAACCCAGCTTCATCATGGCCTCCGAGACGTTCTGCGAGAACACGGCGTCCTTGACCAAGGCGTTAAGGCGCGCCACCTGTTCTTTCGCCATGCCCGCCGGACCGAGGAAGCCGCTCCAATCCTGGAACACCACGTCGGCGTACCCTGCCTCGGCCATGGTGGGCACATCCGACATGGCGGGCGAGCGCTTGCTCCCCGTCGTGGCGAGCACACGCAGCTTGCCCTCTCCGCGTTGGGGCGCGGCCTCGGAAAGGGGGGCGACCACGGCGGCGATGTGTCCTCCCAGGCAATCGACGAGCGCCGGGGCGCCACCTTTGTAGCTGATCAGCCGCAGCGGGACCTGTGCCGACTTGGCGAACTGGGCACCGGCGAAATGTTGCGTGGACCCTGGCGGGGCGCCGAAGGTGCTTTGCTCGGGGTTGGCCCGGGCCCAAGCCACGTAATCCTGCAGGGTCTTGACGCTCTGCGGCACGGCTGGGCCGACCGCGAACGCCACCACGCCGCGATGGGTCAGGGCAATAGGCGTGAAATCCCGCAGCGTGTCGTAGGGCATGTTCTTGTACACGTGCGGATAGATGACCATCGGGAACGCGGGCGTGAACAGCACCGTGCTTCCGTCTGCGGGACGCCCTTTCACGTATTCGGCGCCGATGCGGCCGCCGGCGCCCGGCTTGTTTTCGACGATCACGGTCTCGGCATAGGCGCCCCGCAGTTTCTCGGCAATCAGGCGCGCAATGACGTCCGTCCCGCCTCCTGCGGGGAATCCCACCACGACGCTCAGCTGCTTGACCGCCGGCGCGCCTTGCGCGGCGGCGAACCGTGAATGGAAAAGCGCCGGAAGCGCGGACGCTGCCGCGAGCGTTCCGATGAAGTCTCGACGAGTTGGCATGCGTATCTCCTCTTTGGTGTCATGGGGCCGATCTTTCTGTCAGCTCGATACTCGGTGCAGCAATTCCTCGCCCGCCATGAAGCGCCTCGCGTTCTCGGCGAGCCCTTCGGCCATGCGCTCCAGGCCGCGCGGGCTACCAGCGCCCGCATAGTGGGGCGTCAACAGCAGGTTGGGCGCTTTCCATAGCGGATCGGAATCCGGGAGCGGCTCGGGGTCTGTCACGTCCAGCCCGGCGCCGCCGAGTTGTCCGGATGCCAGTGCGTCGCAGAGCGCAGCTTGGTCGATCACCCCGCCGCGCGCAATGTTGACCAGCAACGCCCCCCGCTTGCACTGCGCGAACTCCGCCCGCCCGAGCAAATGGCGCGTCTGGGGCGTGAGCGCAATGCTCGTGACGATGACGTCCGCCCGCGCCAACGCCTCATGCAGGCGCTCCATGGGCAATGCCTCGTGCACCCATTCATCGCGCTGCGCGGCGCGTGACACGGTAAGCACGTGCATGTCGAAAGCCCGCGCCCGGCGGGCAATCTGCCGACCGACGTAGCCGTAGCCGACGATGGCCAACGTGGCGCCTTCGAGCGACGATGCACTGCGCGCCATGCTGCGGTCCCACGTGCCGCGGGCCCGCGCCTCGACGGCATCGGGCAGGCGCCGGCACAAGGCGAGCATCAGGGCCAGGGCATGCTCGGCCACCGCCACGGCGTTGGCACCGGCTGCACACGTCACGGCAATGTGGCGCGGCAGGCCAGCCTGTTCCAGTTTTTCGCGGCCGGCCGTCAGGACGTGCATCCAGCGCACCTTGCTGGTTGGGGCCTCCAGGGCTTGCACCAGCTGCCGCGCCTGGTCGAGCGGGGGGTCGTATAGCGCCAGGGCATCGGCGCTCGGCAGGCGCGCCAGGACGTCATCGAGGCTTTCGACCGTCACCAACTCGAGTCCTTCGACCGCGCCCAGCCGTTCCAGGATTTGCGTGCGGCCGATCTTCGCATTGGCCCAGTAAAGAAGACGCATGAAAAACACTCCGAGATTGAATCAATTTGGGGCGGGAGGGTGCGCGCGCAGGGCTTCTTCGTCTATGTCCGATCCCCACCCGGGCCGGTCCGGAACGCATACGCATCCATCTTCGAGGCGCACTGGGTGGGTCAGGAACTCGCGGGTCCACGGCGCTTCGTCGTACCGCAGCTCCATGATGCGGACATTGGGC
>NZ_JADGHH010000271.1 GCF_019689535.1 Pigmentiphaga sp.
GCCCCAGGTTGGAGATTCAAACTCTAACATCTGTAGAGGTTCCAACTATTCTGACAGCGGGGGCCCCTCGTAGCCGCAAAAAGCCGGCACGCCCCAGCGGAACCCGGAAAACGGGGTCGCCCAGGCTTCAGTGCGCCACCCCTGCCCTTGCGCCGGATCGGAGAACCAGAAGCTGGACGGGGCACGGGACAGCCTCATCCACTCGATGTCGATGGGCAGGGAGCTGTGCTTGCGCGCACTGTATTCCAGCACCATCATTTGCTCGAGGTCGCAATCGTTGGGATCGCATCCGATGAAGAGCTTGATCCGGTCTTCCATGCCGTCCTCCGTGCACGAACCTTCCGCGAGTCATCGAACCAGGGCATGCCAATCGAGCTGCCGGAAAGGCTCGCCGGCCAACGCTCCCTTGGGCGACAAATTGACGATTTCAACGCCTGCTTCCCGCAATAAGGCCGCCGCCCGGACGAATGACGGAAGAATGTGCCCGGGCAGGTACTGGTCCAGCGTCGTGGGCAGGCGGTTCTCCGGGGTTTCGTAAAAACGCGGCGTGGCCGCCGCATTGTTCAAGTCGACCCCATGCAGCACAATTTGCGAATATCCCAGCCAAACCATGATTTGCAGGGCCGTATAGGCTACCGTCCCCACGTCGAACAGGCCCTTGCGAATGTCGCGGCTGAATCCCAAGCCTCGCTCAGGATCGAAAATCGTCAACTCGTCGTCCGGGTGATCGCGCCGGACCTCCTCCATGGTGCGCGCCGGCAGCAAGGCCCGGCGCTGCGGGTTCTCTACCAGGAACAACCTACAACGCAGATCTCCGGGCGACACCCGCTGAAGAATGTGCCACAGGCACAAGGGCGTCGTGAATAGCAGCAAATCCTCCGCCACGATCCGCGCCACCAGATCGAAGCGGGCCCGCAGGAAACCCGTGTCGTTGAAACAGTAATAATCGAAGCGTATCGGATGGCGCTCGGCAAGCGTCATGGCGCCGTTCACGCCCATGACGCTCGACAGCTGCAGGCGGTCATATTCGATGTCATTGATCGAGGGACCGCAGGCGATGATGTGGCCCGTGCCGCGGCAGGCGCCGCGCATCATCTCCCGATTGGCCAACGGCAGGGCCCGGCCGCGATAGGAGAAGCCGGTCAGGTCGCCGCGGGCGTCGCGCTCGACGGAGACATGCGGCCAGAAGCGCTCGTTGTGGCGATGCGCGGGCCCGTGGCTATATCGGTACAACAGCTTGAACGCGGTGTTCGCGATGCGGCGGGTGATCAGCATGGGCACATTGTTTTCCGCCACGCGCAGGAAGTCGAACGAATTCCGCGCATGATTGAAACGTTGTGATACGTGCTGCCAGGCGCAGCCCCGCTACAACGTCATAACCACAAACCACGACGATGGTCACCCATGACGACGGAACCCGCCCGGATTTATGTCGGCTACGACAGCGAAGAGGTCGTAGCCTACCATGTGCTTTGCCATAGTATTTTGGAGAAAAGTTCCATTCCGGTTTCGTTTACCCCCGTGGCCCTGCCCCACCTCCAAGGCGTCTTCACGCGGGAACGCCACCCTCTTCAGTCCACCGAGTTTTCCTTTTCTCGATTCATGGTTCCCTACCTGGGCCGCTATGAAGGTTGGTCTTTATTCATCGATTGCGACACGCTGGTGCGCGCCGACATTGCCGAACTCTGGTCGCTGCGCGACGACCGGTTTGCCGTCATGTGCGTGAAACACGAATACGCCCCCAAGACCGCCACGAAATTCCTCGGAAACATCCAGACGAATTACGCCAAGAAAAATTGGTCGAGCGTGATGCTTTTCAACAACGCACGATGCATGGCCCTCGTGCCGGAATACGTCAACCACGCCGGGGGATTGGAGCTGCACCAATTCAAATGGCTGGATTCCGAAGCCCTGGTGGGGGAGTTGCCCGCTACCTGGAATTGGCTAGTGAGGGAATATGATTATCGCCCGGACGCCAAACTGGTTCATTTCACCGATGGCGGCCCCTATTTCGAGGAGCACCGGAACGACGATTATGCGGACGAGTGGTTTGCCGTCCGCGATCGTCTGCTGCATGCGGGACGCCTCCCTACATGCCCGGGCCGTTGAATATTCATGCCGCGCCCGCGGCACTCGCCGCCTTCCAGGTCAACTCGTCGGCAAGCGCCTGCGTCCAGAGTGGCACCCCGGTGGTGCGCGCCACATCGGGATCCGCGGTAAACAGCGGCTGCCCGGCCCCGAGAAGCCGCCCAATGACGAGGGCATCCATGCGTGCGTGCAACCTCGCCAGCCCGGCATCGTTATAGGCGTGGCCGCTCGAGCAGGGATCGATGCCGGTCATGATCACGGCAGGCGCACGATGGTACAGCGCGAAAAGGATCGCATAGACGCCATTCGAACATTTTGATTCGGCATCGATTTCCAAGGAACGCAAACCGGTAACCCTGTCGAGCAAAGCCATGCGTTCATAACGATCCACGATATAAAGAAAATCGTATCCGTAATTGAATGCCGCCAACCCCCGTTTCAACCGCTCACGTTCATTTTTTCGCCATAACAGCACGAATAGCGCACCCGTCCGTTTTCCCGATAAAACGCGCCTCACTTCCCGCGCATTGTGCGTCGTACCCTCTACCTGATTGAACATCATCATCGTTATGTCTGGCTGCTCCACGCCCCATTCAGCGAGCACCGTTTGGGAGCCGTTGACGGTAATCACCGAGAAACCGTGGTCCAGTCCCGTTGGCCGATGCGAAACCGGAGCCGATCCCAACACTACGACGGGCCCAGTAAAACGAACGGGCGAAGGCGGTGGCCCGGGCCGCACCAGGCGATACTTAATCCATCGATAAATGCGCTTTTTTGCTGCGACGAAAGGATTCATGCTGGGAAACTGGAATGGAATAATGGATTCATATAACCCACCTGTCGTGGAGGCTCCCTCGAGTAAATTTTTGCTTTCAGTTCTTAAGCTTTGACACGCGCGCCCGGAGCGCCTGGAGATCTACCCGATGTCTCGCGCCGAACGTCTTCTGGCCCTACTTCAGATCCTGCACCACCATCGCCAGCCTGTCAGCGGCGCGGAGCTGGCCCGGACCTTGGGCGTGAGCCAGCGGACGCTTTACCGGGACATTGCCAGCCTGCAAGCCCAGGGAGCAGCGATACGCGGCGAACCAGGCGTCGGCTATCTGCTCACGCCCGGATTCTTGCTGCCGCCCATGATGTTCTCTCGCGGGGAGCTCGAAGCACTGCTCCTGGGCACCCGCTGGGTCGCCGCCCATACCGACCACGAATTGGCGGACTACGCCCAATGCGCATCGTCGCGGCCTGGTGCGAACGGCGACGGCAGTTCCGGCACTTCCAGGTCGAAAGACTGGTATCGGCCGAATTGCTGCCGGAACGCTATCCGTCCCGGCGCGCCCAATTGCGCAAGCAGTGGCAGGCGCTGGGAGGGAACAGGGTTCCATCTCGCCATTAGCACGCATAGGCCGGGCCTACTCAATCGCGGCCGCCTGCGTGGGCTCGTTTTCTCGGCTCGTCGGCGCGCATGCAACGCATAGATTTCGGGCCGAGGAATGCCAAGCATGACACGAAACCACCTTGAGCGCTCGCAATCGGCATCCCCGCAAAAGCCAAAGGCTCCCCATGGGAGCCTTTGGCGTATTTGGGAACGGCCGAAGCGCCGTTCCCCGTCGACGGACGAACGGCCTTGCCTATTTTT
>NZ_JADGHH010000272.1 GCF_019689535.1 Pigmentiphaga sp.
TGCTGATGCTGATGCTGATGCAGATGCGGATGCAGATGCGGATGCGGATGCGGATGCCGATGCCGATGCCGACGCTGATGCGGATGCGGATGCTGACGCTGACGCTGACGCTGACGCTGACGCGGATGCCGATGCCGACGCAGATGCCGACGCAGATGCAGATGCTGATGCGGATGCTGATGCTGATGCGGATGCGGATGCGGATGCGGATGCGGATGCGGATGCTGACGCCGATGCTGATGCCGATGCCGACTCTGACGTCGACGCCCATGACGATGTTGCGACGGCCAAGCTCGAACTGAGCCCGCGCGACCTCGGCACCACGGAAGAATCCGGCTCGGACACGCTGCTCCTGCGCATAGGCGAGGTTTCCGAATCGCACTACTTCACCATCGACGACGGCACGACGGGCGACCTGTCGTTCTCGTTGGATGGCGGCAGCCTGCTGGGCGTGCTGGGTGGGGCTTTCGTCACCCTCCAAGTCATGCAAGACGGTGAGTGGGTGAATGTTTCCGAGACCCGGGATGCCAACCTGATCGACTTGCTCGGCCTGTTCGGTGACGAGATGCGGGTCGAGGCGCACGATTTGCCCGCTGGCCAGTACCGCGTGGTCTATGGCGGCAACGGCTTGGCTTCGCTCGTGCAGCAAGCCGACTGGAGCATGACGCTGGATCGGACGAGCCTCGTCGAGTTCGACGTGACCAATGTCGAGCCTGCGTCCGGCAATCTGCTCACGGATCCCGGCCCAGGCGGATCGCCCGACGACCTTGGTCCGGATGACGCAGCCGTGCTGCAGGTCAAGAACGCGGATGGCGATTATGTGACGCCCGATGCCGCCGGCACGGTGATCGCCGGCCTGTACGGTACGCTGACCGTCATGCCCGACGGCACCTATACCTACCAGCCCAACGCCGACAACGCTGCAAACGTGGGCAAGGTCGACGTCTTCGATTACAAGCTGGTGCATCCGAACGGCAGCGAAGACGAGGCCAAGCTCTATGTGCGCCTGGACAGCGACCAGGTCGAACTGGAGTGGGACGATGCGAATCCTGGCCAGGATGCGGTCGTCACGCCTGCGGCGGCGGACTCGGGCGACGCGTCGGTGATCGTCGAGAACACGGTCGAGCAGGTGGACCAAGCCGATGTCATCGAGTACTCGTGGGCGCTCGGCGCGCTTGGCATCGTCCTGGGCAACACTTCGGGCACCCATGTGTTCACGGTTGAAGAGGGAACGACGTCCTCGGTCGACCTGGACATCACGGGTTCTGGCCTGGCGTCGTTGCTCAACGGGCTCAAGTTCACGCTCGAGTCCAAGGACGAGGGCGGCAATTGGGTGAAGGTTGGCGGTTCGGAAGCGGGCGGCCTGATCGACCTGATTGGCCTCCTGCCGACGCGCATCACGGCACACATCGACGACCTGCAGCCGGGCGAGTACAGGCTGATCGTGGAGAACGCCTCCGCCATCACGTTGCCGGGCTCGGTGAGCGTGGACATGACGCAACACGTGACGCATTACGACCAGGTAAGCGTCGGTGGCGTCACGCCGGCCGAAGGCAACGTACTCGAGGCTTCGGGCATCGATACGTCGGTCGACGGTCCGGTCGCGGTCAGCGTCAAGGACGGTGCTACCGTCAAGTTCCCCGGCGTCGATCCGGTCGTGCTGGAAGGCGACTATGGCACCCTGACCATGAACGCGGACGGTAGCTGGACGTACGAGCCGAAGGCGGATATCAACGCCATCGAACAGGCCGACGTATTCACGTACCAGCTGCACTTCGCCAACGGCCAGGTGTCGGAAGGCACGATCACCGTCAACATCGGCGAGACGAACAACACGCAGCCTGCACCGGGGTCAGAGTCCGGCGACGAGCTCATCGTCGCGCATTCGGTGCCGCTCGATGGCCTGGACGATGACGGTGACGATGCGGACGACGACCAGGGCGATGAAGATGATGTCGCGTTGGAAGATGTGTTGAAGCCTGAGGCGGATCCGGTCGAGTCGTATCTCGCCGGGGAGTCCGGCGAAGGCCCGGCCATCGCGTCGGCCTCCACCGAGACTGAGCCGTCTGTGATAGCCTCCGCGTATACGGAGGATCCGGAAGACCAGGCGTGGTCTCAGCATGATGTGTCGGGCATCTGATCGTCGCGCCGATCGTTGATCCGATGAGCGGCCGGTCCTGGGGTTCCAGGGCCGGCCGTTCGCGTCAGAAGTTGCCGGGAGTATTCATGAGAGGTTCATGCCGCGCGGCCTTGCTCGTGGCCGGGCTGTTGTCTGTCAGGCTTGCCGACGCGGCTGACGCGGGCGCGCAGGGCGCCATGCATGGCTGGGCAGGCCCGCAGGCAGCCACGGGCGCCGCCCGCGCGCAAGCCGCGCCCGCCGGGCGTTGGGTCATCGAGAAGCGAGTGTACGTCCCTTCATCGTCGATGAACGGGGTGGTGGAGGGGCCGCCTCTCGGATCCCATCGTCCGTTGGTGGCCGGGTCCGCACCGGCGCAGTCGCCCCAGTTGGCCGGGGCACCGGCAGGGGCTTCCGCACCGGCCAACAGCGACAGGCCTGCGGATAAGGTGGCCGAAAAGGCGGCCGATAAACCGGTCGAAAAGTCGGCAGATAAGTCTGCCGAGGACAGGCGCATCGCGCGCCACCCCGATCCCGAACGGCTGGGGCCGCTCGCGCCTTCGGTTGCAGCGAGCCGGTTGGTGCAAAGCCGCCCGAATGCAGGGGTCGTGCTGGCGAGCGAGGTGGCCAAGGGCGGGAACGCTGCCGCGTTGACGCTGGCCGACGTGGCGCGCCAAGCCGTCAGCTGGCATCCGAACATCGCGGAAGCCCTGGGGCGGCTCAATCAAAGCGACGAAGAGATTGCCGTGGCGCGGGCGGGCTACTACCCCCGGGTCTCGACGGGCTTTCGGGCGGGCCGCGACAATACCAACGCTTCGGCCGATAGCCAGATCCGCCGCCTGAGCGTGTCGGCGTCGCAGATGCTGTACGACTTCGGCAAGGTCAGCAGCAGCGTTTCTGCCGCGCAGGCCGCCGCACGCGTGAGCCAGGCGCGGGTGTCGATGGCCGTCGAGCAGGTCGCGGCCGAGGCCGCCAGGGCGGCCATCGAAGTCAAGCGCTATGAGGAGCTCGAGGCTGCCGCGCGCGACCAGGTAAAAGGGGTCTCCGAGATTAGCCAGCTGGTCAAGACACGCCATGAGAGCGGCGCGAGCACGCGTTCGGACGTCATGCAGACGCAATCCCGTGTCTCGGCATCGCAGTCCATTGCGCTGCAATACGCGTCGCAGCTGGCGCGTTGGCGCGGCGTGCTGCGCACGCTGCTGGGCGTAGCCACGCTGCCCCAGCTCTCCGTCGACCGTACGCCGGAGCTGGAGGGCGCCTGCAGGGCGGACGAGCTCGATTGGTCCGAGGTTCCGGCCTTGAAGGTTGCGGAAGCGGAACACGAGCGGGCGAAGGCGCTGCTGGAGGCGGCACGCGCCAACCGCTGGCCCACGCTTTCCCTGGACGCCGGCGTAGGGCGCGCGTTCAACGGCAATGCGACGCGCCGGGACGATTTCATGCTCGCGCTGAACGTGTCCATGGACGTGTACCAGGGCGGCGCGCTCAGCGCCCGCAGCGCAGCTGCCGACCACGCCCTGCGCGCTGCGGACGCGGCGCGCGACAACGCCCGGCTCTCCGTGATGCAGGCCTTGACGGAAGCGGGGTCTTTTTAACAGCTGGCG
>NZ_JADGHH010000273.1 GCF_019689535.1 Pigmentiphaga sp.
GCTTTTCCCCCAAGGACTGGATCGCCACGGTCAGCATTGCGCACCATTTCAGCTCGTCACGGCGTATGGATTCCATCAACGCCCGCGTCCCGGGATCGCTCAATTGGGCCGCGGTTTCCTCCGCCACCCGCACCCCGGCCCGCTCCGCCTCGAGCAGCTCGTTCAGCGCGGCCACCAATTCTTCCCGTGACAGTTGACCCATATATGCCGCATCGGCCTCGTCCGCATAACAAACCGGGGACGCCCGCTCTCCGGCAGGTCCGGGTGCGGACCCGTGATCGGCCTTGGATTTCATGGTTCCTCCTAACCCGAGCGTTAATGTGGTTGCTTGGCTCGACGATGCGGCACCGTTGGTACGCCGCCCTCTCCTTTACACGTTTATACGGCGCGGCACAGGGCGCTGGCGAGGCGCAGGCCCGCACGCACGCCCCCCGCGTCGGATGCAGCCGGGCGGACCCCGGGTAAACCCCAGCCAAATCGTCGCAACTTTACGTCATTCTTAAGATGCCGCCCGAGTGCGCCAAAGGGATGGGCTGTATCATTTTGTGTCATGCTCACCCCCGAGCCTCCAACCTGTTCGCCGGAACGTTTGTCTTCCCGCGACCTCGAACCCGCGCTGCGCTTCATGGAACGCGAAGCCCACCGCCACGACTTGGACGCGGCCGCCATCGCGCGCGGCGCGGGCTGCTCGCGCACCCGCCTGTATGCTGCGTTCGCCTCGCGTGGAGAAACCGTGATGGGGATGCTGCGGGAAATCCGCCTGCACCGAGCCAAGGCCATGCTCGAGCAGAGTCCACGGCTACACATCGGCTCGCTTTCGTGGCGCTGCGGATTCGCCGACCAGTCCACTTTCAGCAAGGTGTTCAAGGCGCGCTTCGGCATGCTTCCCTCCGAATGGCTCCACCGGGTTTGGACGAACCCGGGGTGCGAGGGAACGCCCCCTAGGGACGCTGCCCAGCCCCCCGCCTGAAATGCCGTCCCTGCGCGCATCAGGCCTGCCCTGCCGACGCCCGCCCCGCTTCCTGCAGCTTTTGACATAACAGCTTTGACGCCCCGGCGGATACCCCGCGGACGCTGCGCTGCCTACAGTGCGCCTATCGCCGGGAGCCCGGGTCGAACACGCCAAGAAAACCCCGCCCGGCTTACGAGCGTCCACGCCGGACCGTCCAACAACCTCGAATAAAGGGAGACTCCAGTGAACATCGATCGACGCCGACGCGCGCTCGCGCTGGGCGCCATGGCGCTGCCCCTGGCCGCGACCGTGCCCCCCGCCCGTGCTGCCGACAAATACCCCTCGCGCCCCATCCGCATCATCGTGCCGTTGGCGCCAGGTGGCTCCGCGGACACGATATGCCGCCTCCTCGCCAATGGCCTGGCCAAGGTTCTCGGTCAGCCGGTGGTCGTCGAGAACCGCCCCGGCGCCGGCGGCTTGACCGGTCTCGCGGAAGTCGCGCGATCGGCCGCTGACGGCTATACGCTGGGTTACTCGCTTGCTGGCGCACTGACCGTGGCGCCCCACATCGCGCGCAAGATGCCTTACGACCCATTCAAGGACCTGGTCCCGGTGTCGCAGGTCATCGGCGTACCGGAGATCCTCGTCGCCAACCCGCGCACCGGCGCCAAGATCTTGGGCGAGTTGGTCTCGTACGCCAAAGCCAACCCCGGCAAGCTCAACTTCGGGTCGGCGGGCAATGCCACGATCCCGCACTTGGGGGGCGAGCTGTTCAAGCGCGTGGCCGGCGTCGAAATGGTGCACGTGCCTTATCGCGGGTCGGGTCCAGCGCTGAACGATTTGTTGGCCGGCCAGGTACAGTTCATGGTATCGGACATCACTTTGGTGCGCTCACACATCGAAGCAGGCCGGCTCACCGGCTTGGCCGTCGCCGGTCCGCGCCGGGTTCCCCAGTTGCCGAACCTGCCCACTACCGCCGAGGCCGGCCTGCCCGCCATGCAAGTGTCCAACTGGCACGGCATGGTGGCGCCCGCGGGGTTGTCCCCGGCGCTGCTGCCCCAACTGCACGACGCCATCGTGAAGGCCATGGCCCTGCCCGAACTCAAAGAGCGCATCGATTCCGAGGGCGCGGAAATCGTGGCCAGCGGCTCCGCGGACTTCGGTGCTTTCCTGAAACAAGAAAGCGCAAAGTGGGGTGGCTTGGTGAAGGAATTGGGCATACAGTGGGATTGAGCGCAGGCGGCACGCCTCAGCCTTGAGGCGGCGCCTTCCCTCTCGCTCCAGAGGTGGATTCGAGCTGGTGGGGCTCACGCGCATCCCGGCTGCTATCATGCGCTCCACGGCGGCCGCCCCGCCTCGGCGCGGCGCGTTCCCGCCGGTGGCCGCCCTGCCCCTATCACTGCCTGGAGTCCCATCGCCCGATGAAGCTCGCCACCTGGAACATCAACTCCCTCAACGTTCGTCTGCCTCAGGTCATCGCTTACCTGCAGGCCAATCCGGTGGATGCGCTGTGCCTGCAGGAGCTCAAACTCCCCGACGACAAGTTTCCCGTCGCCGCGCTGGAGGAAATCGGCTATCGCGCCGTGTTCACCGGCCAAAAGACCTACAACGGCGTCGCCATCTTGACGCGCGACCCCGTACGCGACGTCACCAAGAACATCGACGGCTTCGACGACACCCAGCAGCGCGTCATTGCCGCGACGCTGGATACGCCCGCCGGCGAACTGCGCGTCGTCAGCGCCTATTGCCCCAACGGCCAGTCGGTTGGTAGCGACAAGTACGAGTACAAGCTGAAATGGTTCGCGGCCTTCCGCGATGCCTTGCAGAAGGAGCTGGCCCGCTACCCCCGCCTCGCCGTGTTGGGCGACTATAACGTGGCGCCTGAGGACCGAGACGTGCACGATCCGGCCAAATGGGAAGGGAGCGTACTGGTGTCCGAGCCGGAGCGCGCCGCATTTCGTTCCCTATTGGATATCGGCCTGCATGACGCGTTCCGCTTGTTCGAGCAGCCGCCCAAGTCCTTCAGCTGGTGGGACTACCGGCAGCTGGCGTTCCGCCGCAACGCCGGTCTGCGCATCGACCACATCCTGCTGTCGGATACCTTGAAGGCCGTATGCAGCGCTTGCGTGATCGAGCGCGAAATCCGCAAGAACGAGCAGCCCTCGGACCACGCGCCGGTAGTGGCGACGCTGGAGATCTAGGCCGCGCCGGCCAGCACCTCCTCGAACGGAGGAATGGCGCGCGCGAGTTCAGCCACGGTGAAGGCATCGACGGCAGTCAGGCGCGGGATCTCCGCCAGCACCCTGACCCTGCCGAACTGTTCGATGCCCAGGCGGTTGCCTGCAGAGGGCTCGCCGCTCATGACCACGCCGGCAACGGGAATGCCGCGCGCCCGCAGCGCCTCCAGCGACAACAACGTGTGATTGAGCGTGCCCAGCGTGCTCCGCGCCACCAGGATCACAGGCAGGCCCAGGCGGGCGATCAGGTCGATCATGGTGGAGCGGTCGTCGATCGGCACCAGCAGGCCGCCGGCGCCTTCGGCCACCAGTGGCGCCTCCGTAGAGGGAGCCGCGATATCCGCCACGTCCAGTCTCACGCCTTCCTCGCGGGCCGCGGCCCAGGGCGAGAGCGGCGCCTGCAGCACGGCGTGGGGCGCGTGGATGCGGGCCAGTGGCAGGCCGGCCAGCGGGGGGGGCCGGCCGCGGGGGGGGGGGTTGGGGGGCCCCCCCCGGGGCGCGGGGGGGCCAAAATATGGGGTGCCCGCC
>NZ_JADGHH010000274.1 GCF_019689535.1 Pigmentiphaga sp.
GCCCGGGCCCTCCCCCAGCGGGCGGCCCGGGCGCGCGTCAAGCATCATGATTCTTTCCGGAGACCGCAACATGTCCATGCCCCCCAAGCACGAATTCGACCGCATTCCCGTCATTCTCCAGTTCAGAGAAACGGTCGAGATGGTCGAGACCTACGGCTTCAATGGAAGCCAGGGCTACACCGTCCTCGAAGGGCAGCGCCTCGTGCCGAAAAACGCGCCGTCCAAGGTCGTGTTCCTCTTCATGCATCCCGCCACGACGCTACAACTGTTGCCCATGCCTGTCGCGCTGGCCGAAGCTGGCCTGCACGTGCTGTGCGGCGGCAGCCGTTATGCCAAGAACGACTCGGCGTTGATCATGGAAAAAGTGGCGGCGGACATGGGCGCCTATGTGCGCTATGCGCGCGAAGAGCTCGGCTACGAGAAAGTCGTGTTAGTCGGTTGGTCGGGCGGCGGGGCGCTCTCCCTGTTCTACCAAGCCCAGGCCGAAGAGCCGACGATTACGCATACGCCTGCCGGCGACCCCTACGACCTGACACAGGCCGGGCTCACTCCCGCGGACGGCATCATCTTCATCGCGGCGCACCTGAGCCGCCCCGAGACGCTGACCGAGTGGATGGATCCTTCGCTGCGCAACGAGCTCGACCCGGACGACCGGGATCCCGAACTCGATATCTATTCGCCCGATTGCCCGAACAAGCCTCCTTTCGACCCGGCCTTCGTCGCACACTTCCGCGCGGCCCAGCTGGCGCGGAACCGCCGCATCAGCAACTGGGCGCTGGAGATGCTGGACAAACTCAAGCGTTCTCCGCAAGGTGAACGCGAACGGGGCTTCGTCGTGCACCGCACGATGTGCGACGTGCGCTGGATAGACCCCACGATAGACCCCAACGGCCGCAAGCCCGGCTGGTGCTACCTGGGCGACCCGCGCGTGGTCAACTCCGGCCCGGTCGGCCTGGCTCGCTTCAGCACCCTGCGCAGCTGGCTTTCGCAATGGTCTTACGATCATTCCAACATCAAGGGACCGGTCAATGCAGCCCGCATCCGGCGCGTTCCGGTGCTGCAGATCGAAAACGAGGCCGATGACGCGGTGCCCGCCACCCACAACCCGATCATCCACAAGGCACTGGGCACGCCCGACAAGGAGTTCGTGCAGATCCATGGCGCCACCCACTACTATCTCGGCCAGCCCAAGCAGCTTGCGGAGTGCATTTCGACCATCATCGATTGGACCCGCCGCAAGATCACGCCGGATTTCGCAGTGTCGAGCGCGGCGCCGGTCGAGGCGAAATGAGCCATCGCCCGGACGGGGATTGATTACCATTGAGGCGCCGAACGCCCCCTTGGGGGCGCCGGCGCTTCATTTTCCGTGAGCATCGATCCCGCCCTTCCATGTCACAGTTCGCAAAAGTGCTCAAGGTCCTGGATTTGTTCTCCGAGGACCGAACCACCCTGGCCGCCGAGGAAATCGCCGACTTACTCAACGTATCGCGGCCCACCGCCTTCCGCTACGTCAAGCAGCTCTGCGAGACCGGGCTGTTGGCCAAGCTCGCCGGCCGCTACGCGCTCGGCGCGAAAATCATCGAACTGGACTACCGAATCCGGCGCTCCGAGCCCATCCTGCAGGCCAGCCGGCCTAGCATGAAGGAGCTCGCCCAGCGCACCGCGATGACCGTCGTGCTATGCAACATCTACGGCGATGAGATCGTGCACAGCCACCACGAGCTCGGCGGCGAGCTGGCCCCCATGAGCTTGGACCGGGGCCATACCATGCCTCTTTTCAAGGGGGCTTCGTCCGCCGTCATCCTCGCCAATCTTCCCGCCTCGCGCCTCAAGCGCCTCTACGAACGCAACGCGACGCATCCCGACTTGCCCGAAGGCATCCGGGACTGGGCGTCATTCGCCAAGCATTACAGGCGCATCCGCAAGGAGGGGCATTACATCTCGCGCGAAGAAATCGACCCCGGGCTCGTTGGCATCGCCGCCCCGATTTTCAACGACGGACAGCACGTCGTGGGGGCGATTACGCTCGTCTACGAGAAAGGACGGGAAAAACTGGTCAACGAAGAAGGCTACGCGGAACTCGTGCGCAGCTGTGCGGCGACGATCACCGAAAAAATCGCCGCCGCAGCGGAACGGACTAGTTGAGGCGGCCGGACTGCCGGCCGCCTCCCCTTTGCCTCACTTGAAATCGAGAGTCGGATCACGCCCGTCCTGGCCCGGACCATAGGCGCCGCCGCTGCCATAGCCGTCGCCGTAGGGATTTTCGACTTCGATCTTGACGGTGTTGGGGTCCACGCCGGTATGGTCGGCCTTGTAGTGCGTGACCAATGACGGGAAGACCATGACCGCCGCCACCATCAACAGCTGGATGACGATGAAGGGTATCGAGCCCCAATAGATCTGGCCGGTCGTGACCTTGGCGACGCGCTTGCCGGTCACCTTGTCGGTATAGTCATCCTTCGGCGCCACCGACCGCAGGTAGAACAGGGCAAAGCCGAACGGCGGATGCATGAACGAAGTCTGCATGTTGACCGCGAGCAGCACGCCGAACCAAATGAGATCGATGCCCATTTTTTCCGCCACCGGCCCCAGCAGCGGCACGATGATGAATGCCAACTCGAAGAAGTCGAGGAAGAAGGCCAGCAGGAACGTCAGGATGCTGACCACGATCAGGAAGCCCCATTGACCGCCCGGCACGGAGGTCAGCAGGTGCTCGACCCACAAATCGCCGCTCACGGCACGGAAGGTCAGGCCGAACACGGTGGAGCCGATCAGGATGAACACGACGAAGCATGACAGCTTGGTCGTGGTGTCCATGGCCTGCTTGAGCAGGTTCAAGGTCAACCGCTTGCGGACCAGGGCCATGGCGATGGCCCCCACTGCCCCCATGGCGCCCCCTTCGGTCGGCGTGGCGACGCCGATGAAGATGGTTCCCAGCACGAGGAAGATCAGGAACAGCGGCGGGATCATCACGAACGTGACCCGCTCGGCGAGCGCGGAGAGCCATCCGAGGCGCAGCCACTTATTGGCCAGTGCGATGACGAAGGCGGAAAGCCCCCAAATCAGCAAGGTAACGACGATGCGCTCATCCACCGGCGCGGTCTCGTGCTCGAGATACCGGCCGGCAACGACCGCGATCACAGCCGAGATCACCATCAACACCAGCAACGACCGCCCGCCCCGCGTGCCGTTGGGCTCCTGGAACCGGCGGGCTTCTTCCGGCAGGGCCGGGGCGCTCGACGGCTTGATGAGCGAAACCAGGACGACATAGAGAATATAGACGGCGGTCAATAAAAAGCCCGGCAGGATGGCGCCGCGATACATGTCGCCGATGGAGCGCCCGAGCTGGTCGGCCAGGATGATGAGCACTAGCGACGGGGGGATGATCTGCGACAACGTGCCCGAGGCGGCAATGACGCCAGTCGCGAGCGGCCGGTTGTATCCGTAGCGCAGCATGATGGGCAGAGAAATCAGCCCCATGGAAATGACCGAGGCCGACACGACGCCGGTCGTGGCCGCCAGCATGGCGCCAACCACCACGACCGCGATCGCCAGTCCGCCCCGGATGGAACCGAACAATTGCCCGATGGTCTCGAGCAAGTCCTCGGCCATGCCGGATCGCTCCAGCACCAGCCCCATCAATGTAAAGAAAGGTATGGCTAGCAGTGAGTCATTGGCGAC
>NZ_JADGHH010000052.1 GCF_019689535.1 Pigmentiphaga sp.
TTTGTTCAGGCTCCGGGGGGGGGGGCGCGGGGACGGCGCGTGCTGGAGCGCAGCTTCCGGATGTGGGAGCTGCACATATGTACGATTTGGAAGGGGTCGTCCGGGGCATGACTGACCGAGGACTGTTGCTGGTGACCGCGGAGTCGTGCACGGCAGGACTGATCGCGTCGATGCTCGCGGGGGTCCCAGGAGCCGGTGCGCTGCTCGATTGCGCCTTCGTCGTGTATTCGCCGCAGTCCAAGCTCCGCGCCCTGGGCGTGCCGGACAGGATCCTGCATGCCTACAACCTCACCAGTGAACCGGTGGCGCGCGCCATGGCGCAAGGGGCGCTCGCCCGCAGCCGCGCCAACGTGGCGATTGCAAACACTGGCGTCGCGGACGGGGGCGGGGCGGGGGTTGTGGCCGGCACCCAGTGTTTCGCGTGGGCCTTCGGGACGCCCGGAGGCGTGGAGATGTTTTCCGAAACCCGTCGCTTCACGGGGAATCGAGCCCAGGTGAGAGAGCAGGCGGCGCAGTATGCCCTGGGCCGCCTGATGCAGTATGCCGAGCGCGCAGCGCGGGGCTGACGCCGCGCCGGCGAACCGTGTTCAGTGTTGCTCGCTTTTGTCTGGAGCGCCGTCGTCGTCGGTTTGGCACAGCGTGGAGATGACGTTTTGCCAGCCTTTCTTGAACGAGGGATGCGCTTCATTGAGCGTCGGCTCGACCTGCTGCGCGATGGCCTGCATCACTTGACGCAATTGCTGCGAACTGGGATGGGCGGAAATCAACATGCTCACGACGTTTTGCAAAGCGGTGATTTGCCCCTTCAGGAATTCAGGGTCGGTCACAATGGCTCCTTTCATGGGTTTTCATGGAACGTCCTGGTTCGAACGCATCATCCGGCATCTTAACGGTTCTGCGCCGCCGGCGTTCGCACCAGGGTTTTCGCCAGTCTCGACATAGGTAGATTTCCCAGTATGGCGGCGCTGACATGCCCGCTCGATTCGTCTACGATGGGCGCACGCTGGAGGGCCGTAAGTATGGTTATGGTGATTGATCGCAAGAAGCTGGTGTGTTACGTCGTTGCCGTCAAGGATGCGGCCGGCGAACAGCGCTGCTGCGCACTCAACGAAGACCGCCAGTGGCTCGCCAACCTGGGCGCCGAGGCCGCCGCAACGGCAGAAAAGATTGGCGTGTTTTGCTGCAATCCGAGCACCGAGGTCAGACGGGCCGCCGCGGAGGCGCTTGGAGTCGCCCCCGATGCGGAATTCGTGGTCCATCGCTTGTTCCAGGACTCGGACAGCGACGAATGCGCAGAGGTCATCGCGCGCAAGGTCGGGTTGTTGCACTGACGCCATCAACATAGGCCGGGCTGCCGCGCGCGCGGCAGTGCCGGACGCCTTCTCATCACTTTCCCAGGAAATCGCCGAGCAACCCTCGTGCCCGAGCCAGGTCGGCTTCGGGCAAGCGCGCCCCTGCGCGGGCGGTGGTCAGGGCGTGGAGTAAAGAGTCGTCCTTGCCGGCGGCTTGGCCGGTTCGCCGGGAGCCGACATCCCCGCCGTACCGGCAGGCGCGTTGAAGTCGGCCCGTGCCCGCCCAGCGGGCAAGACCGGTGCCACTTCCGGCCTGACTTCCGTCAGCTTGTTCTGCAGCATGTAGTCGTTCATTTCGCGCCAGCCGTTGAAGATGGCCGCCTTGGACATGTGCGGATTGAAGGTGTAGCAGTCTTCCAAGGCCCGTCCGGCCTGCCGGCATGCCCCTCCGATCGCGCGGCCTTCGGCTTCTTTTCTGGCCTCGATTTGGGAGACGGGCTGCAGGCCGAGGTAGTCGCAGCCGGCGAGGGCCAGCAGGGCGCCTGTAGCCAAGATGCAGCGCCATGCACGCAGTTGTCGGCTGGCGGGGGCGAAGGCGGAAGCGGGGAAAAAGTGTCTGGAGCTCATGGTCCGTTTATCGGATGCTTTCGGGCAGAACTGAAGGGCGAGCTCAACTTATGTCGCGCCGTGCCGATATTTGCCGCATGACCGGCCATATTCCCACTCACCTGCCGCGAGACGGGGCGCCCGGCGACCTGACCCAGGGCGACCTCGAGGCGCTCGGGCGGTCGCTACTGTTTCGGGGCTGCCCGGCTGAAGTGCTCGATCGCGTCGGGCGCTTCGCATTCGTCACGCACCTGCCGCACGGGGCCATCTTGCTCCAGCCCGGCGAATCCAACCGCTACGTTTACGTGCTGGTCGAAGGGCAATTGGCGGCATTCCTCGATCCCGGCCTGGCCAAGCGCGTGGCGCGCTTCGTTCCGGGAGATGCCTTGGGCGAGCATGCGCTGGTCGGGCCGGACGGCGGCACGACCTACGTCGTCGCCCAGTGGCCGTCGAGGCTGGTGGCGCTCGATGCAGGGCCATTGCGGGAGATCATGGAGGTGGCTCCGCGCATTGCCCTCAATGCCCTCGATATGCTGGGCGCAAGGTTGCGAGCAGCCAATCTCCGGCATGATCCGCGGGAAGCGGCGAACATCGATTTCATGGCGAGCCGGGATGCCGTCACGGGCGTCCACAACCGGCGCTGGATGGAATCGGCGTTCGCCGCCGAGATCGCGCGCTGCAGCCAGGCAGGCGAACCCTCGTGCGTCGCGCTCATCGACGTCGATGGCTTCGACCGGCTGAACCAGGCGTTGGGGCGCGCCGCTGGCGATGCTATCCTGCGCCAGTTGGCCGATTTGACAAGAAATCTGCTGCCTTCCCTGGACATGCTGGCGCGCGTGTCGGCAGACCGCTTCGCTCTGTGGGTTCCCGCCTCGCTTGCCGATGCGGTCTCGCTGTGCGAGCGACTCCGCGCGCATGTCGGCGGACGCCAGTTCCCGCTGCGCGGGAACATGGGGACGCAGATCACTTTGTCGATCGGGGTGGCTCAGGCCCAGGGGAGTCTCGATGCGACGCTCGCCAAGGCGCAGGCGGCATTGGATCGCGCCAAGGAACGCGGACGGAACACCGTGGAGCCCCCGCCGGCCTGAGCGTTTTTCAACGTCGTGCCGAAGGAGTGCTGCATGGATGGCCTGAGTACCGAGTTCGACAGTCTGCTCCCCCCCTTGAGCTTGAACAGGCGGGGGTTCCTCACCACGTCGCTGGCCGGCGGCTTTGCGTTGGCGGCCGGTCCCGTGATGGCCCAGACGGCGATACGCACCGACACCGCAGGGCTGGTCGCGGGCGAGGTGAAGATCCCGGTGCGGGACGGAGGGATCCCCGCCTATCGCGCGGCGCCGGCCGGCAAGAAGAACGTCCCGGTCATCCTGGTAGTGCAGGAAATCTTCGGGGTGCACGAATACATCAAGGATGTCTGCCGGCGCTGGGCCAAGGCTGGCTACATGGCGGTGGCGCCAGAGCTGTACGCCCGGCAGGGCGATCCCTCCAAGTACACGGAGATCGCGAAGCTTCAGGCCGAACTCGTTAGCAAGGTACCGGACGAGCAGGTGCTGGCCGACCTCGATGCGACGGCCCGGTGGGCGGGCGCCCATGGCGGCAGTCGCACGCGCCTGGGCATTACCGGCTTCTGTTGGGGTGGGCGCATCGTCTGGCTGTATGCCGCGCACAACCCTGCGGTCAAGGCCGGGGTGGCGTGGTACGGGCGCCTGGTCGGGCAGCCCACGCCGCTGCAGCCGCGCAACCCGGTCGACGTGGCGGCGCAATTGAAGGCGCCGGTACTCGGCTTGTACGGCGGCGAGGATGCCGGCATTCCCGTCCCCACCATCAATGCCATGAAAGAGGCTTTGTCCAAGGGCGGCCCGGCTGCGCGCGAGTCGACCTTCGTGCTGTTTCGTAATGCGCCGCACGCTTTCCATGCCGATTACCGCCCCAGCTACCGCGAGGCAGAGGCCAAGGAAGGGTGGAGCCTGGCGCAAGACTGGTTCGCGCGGCACCTGTGAGCCCGACGTCGATGGCCGCGGCGCCGCCCGCGGCGGCTTCGCGGCCGCTATGGCTGGTGCTCGACGCATGCGTGCTGATGTCGAGCATACTGCGGCCGCTTTTGTTGGAGATGGCCGAAGCGGGGTGGTTTCGCCCAGTCTGGAGCGAGCGCATCGGCCTCGAATGGCGTCGCAACGCGTCGCGCATCTGGGGTGTTCCGCCGGAGGCGCTCGAGGCCGAATGGCTGGCCATGTGCCGCCGGTTTCCCGAGGCGGATCCCGGCGACGTGTCAGCCTATGAGGCCGGCCTTCGGTATAGCGATCCCAAAGACCGGCACGTCGTCGCCGCCGGCCTTGCCAGCCGCGCCCGCTCCGGGCTCCAGGTCGCGCCCGAAGTACGGGTGCTGACTTGGAACCTCAAGGACTTCAATCGTTCGGAACTGCGGCGACAAGGCCTTACCGTCTGGGATCCGGACCGACAGTTCGCGGCCTGGGCGAGCGAGGACCGCCTGCGCCTGCTCGCCTCGCTGGCCACGGTGCCCCGCCATGCGCGGGCGCTGGGGCGCGAAGAGCCGGTGCGCGTCACGTTGAAGCGCGAACGCCTGTTCCGTACGGGCAGGCTCCTCGCCGGCGAGCTCGGGATGGAAAACTAAAAACCGGGAAGTTACGTATACTTGCGTTTCTGCAACTGAGTTTCACGAGCTTGCCGTGACCTTAACCTATATTCTGCTCGCCACGGTAGCGAGCGGAGTCCTGTCGGTGATCGTCGCCGGCTGGCTGGCCTTTCGCTATTTCGCGCGCTTTCTCCACCAGATGATCAGTTTTTCGGTGGGGATCATGCTCTCGGTCGCGTTGCTCCACACCTTGCCCGAGGCCTTCGATTCGGACGCCGACACGCGCGTGTTGTTCGCGCTGTTGCTGATCGGCCTGCTCGGGTTTTTCGTGCTCGAGAAACTGGCCGTCCTGCGCCACAACCACCATCACGAACATGACGGACACGGGCATCCGCCGGGCCATGACGCCCATGAAGCGGGGCGGGGGGGGCTGGCGGTGCTCTTGGGCGACGGCCTGCACAACTTTTGCGACGGCATCGTGATCGCCGCGGCCTTCCTGGCCGACCCCATGCTGGGGCTATTGACGACCCTGACCATCGCCGTGCACGAAATTCCGCAGGAGCTTGGCGACTTTATCGTCCTCGTCAATGCCGGCTTTTCCCGCCAGCGGGCATTGGCTTTCAACGCCCTGTCGAGTCTCATGGCCATCGCGGGGGGCGTGGTCGGCTACTACCTGCTCGCCGACTCCAAGCCCTGGCTGCCGTATGTGCTGACCCTAGCCGCGAGCAGCTTCGTCTATATCGCCGTGGCAGACCTGATGCCGCAGATGCAGCGGCGCACGACGCTGCGCGAAAGCCTGCCCCAATTTGCATTGATCGCGGCGGGCGTGGTGATCGTCCACTTGCTGTACTCAGCGTTCCACCACGTTCCGGGGAACGGACACGCCCATGACTTGTCGCCGGTGCATGCGCAGGAGGCGCAGCGCGCTCCACGCTGATTGGCGGCTTTATTCGGGCGCAGACTGCGCCGTCGAGTCGGAAGAAGGTGGTTCCGAGCCGGGTGCCGGTTCGCCGCGGCCCTCGACGATGTAGGCCGCGGCCGCCACCAAGTGGCTGTTGATGCGGCGCAGGTCGCGCAACGCATCCAGGTGCAGTGCACTGGTTTCGGTGGTATCGATGCGCCTGCTACGCAGGCGCTCGAAATGGGCGCGCGTGGCCTTCGCCTCTAGGTCGCGGAAGGCGTCTTCTTCGGCCGCCAGGACGCGTGCGGCGCGCGGGTCGGCAGTCACGAACAGCGACGCCGCCAAGCGCAGGTTGGTCTCCAGGCGGCCGTGCATCTCGTCCAACTCCCTCCGGCCTTCCGGCGAGAAGCTGAGGCCGCGCTGGTTGAGCTTGCCGATCTCATTCAGCAGATTCTTGTCGAGGACGTCCCCGGCGTGCTCCAGGTTCGTGATGAAGGTAAGGATTTCGTTCGCGCGCTGGCGGTCCTCGGCGGTGAGTTCTTCTTGGTCCAGGTTGGCGACGTAGGTCTTGATGGCCCCGTTCAGGCGGTCGAGGACGTCATCCAGCCGCCGGGCTTCGGCGATGCGCTTGCGGTCGGCCGTGGCCAGAGCTTCGCGCGCGTGGTGCAGCATGGCCTGCAGCGTATCGGCCATGCGCAGGGCTTCCCGCGCTGCGTTGCCCAGCGCGACGACGGGCAGGGCGCGTGCGGCGCTGTCCAGGTACATGGGGCGGCCGGGATCCGTCTTGGAAGGGTCGGACGGCAGCCAGCGCTGCAGCAAGGCGGCGTAGGGCGTGAGCAGTGGCAGGAAGGCCGCGGCGAGCGCGAGGTTGAATATGGTGTGGAAGTTGGCGACGGCGCGTGCGTTGTCGCCAGTGAATGCCACCATCCAAGGGTGGATGTGGTGTAGCAGTGCCAACCCGACCAGGACGCCGACGACGCGGTTGAGGAAATTGCCCAGCGGAAGCCGACGCGCCGGCGCATCGTCCCGGGCCGATCCTTCGAGCAGGGGATTGATCGCCGTGCCGAGATTGGCGCCCAGCACCATCGCGAGCGCGCTGTCCATGGGAAGCAGTTCTTGCGCCGCGAACGACATGATGAGCAGCAGCACGGCGACGCTCGAGTGTGCCGCCCAGGCTAGGACTGCGGCCAGCAGGATGGCGAGGCCGGGGTGGCCGGACAGGGCCCCGAGTGCTGTCCATAGTTCAGGTAGCTCGCGGTACGGTGCGAGCTCGGCGAGCAGCAGGTGCAGCGCGAGCAGCAGCAGGCCCAGGCCAATGAGCACGCGCCCGGAATCGCGTATGTGGGTGGCATTGTCGCGGCGGAACATGACGACCCCGACGAGCACGAGGACGGGAGCGATCCGGGCGATGTCGAACGAAAGCACCTGGACGATGAGTGTCGTGCCCACATTGGCGCCTAGCATGGCGGCGAGCGCCGGCACCAGTTTCACCAGGCCGTTCGCCGCAAAGCCTGCGACGATGAGTCCGGTGGCCGTGCTGCTCTGGAGAATGGCGGTGACGCCGAGGCCGGCGAAGAATGCGGAGATGCGGTTGCCCAGGGCGACCCCGAGCATCATGCGCAGGCGCGGGCCGAACGCACGCTGGATGCCTGTCTGCACCAGGTAGATGCCCCAAAGGAGCAGCGCTACGTAACCTGCGATGTCGAATAGAGTGAGATAAGGGTTCATTGCCATGCCGTCCCGCGGGAAGCCGCTTCGCCTCGTCGCCGCGTGCGGCGATCCGCAGGCGGATGCCGGCGTGCGGCACGCCGCGCTATTGCATGTGCCAGCCGTGGCTGACGACGAAAGATTGCCCGGTGAAGGCGGCCGTCGGGAATGTGGCGAGGAAGAGCACGGTTTGCGCGACGTCCTGCAGCGTCGTGAACTCGCCATCCACGGTCTGGCCGAGCATGACCTTCTTGATCACTTCTTCCTCGCTAATGCCCAATTCCCGCGCTTGCTCGGGAATTTGTTTTTCGACCAGCGGCGTGCGTACGAACCCCGGGCAGACGACGTGCGAGCGCACATTGTGGGGCGCCCCTTCCTTGGCCAAGACCTTCGCCAGGCCGAGCAGCCCGTGCTTGGCGGCAACATAGGCTGACTTGAGCGGAGATGCCTCATGCGAATGCACGGACCCGGTATAGATCACGATGCCGCCCCGATCGTTCCGGTACATGTGCCTGAGCGCGGCCTTGGTGGTCAGGAACGCGCCGTCCAGATGGATGGATAGGACCTTCCTCCAGTCGGCGTAGGCGAACTGGTCAATGGGGCTGACGATTTGGATGCCGGCATTGGATACGAGGATGTCCACGCTGCCCAGGGTGTTCACGACGAGCTGGGTGCCTTGCTCCACGGCAGCTTCGTCGGTCACGTCGAAGTCCAGGGCCATCGCCTGGCAACCCTTGATCTTGAGCTCCTCGGCGGCCGCCTGGGCCGCTTGGAGATTGATGTCCGCGATGGCGACGGCGGCGCCGGACGCGGCTAGGGTGCTGGCGATTTCCTTGCCGATGCCGCTTGCGGCACCGGTGACGAGTGCGACTTTTCCGTGAAGCTGCATGTGGAGTCCTTGCAGGGGGTTGGAGGGAGCGCTCAGGACATGAGCGCCGAAGCCAGGAGCTGGTAGCTTCGGATCCGGTCCTGGTGGTTGTGGATCATCGTGTTGACCATGACCTCGTCGGCCGAGGTGGCGCGCGCCAGCGCGCCGATCGATTCGGCAAGCGCTTCGGGCGTGCCGATGTGGATGCGCGTGCGGTTGTATTGCCGCAGCGCCTCTTCGTCGGGCTCGTACCGATAGGCCAGGGCTTCTTCCACGCTGGGCAGCGGGTAGCGCGTGCGCCCCGTGCGCGTGCGCATCATGCTGAGGTCGGCAGTGGCGGCCAGCCTTTCGGCCTCCTCGGCGGTCGGCGCGCAGATGGCCGATACGGCCAGTATGGCCCGGGGTTCGTGGCCGAAGGGGGAAGCGCGGAACTCCTCTCGGTAAAGCCGCATGGCGGTGTAGACGTTCTCCGGCACGATGTGGTGCGCGTAGGCGAAACCGAAGCCGTTGGCAGCGGCGACGCGGGCGCCGTAGAGGCTGGAACCGAGGATCCAGATGGGCGGGCACGGCACCCCTACCGGCGTTGCCCGGACCCGCGAGTGCGGGTGATCCGCCGGCATGGCGTCCTTGAGGTAGCCGATCAGGTCGGATAGTTGGGCAGGGAAGTTGTCGGCATCGGCGTGGCCGCGCCGCAGCGCGCTTGCGGTGACGGGGTCCGTGCCCGGCGCCCGGCCGAGCCCGAGGTCGATGCGGCCGGGAAACATTGCCTCGAGCACGCGGAAGGTCTCGGCGACCTTGAGGGGGCTGTGGTTCGGCAGCATGACTCCGCCTGAACCCACCCGCAGCCGGGAGGTCGCTCCCGCGACGCGGGCGATCAGCAGTTCCGGCGTCGAGCAGGCCAGCATGCCGGTGTTGTGGTGCTCCGCAAGCCAATATCGATGGTAGCCGGCGGCTTCGGCATGGCGCGCCAGGTCGACACTGTTCGCAAGGGCGTCGCTGGGGGTAAAGCCCGAGGGGATGGGGCTCAGGTCGAGAACGGACAGCTTCAGGGGCATGGCGGAAACGGCAAATGGGATGCCTCAAGTGTGAACCCGGCTGCGCTTTGCTGCAAGCCGGCCTCCTCGATGCGCCCTGGGGCGCTGCGCCACGCGTGCCGCGGCGGGCGGCTCAGGCCTTGCGCTGCGCTTCCCGTAGCGTGCGCCACGTGGAGGTCAGGCCGGCCGCGGCAATCAACAGCATGCCCAGCCACGCGAGCGCATCCGGCTGGTCATTCCAGAAGAGATAGCCGAGCAGGATGGAGAATGGAATGGTGCTGTATTGGAGCACGGAAGACAGCGCGGCGGAACCACGGCTGAAGGCGCGGGTCATGGCGAACTGGCCGAAAAGGCCGCACAGCCCCACTCCGAGGAGCGTGAGCCAGCCATAAGGCGTCAGGCTTTTCCAGCCGGTCAGCATGGTTGCGAGTCCGCCCGTCAGGCAGGACGAGAGGGCGAAGAACAACACGATGCGCCATTCCGGTTCGCCGGCCCGGCCCAGCGAGCGCACCTGCATGACGGCGATGGCGGTCAGGCTGCCCGCGGCCAGCCCCGCAAACGCGGCAAGCCATTGGGACTGGTCGACGGTGGGCCGCAGGATGGCGATGACCCCGATGAAGCCGACGACGACTGCCACGGTGCGTAGCCGGTCGGTCATGTCGCGTTCGCGGACGTTCATCCACCCCGCGATGAAGAGCGGTGAGGTGTAGTTCAGCGTGACGGCCGTCGCCAGCGGGAGGTGCCCCATGGCGAAGAAAGACAGCCAGATGGACCCGGAGCCCGCGATATTGCGCATGACGTGCAGCCGCCACGTGGGAGAAATGATGGGGCGCCGGGTGGCCAGCGCCCAGGCCAGGATGCCGACCGCCGTCGGGATGCCGCGGAAAAGAATGATCTGGCCCAGGGAGGCTTGCTCGGATGCGAATTTCACGAACATGGCCATGATCGCGAACATCAGCGAGGCGAACAGCATCCAGAGGGCTTGCATGGACAGGGCAGAGTGGGCTAGGGAGGCCCGATTGTAGCGAGGGTGCATCGGGATTGGCCTTGAAACCGCTGTCCCGGCTACCATATAGCCCTTGCCGGGAAACGGGTATTGCCGACTCCCCACCTGCGCTGCGGCGGGCGGGGGGAACTTCCGACGCCCGTTGCCGTCTCAGTCGGCGCCGCGCGGGGCGGTTCCCGGTCAGCCGAGGAGGCTCATCGTCTCCTGGCCCACAACACAATCAAACCAAGGTATTCGGAGTTTCCAGCCCTCATGAAACGCATCGTGCTCTTTTTGGCGACCAACATCGCGGTCATGCTGGTATTGACCGCGACTCTCAGCATTCTCGGTGTCAACCGGTTCCTGACTGCCAACGGCCTCGATATCCAGATGCTGGCGATTTTCTCGCTGATCGTCGGCTTTACCGGGTCCACCATTTCGCTGCTCATGAGCAAGCCGATGGCCATATGGAGCACGGGCGCCCGGGTCATTGATCCGAACGCACCGCGCACCGCGGAGGAACAGTGGCTAGTAGACACCGTCCACCAGCTTGCCGATCGCGCGGGCATCGGCCGCCCCGACGTGGCGATTTACGAGGGCGAACCCAATGCCTTTGCAACGGGCGCGTTCAAGAACGATGCGTTGGTGGCCGTATCCACCGGGCTGCTCCGGAGCATGACCGAAGAGGAAGTCAGCGCCGTGTTGGGGCACGAGGTCGCCCACATCGCCAATGGCGACATGGTGACGCTTTCGCTGATCCAGGGGGTGGTGAATACCTTCGTCGTTTTCTTCGCGCGCGTGGTGGGATACGTCGTCGACCGCATCGTGTTGAAGAACGAGCGCGGCGGGGGCATCGGTTATTTCGCCACGGTCATCGTGTGCGAGCTCGTGTTCGGCATCCTTGCCTCCATGATCGTGGCTTGGTTCTCGCGCCAGCGCGAATATCGCGCGGACGCCGGGTCGGCGTATCTGCTCGGTTCGCGCACGCCCATGATCCACGCCCTCACCAGGCTGGCCGGAATGCAGCCCGGAAACCTTCCGAAGACGTTCGAATCGGCCGGCATTATCGGCGGCGGCCAGGGGCTGCGCGCGCTCTTCGCGACCCATCCCCCCATCGAGGACCGGATTCGCGCCCTAATGGCGGCAGGCGGGAAGCGGTAATTCCCCCGCCGGAAAATCGAGGACGCGGCGCCTGGCGCCGCCTGTGAAAATACGAAATGGCCTCGCCGTACGGCGAGGCCATTTTCGTTTGCACGTTGGGAAAATCCGCTCATTACAGCTTCTTTCCCGGCGGGGCTAAGCGCCCCGTCCTTAGCGCCCCGTCTTCAGGCGCAGGTCGTTCCTGACGTTTTGCACGCCTTCCACGCCGCGCGCGACTTCCACCGCGCGGGCAGCTTGGGCCTGGGAATCGACGAAGCCGGACAACTGCACGGTCCCGCGGAAAGTTTCCACGTTGACGTCGGCGGCGCTGACGTCCTTCGCCGCAAGCAGCGCGGCTTTCACTTTCGCGGTAATCGCGGCGTCGCTCGTATATTCACCCGCAGATTGCTGGGTGCGGGTCGACGTGCAGGCGCCCATGACAGCGGTGGAACCGATAATGCCGGCGATAAGCAGGGTACGGATGATCATGGTTTTTCTCCTTGCGTGTTGGTTATCTTCTAAAAACGCCGCTCAAGAGCGACAGGACGGCAAGCACAATGAAAATGAAGAACAAGATCTTGGCGATAGAGGCTGCACCGGCCGCGATGCCGCCGAAACCCAATACCGCCGCGATGATGGCGATGATGAAAAATACGACTGCGTAATGCAGCATGATTGCCCTCCCGTCGTTTCTTGCCGTTGGCGAGGTCCGGGTCAGCAAAAAAAGGACCCGGGGCTTATGGTCAAGCTAACCGCCGGGCGCGCCTGCCACAAGGCACCGGTGTATGGATTTGTAATTTCTCGCCCCAGGCCCAGGCGTGTGTACTTATTGCTTCGTCCGCAGGCAAACAAAAAGCGCCCGCAAGGGGCGCTTTAAAAATGAGATGGGCAGCAAGTTACGTTTTAAATACTTTCGGGCTCGTTCATCACTTTCCGATACCACTCATGGAAATGCTGCATGCCGTCTTCCATGGGCGATTGATAAGGCCCGGCTTCGTCGGCACCGCGTTCCATTAGCGCACGGCGGCCTTTGTCCATGCGTTCGGCGATTTCGTCGTCTTCGACGGCGGTTTCCATGTAGGCGGCCTGCTGCGCTTCCACGAATTCGCGTTCGAAATGGACGATTTCCTCGGGATAATAAAACTCGACGATATTGACGGTTTCCTGCGGCCCTTTTGGATACAGCGTCGACAAAACCAGGGTGTGCGGGTAGATCTCGATCATGTGGGTCGGGAAATGCGTGACCCAGATCGCGCCGAATTCCGGCGTGCTGCCGTTGCGATAGGCAAGCAGGGCGTCGTGCCAGCGCTGGTACACGGGTGACCCGGGATGGGCCAGCGCATTGTGCACGCCGACGCGCTGCAGGCTGTAGTACTCGCCGAACTCCCAGGTCAGGTCGTCGCAGGTGACGAAGCGGCCCAGTCCGGGATGGAAGGGGCCGACGTGGTAGTCCTCGAGATAGACCTCAATGAAAGTTTTCCAGTTGTAGTTGCACTGGTGGACTTCCACGCGGTCGAGCACGTAATCGCTGAAGTCGAACTCGGGACGCCCGAGCAGGGGCGCGAGTTCGGTGGCGACATTGCGGTTGCCGTGGCGCGGGGCTTCGAACAGCGAGCCGTTCCATTCCTGGAGCGGGAAGCGTTGCAGGTCCAGCCCCGGCGTTTCGCTGAACAGCGGCGCGCCGATGAGCTTGCCGTGGGCGTCGTAGGTCCAGCGATGCAGCGGGCATACGATGTGGCCCGGGCGCCCGAGGTTGCCGGCGCAATGCGCCGCTTCCTTCGTTTCGCCGGGGGCATGCTTGCCCAGCATGAGCGCCTGCCTGTGACGGCAGACGTTGGACAACAGCTCGATGCCGCCCTGGTTGCGCACCAGCACGCGGCCGTCGTTTTCCTGGATCAGGGTACGGTAGTCTCCAATCTCGGGAACGCTTTTCTCGTGCCCGACGTAAAGGGGAGACTGGCCAAAAATCACTTGCAGTTCGCGCTCGTAGCGCGCTTTATCGAAATAGGCACTGACTGGGAGCTGCGCTCGGCTCGCCGTCACATGCGCCACGCGACCGATATCGGTCATGACTTCCCTCCGCGAGAGTTGTGAAGCCAATACCCCACAGTGCGACACCGCCCCTTACGCGACCTGGAGCGGCACGGGAACGTCACAAGCTGGTACTGGCGCGAAGAAAATGATCTGCCCGATCAAAGCCGGCTATTGTACCCCGGACGGGGGGATAAGTCCCCGCGGGCACTGGGGGCAGTGCGGGGCCAGTCGCCGCGATCCCGTACAATGCCAGGTTCGGTGCCGTGTGTTGAGAAGGAGGCGTGATTGGCCGAGAAGCAAGTGAATGTGCCGGAAGCGGACAAGGGCGCCGCGGCGGAGGCCTTGCCTCAGGATTTCGAAACCGCGCTCAGCGAACTCGAGGCTTTGGTGGCGAAGATGGAAGACGGCGCCATGCCTCTCGAACAATCCCTAGCGGCGTATCGGCGGGGCGTCGAGCTGGTGCGGGTTTGCCAAGACCGCCTGGCGCGCGCCGAGCAGCAGGTGAAAGTGCTCGAGGGCGAATTGCTCCGCCCGCTCGACGAGGCCGGGGATTGAGTCGATGACCGCCTGCGATGACGGATTTCCCGCGTGGATGGCGGCTTGCGGCGAGCGCGCGGAACAGGCGCTCGCGCGCTGCTTGCCCGACGAGAGCGTCGCGCCCAACACCCTCCACCGGGCCATGCGGTACGCCGTGCTGGGCGGCGGCAAGCGCGTGCGCCCCATGCTGACCTACGCGGCGGGCGAGGCCTGTGGCGCAAGCGGGCCGGCGGGCGAGGCCGCACTCGATGCGGCGGCCGCGGCGGTGGAATTGATACACGCCTATTCCCTCGTCCATGACGACATGCCCTGCATGGATGACGATGCCATGCGCCGGGGCAGGCCGTCCGTGCACGTCGAATTCGGCGAGGCGACCGCCCTGCTGGTGGGCGACGCGCTGCAGGCGCTGGCATTCGACGTGCTGGCAGCCATGCCGGTGGCGCCCGGCTTGACGGTGCAGGCCGTACAGGCGTTGGCTGCGGCTGCCGGCAGCCGCGGCATGGCGGGCGGGCAAGCCATCGATCTGGCAAGCGTGGGCAAGAGCTTGAACCGCGACGAGCTCGAGGCCATGCATCGCATGAAGACGGGCGCGTTGCTGCGTGCCAGCGCGGCGCTGGGCGGCATTGTCGTGGGGGCGAGCTCTGCCCAGCGCGCAGCCCTCGACGGCTATGCGCAGGCCGTGGGGCTGGCCTTCCAGGTGGTCGACGATATTCTCGACGTCACTGCCGATTCGGCGCGCCTGGGCAAGACGGCCGGCAAGGATGCGGCCGCCGACAAGCCCACCTATGTATCCATCCTCGGCCTGGAAGAGGCCCGGGCGCTGGCGGAGCGCCTGCGCCTGGCCGCGCACGAGGCGATCGCGCCACTTGGGCCGGGGGCCGCACGCTTGGCGGCGCTGGCCGACTTCATCGTCTTGCGCGATCGCTGAACGGAGATTCCGCACATGCCAACGAAATTGCTGGACCGCATCGACTCTCCGGCTGACCTGAAGAAACTGGACCGATGCCAGCTTCCGGCCCTGGCGGACGAGTTGCGGGCCTTCGTGCTCGAGTCCGTCTCCCGCACGGGCGGCCACCTTTCGTCCAATCTCGGCACGGTGGAGTTGACGCTGGCCCTGCATTACGTGTTCGATACGCCGCATGACCGCATCGTCTGGGATGTCGGACACCAGACCTACGCCCACAAGATTCTGACGGGCCGCCGCGCGGGCATGGCCACGCTGCGCCAGATGGGCGGCATGTCGGGCTTTCCGCGCCGCAGCGAGTCCGAGTATGACGCCTTCGGCACGGCGCATTCCTCGACCTCCATCTCTGCCGCGCTCGGCATGGCGGTGGCGGCGCGCAACGCCGGCATCCAACGCAAACACATCGCGGTCATCGGCGACGGCGCGATGTCCGCCGGCATGGCCTTCGAGGCGCTCAACAACGGCGGCGTCATGCCGGACATCGACCTGTTGGTCATCCTGAACGACAACGACATGTCGATCTCGCCGCCGGTCGGGGCGCTGAACCGCTACCTGGCGCGCCTGATGTCCGGGAAGTTTTATGCCGCCGCGCGCAACGTGGGCAAGGCGGTCCTGTCGCATGTGCCACCCGTGCTCGAGTTCGCGCGCCGGATCGAGGAACATGCCAAGGGCATGGTGACGCCGGCTACCATGTTCGAAGAGCTGGGCTTCAACTACGTGGGCCCCATCGACGGCCACGATCTCGATTCGCTGATCCCGACGCTGCAGAACATGCGCAAGCTGACGGGGCCGCGCTTTCTGCACGTAGTCACTCGCAAGGGGCGAGGCTACAAGCTGGCCGAAGCGGATCCGGTGCTCTACCACGGCCCGGGTAAGTTCGACCCGGCGGTCGGCATCGCCGCACCCGCTACGCCGCCCCGCAAGACGTTCACGCAGGTGTTCGGAGAATGGCTGTGTGACCAGGCGGCCGCCGACTCACGATTGATCGGCATTACCCCGGCCATGCGCGAAGGTAGCGGTTTGGTGGAGTTCGAGCAACGTTACCCCGATCGCTATTTCGACGTCGGCATCGCCGAGCAGCATGCGGTGACATTCGCCGCCGGGCTGGCGTGCGAGGGGCTCAAGCCGGTGGTCGCGATCTATTCGACTTTTCTGCAGCGCGGCTATGACCAGATGATCCACGACGTGGCGCTGCAGAACCTGGACGTGACGTTCGCGCTCGATCGCGCGGGCCTGGTTGGGGCGGACGGCGCCACGCATGCCGGCAATTACGATATTGCCTTCGTGCGCTGCATCCCCAATATGGTCGTGGCCACGCCTTCGGATGAAGCGGAGTGCAGGCTACTGCTTTCGACGTGTTATGCCTATCCGGGCCCGGCCACCGTCCGCTATCCGCGCGGCGCGGGAAGGGGCGTCGTCCCGGCGCCCGGGCTGGACACCGTGCCGCTGGGCAAGGGGGTCGTGCGTCGGGAAAGCGGACGCCTTGGAGCAGGAAAGCCGGGCATCGCCATCCTCGCATTCGGCACCCTGGCCGTTCCCGCCTTGAAGGCGGGCGAAGCCTTGGATGCCACCGTGGCCGACATGCGCTTTGTCAAGCCCATCGACCGCGAGCTCATCCTGGACCTGGCAAGCCGGCATGCGGCGCTGGTCACGGTGGAAGAGGGCTGCATCATGGGCGGCGCAGGCAGCGCCGTCTGCGAGACGCTGAACGAGGCCGGCGTATGCCTCCCCGTGCTACAGCTAGGCTTGCCCGACCGCTTCATCGACCATGGCGATCAGGCGGCGCTGCTGGCCGGGCTGGGATTGGACGCCGCCGGCATCGAGGAATCGATACGCACGCGTTTTCCCGAATGGGCAAAATGAGCTCGACCAGGGTTAGCCCGGTATTTCCATCTGTCCGACAAGCGCAAAATTACTTTTGCTGAAGCGCTTTGCGAAGCGTTGCAGCGAGCTTGGGAATACTTGATGTAAAACCGGTAGATATAACCTGCTGTCGTGGGGAGTATGCGTCAATGCCCGCACCACTGAGATCCCCCAATCCATCGGCGCCGTTGGCCACCCTGCGCGAGATCCTAGGCTACAACGTCCGCGCGTTTCGGGTCGCCCAGAAGATGTCGCAGGAGCAACTCGGGTTCGCCGCCCATCTCGACCGGACGTTCGTCAGTCAGGTCGAGCGGGCGCGCGTCAATATTTCGGTGGACAACATCGAAAAGCTGGCCAAGGCGCTGGATCTCGATCCCGCTCTTTTGTTCAAGCGGCCCACGCTTTGAACGGATGCGGCACGGCCGTCCGGGCCGTGCCTTCGAGGGCGGGACGTGCATACGCGCGTAGAGGGCTTAGTCCCGGAAGTTCTCGAATCCGAGAGGCAAATCCGTCACTTCCTTTCTTAGCATGGCGATCGTCGCCTGCAAGTCGTCGCGCTTGGCGCCTTGCACGCGGACGGTGTCGCCCTGGATGCTTGCCTGGACCTTTAATTTGCTGTTCTTGACCAACGCAACGATTTTCTTCGCGGCGTCCTGCGGTACGCCGTTGCGCACCGTCAGCACCTGCTTGACCTTGTCGCCGCCGATCTTCTCTATCTTGCCGTGGTCGAGGAAGCGCACGTCTACATTGCGCTTGGCCATCTTGTTCAGCAGGACGTCGCGCACCTGGTTGAGTTGGAACTCACTATCGGCATACGCGACCAATTCTTTTTCGCTTTGCTCTACCCTGGCGTCCGAACCTTTGAAGTCGAAGCGGGTGCCGATTTCTTTGTTGGTCTGTTCTACCGCATTGCGCAGTTCCACCTGGTTGGGTTTGCAGACGACATCGAATGTAGGCATGGATATGGCTCCGTGGGAGGCGGCCCGCAGGCCGGTCGATGGGATAGGAAGAATTGTAGTCAAGTAAGATGGCGGGGCTGCGGGAACCCGTCCCGCCCCGATAGGTTTTCCGGTGATTCGATTGGCTGATTCCGATACCCGTTCTTCTTTGCCCGCCCCCGGCGCCTGCGATCTGTCCTCGCTCAATACCTTCGCGCTCGAAAGCCTCGCTCCTGCCTGCGTCTCATTGCACGACGAGGCCGACCTGCCGCGGTTGGCGACGCTGGCCAAGCGCTACGACGCGCTCCTGGTGTTGGGGGGGGGGAGCAACGTCGTGCTGCCGCCCAAAGTCCGCGGGCTGGTCGCCCGGGTGGCGCTGCGGGGCGTGCGCCTGGCAGGCGAAGACGCGCGGATGCGCATCGTCGAGGCCGCGGCCGGCGAGTCCTGGCACGGGCTCGTGGCGCATTGCGTCGAGCAAGGCTGGGGAGGGTTGGAGAACCTGGCCTTGATCCCGGGCACGGTGGGCGCAGCGCCTGTGCAGAACATCGGCGCCTATGGCGTGGAGTTGTGCGAGCGCTTCGCCGGGTTGCGCGCGTACGACTTGCTGCGGGAGGAATGGGTGGACATGGATGCCTCCCAGTGTGGATTCGGCTACCGCGACAGCGTGTTCAAGCGCGAGCCCGGCCGTTGGGTCATCGCCTCCGTGCGGGTGACGCTGCCCAAGCCGTGGCGGCCCGTGCTCGAGTATCCGGACCTGCAGCGCCATCCCCGCCTGGTGGGCGCGCCGTCGCCGCGCGACGTTTTCGAAGCCGTGTGCGAGATCCGGCGCGCCAAGCTGCCCGATCCAGCGGTACTGGGCAATGCCGGCAGTTTCTTCAAGAATCCGGTGGTGCCGGCTGCACAGTACGAGGCCTTGCGCGCGCGCTTCCCCGGGCTGGTGGGGTACCCCCAGGCCAATGGCGGCTACAAGCTCGCCGCCGGCTGGCTAATCGACCAGTGCGGCTGGAAAGGGCGGCGTCTGGGCCCGGTGGGGGTCCACGAACGGCAGGCGCTGGTGCTCGTGAACCATGGCGGGGCGCGGGCCGCCGACGTGCTGGCCCTGGCCGAGGCCATCCGCCGTGATGTGGAAAACCGGTACGGCGTGGTCCTGGAGCCGGAACCGGTCGTCGTGCCGGGCGCCTCGGAGCGCACGTAGCGCCGCGCTAGGCGGCCTTGCGCGTGCGCACGTACCGTTCAATGAATCGCAGCAGCAGCGCCTGGGCTTCGGGCGTGGGGCGCATGTGTGCTTTCAAGGTGTCCAGGTCGAAGCCTTCTTCTTTCAGCCGGTCGGCGTAATGCGCAAGATAGGTGGCCATGATCTCGGTGCAGAACTCCGGATGGAACTGCGTGGACAGCACGCCGTCGCCATACTGCACGATCTGGTGGGCGTCGTGGTCCGAGCGGGCGAGCACGGTGGCGCCGGGCGGCAATTCGACCACGGTCTGCTGGTGGATGAGCTGGGCGGGAAAGTGGCTGGGTAATCCAGCCGTCAGCGGGGCGTTGCAGGCCGGCTCCAGCAATTCGATGTCCCGAGTGCCGACTTCGCGTCCGCGCGGATGGTAGTCGACCCGCCCGCCCAGCGCGTGGGCCAACAATTGGTGGCCGTAGCAAATGCCGTAGATGGGCAGCTTCTCGTCGACCGCCTGTCGCACCCAGGCGGCGGCCCGTTCGCTCCAAGGCGCGCGTTCGGTCACCATGGCGGGCGAGCCCGTGATGATGGCTGCGCGGTAGCTCGAAGGCGGGCGCAGGGCTTCGCCTCGGTAGACAGCGATGATTTCCGCTTCGTCCGGCCGCAGCCCCGCCGCCCGGCAGATCATGTGGCTGAAACTGCCGTGCCGGCCGGCAACCGGTGCGGGAGGCACGCCGGTTTCGATAATGGCTACGGGCGGTGCGGCTTGCTCGGTCATGGCAAGAATGAATGTTGGGGCGGCAGGGGCAAAAACGAGATCGGCGACCCGTGGTCGCCGATCGTCCGTGTGGGCGCCCGTCAGGGGGCGGATGAGGCAAGCATTGCCACCGAACTCATCCGCGCTTGCGGCGAGCGTTTTCGGCAATCCGCATGCGCAGCGCGTTCAGCTTGATGAAACCGCCGGCATCGGCTTGGTCGTAGGCGCCGCCGTCGTCGTCGAAGGTTGCGATGGTCTGGTCGAACAGGGTGTCCTTGGAGTCGCGCGCCACCGTATAGACGTTGCCCTTGTAC